>JBKEAM010000147.1:0-39901 GCA_047972265.1 Oscillospiraceae bacterium | reverse complement strand
ATGCAATATTTTTTATAAATCAGCTTGGCTCTTTCTTTACTGTATAGCTAAAATTCACTTTGCCCTTATTGATATAAACAATTCTATCCACACAGTTTTCTATCAGTTCCATATCGTGGGTAATAAGCACAACGCAGGTTCCCTTTGCCGCCAGCTTTTGTAAAAAACTGGCGGTTTTTTTCATGTGTCTGCCGTCAAGGCCGCTGGTTGGCTCATCCAGCACAATAACCGAGCCGGGACGCAGCGCCGCAGCGGCAAGTAATACACGCTGCTTTTGTCCGCCCGAAAGTGAGCCCGGGTGCCTGTTTCTAAAATTCTCGAGATTCATCTCTTTTAAAAATTCTTCGGCTAATATTCTGTTTTCTTCAGTGTTCAAAATACCGAGCATCAGTTCTTTAAACACAGTATCGGCATACAACTGATAATCCGCATCCTGCTGCACAAAAAAAGCTTGCCGAATGCGTTTTTTGGGCTTTAACGCAATGTTATTGTACTTAACAATGCCGCTGTTTTCTTTATCGGCGCCTGTAAGTATGCGGCAAAGGGTTGTTTTACCCGCGCCATTACTGCCTGTAATGGCTACAATTTCTCCCGCATACAGGTTTATATTTAAATCTTGCAAAATCTCTTTGCTGCCTTTGGCAACATATATTTTTTCGGCACTGGCACGCGCGTTATCGCCTACGCGCGCCCGTGCTTGCGCGCCCGCTAAAACAGGCAGGGCAAGGCTTCTTAACCCATACATTTGCAGGGTTTTGCTATCCAGCTTATCTTTTTCTGCCTTTGTATATTCGTGTACTATTTCACCGTTTTCCATTATCAACATACGGTCAAACAAATCGGCCAAATAATAAAGGCGGTGCTCTGCAATAACAATAGTATGCCCGCGCTCTTTAAGCCGTGCCAAAAAGCCGCCCCAACTGCTCGATAGACTCTGCATCCAGGTTTTCGCTGGGCTCGTCCAGCACCACAACTTTTGGGCCTGTGGCGCATACCGAAGCAATGGCTATTTTTTGCTTTTCGCCGCTGGATAAGGTAAAAATTTCTTGCTCTAACAAATTTTGAATGGGCAGTATATCACAAAGCGCTTCTAACCGGCGCTCCATTTCTGGCTGCGGATAGTTGCGGGCTTCCATCGAAAACACAACCTCATCGGTTGTGTTGGTGCAAAAAAACTGGCTGCGTGGGTCTTGAAAAACACTGCCAACCTGCCTGCCTATTTCAGAAAGTTGCAGCTCTGCCGTATCCTGCCCATTAAGATGGTATTCTCCGCTTAACTCGCCCTCGTAAAACCGAGGGCAAAGGCCGTTTAAAATGCGGGTAACAGTTGTTTTTCCGCATCCGCTTACGCCGGTAAGCAAAATGCACTCTCCCGCTTTAATATCCAAACTAATGTTTTTTAGGCTCTCGGCTGTTGCGCTGGCATTGCCGTAACAAAAAGAAACGTTTTTAATGCAATCATGCCTGCCACCTCATTGCTACATCAACAGCAAATAGCGCGCCGCAAATTAAAACCATTAAAACAAGCGCCACAATATCTTTTTTTCCAATGCCTATTTTACGAAAACTACTGCTTTCGCCTTTATCGGCCGCGCCACGCAGCATTGCCGACGCCGAAAGCTCATCTGCAATGCGTGTGACGCGAATAAGCAGCGGCACCAAAATTGTTTCGTAGCTGCGGGCGGGATGCAGCAATAGCCCCCACACCGTAATGCCAATGCCTCTAAATTTTTGCGCAGTGCGAATGGCATTGTACTCACCCGCCACTGTTGGCATAAACCGAAACACCACCGCCAACGCCACAATGGCCTGCCGCGGCAGTTTAAGCCTACCCAGTGACGCCAGCATTACCCCGCTTGGCATTTTAGACAGCGGCTGCGCCGCAAATGCGGGCAGCATCATACGGCGCACAATATTTGCCAGCATTAGTAAAGAGGCAAACCCGCTGTTAGGGTTTATAGAAAGTTGCACCCAAAGCAACACTGCATAAAGGATGCTAAAAATAGCCGCCTGTTTAATGCTGCCTAAGGATAAAAGCCACACGGCACAAACAACTGCCGCCACCCCAAGCATCCACTCGCTGCGAAGAAAAAACGCGCAAAAGGATGCCGCAAAAATAGCGGCCAACCTAACACGGCAATCTATGCCGGGCTTGTCTATAGGCCCCAATTTTTGTACCGTGATACCATTGTTTGCCTGCTGCATATGGGTTTGTATCCCCGGCACAGAGTTCACGTTGTTCATTTATACTACACCGGCAGGTGCAAAGTGCTTTTTACGCATGCGGTAGCCAATATATGCGCCAACAGCCGCCCATATGCAAGCATTTATGGCCGCAAGCAATATCATAAGGGGCGAAGCAAACCAGCTCATCATACTATCTATACTTGCCTGTGGCATGCCTGCCGCTACCAACTGGGCGGTGTACTGGTCTGCCAAAATAAGGTGGGGTAAGTAGCTGCCAACAACATAAAACACAGCGTATACCATGTAAGAAAGCCCAATGCGTACAGGGCTTTTGTAGCCGCCGCCAAGCAATACAAGCTCGCATAAAATTGCGCCAATAAAAAATACAATGCCTATAAACACCTGCCCTATAATTAAAAAGTAAAGGGCAAGTATACCCACATAGGTAAAGGCCGCGCCCCTGCGTGGGGCTTTGCTCATAAGCAGCACAAAAATAGGGCCGCATATTATCATTATTATGGCTACCGAAATAAACATCATAAGCTGCGGTGCCGCCGCAAACGGAACACCCGATATAAGTTGAATGACGATGCTTAAGGCAGAAAGCAGTGCAATGAGAATAATATCCCTAAAGCCAATCCATTTACGTTCTTTGTTCATTATTTATTCCTCCAATGTTTAGTTTGATATATTCCAAGTTTGCGCTTGTTGCTGTAGGTTCCATAAATGGCTGTATAAATTATCCGGCTCTGAAAGCAGCTGACCATGCGTACCGCTTTGCGCAACCTCGCCATTGTCCAGCACCACAATATTATCTGCTGCGGCAATGGTTTTAAGGCGGTGTGCAATCATAATTACTGTTTTATCTTTTATTAGTTCGGCAAGTGCCTGTTGTACAAGCGCCTCGTTTTCCGCATCCAAGCTAGAGGTGGGCTCATCCAACAACAAAATAGGCGAATTTTTTAAAATGGCGCGTGCAATTGCTATGCGCTGGCGTTCTCCGCCCGAAAGCGTAGCACCGCCCTCACCAATTACAGTGTCGTACCCTTGGGGCAGTTTCATAATAAAATTGTGGCAACAGGCTTTTTGGCAGGCCTGTATCATATCGTCATCTGTTTTATTGGTTTGCCCAAACAGTAGGTTGTTGCGTATGCTGTCTCCAAACAAGTAGTTTTCCTGAAATACCATCGAAATTTGGTCGTAAAGCTGTTGAGGCTCTAGGGCAGAAATTGGCGTGCCGCCAACCTCAATCTCTCCACCCTGCACATCCCAAAACCGGCAAGCCAAACGCAGCAGGGTGCTATTTCCACTGCCCGATGGCCCAACCAAAGCCGTTAACTTGTTTTGCGGTGCCTCAAAACTTACATTTTTAATTACATCATCGTTGCCGTAAGAAAAGCTCACTTTATTAAAGCGAATATTCCCTGTTAAACAATCTTGCTGCTTACCTGTTTGCTCCGGCTCTGCCAGCATATTTTGTATCCGCTGTGCCGATACCCCGCAGGCGCGCAAATTAATAATGCTTATTATGGCGGTAGACAGCGGCGAGTACAGCCGCGTTGCAAGGATTAAAAACATAAGCACAATTAAAATATTTACGCTGCCGCTTACCAGCAAAGAAACCGCGGTAAATATAATAAGCGGTATACCAAGGTTAAGCCCATGCCCCGCCAAAAGCGTTAACGCGCCGGGCACGCCTTCTTCTTTTGTGCTTTCGGTTGATAACACCTTGTACGCATCGTCTAAACGGTTAAAGCCCGAGCCTGTTTGGTTATAGCTTTTTAGGTTGCGCATGCCCAGCAAATATTCGTTAAGCAGGGTACTTGCTTTTGCTTTGGCGTTGCGAACCTTTTGGGCATGCCTTAAACGTATTTTGGTTGCCAACTGCATAACAACAAGGCATAGCGGCAAAACAATATACATAGGCAGTGCAAGGCGCCAATCTGTAATAACAAGCATGATAAAGGACAAAACCGAAAGTGCCCCCATGCTAATTATTTGTGGGATGTAAAAAGACATTGCCTGGTCTAAACTATCGGGGTCACTTAAAAAGGTATTGCTAAGTTCTCCGCTTTCTTTGTCAGAGTAAAACCCAAGCGGAAGATTCTTCATTTTTGCGGCAATATCCAGCCGCATTTGCGCCATGGCTTTTTGCGAGCCATAGTAACTAAAGCGGTAGCTAAGTGTTGAAACCAAAGCCTGCAATAAAAACCCCGCCGCCATACACGCGCAGTACACCCACATAGCGCCAATATTAGCCGCTTTGTTTTCTATAATTGCGCTTATCAGGTTCCACATAGACATGGTTGCAAAAATTGAGGGCAGCATGGTGCACAGGTTTTCTGCAAAAGCCCATATTGTGGGTGCAGTCAGCATCTTGGGGTTGCCGCCGCTATATTTACTAAAAATGTTTTTCATTGGCTAGCCCCTCTCTTTTACATTGCTTATTTTTAACTGCCAGCCCTCTACCTCGTGCTGGATATTCCACAGGTTTTGATAAATTCCATCCTGCGCCATCAAATTTTGGTGTGTTCCCTGCTGTTCAAGTTGGCCGTCTTTTAAAACCAAAATTTGGTGGGCATTTTGTATAGTGGCAAGACGGTGGGCAATCATAAATACCGTTTTGCCGCTTAAAAGCCGTTCTAACGCTTGTTGTATCAGTGTTTCGTTATCCGCATCGGTAAAGGCAGTGGCTTCATCCAATACCACAATGGGAGAATCCTTTAAAATAGCGCGCGCAATCGCTATGCGCTGTGCTTCTCCGCCCGATAAATGCCGACCGCCATCGCCAAGTATTGTGTCGTACCCCTGCGGCAAATTGATGATAAAGTCATGGAACATAGCCGCTTTAGCCGCAGTTTCTACCTCGGCACGGCTAACGTTGCGGTTCATTGCAATGTTTTCGTGCACAGTGCTTGCAAATAAAAAGGTATCCTGAAAAACAAAGGCTATAAAATCCATAAGGTTTTCTTGTGCAATATCCCGTATATCAATCCCGCCTATTTTTATGGCGCCATTGCTAACATCCCAAAAGCGGCACAAAAGCTGCCCTGCTGTAGATTTACCCCCGCCCGAAGGCCCCCCCACCAAAGCGGTAATTTGGCCCACATTGGCTGCAAAAGAAACATCTTTAAGCGCCCATTGCCGCAGCGGGTTGCTGGCATCTTGATACGAGAACGAAACATTTTCAAAATCAACCTCAAAGCTTTTGGGCAACTGCGGCTGGCTAATTGCCGGCAGCGGGCTCTCTTTAAGAAGTGCTTCTATTTGGCCAATTTCAACGTTAGATTGCTGCACCTCTGTTGCAAGGCGCATAAGCTCTAACATAGGAGAATACAGGCAGGGTGCAATGATTAAAAACATAATAATGGTAAGCACCAGTTGTAATTCTCCGCCATACACAGAGATAAGAACGGTTGCCACAGGCAACACAAACGTAAGCAGAGACAGCATTAATACCTTAAATATAGAAAACGGCACGGAAGTGCGTTTGGTAAACTTCAACAAATAGTCTCGGTAAGAAGTAATGCTGTTTTCTAGGTTTTTAAACCCCTGCCCTCCACCGCCGTTTGCATAATGCTTTTGTTAGAAAAAACAAGAGACTGTATAAGTACCGCAACTATAATTACGGCCAAAACAGCAAGCGCCATCCAAACATTTAAAATAAACACAGAGCCTAGCAGCCCTACAAGAAGTGGCCCCGCCCCAATTAAATTGGGTATGTTGTGCGCCAAATGCTGCTCTACCTTTTTCATTTCGGTTTCCATCTGCTTTTGAATAACGCCCGTGCTGTTGGCGGTAAAATACCCCATTGGTAAACTGCCAAGGTGGGCAAGCACTCTTTTTCGCAGGCTATAAATAAGGCTAAAGGTTGTTTTATGTGCCCCATACCCCCCGGCAATTGTGCAAACCACGCTGATAAAAAGCGAAATAAGGGTTAAGCCGCCCCACATCCATATTGCAGAGGCATTGAGCGGACTGTTTTGCGACTTTGCGATAAGCACCTGACGAACAATGTTGTAGATAGAAACGTACGGAAACGTCTCTAGCAAAATACCAAGAATGCTTAAAAAAGCGGCTCGGTACCATGGGGCTTGCTTTTCTTTACCCAAAGCAAACAAAGCAGATGTTCCACCGCTTTTCTGTTGTGTATGCATTGACCAATCTCCTTTTGGGGTGCTATAGTAAGCTAGTTAGTTTTCGCTAACCAGCAGTTTAGCCTATCTTTTGTGCTGTGGGCAAGCGGTTTTGCGCACTTTATGTTTTAAAGGAGATTTTTTGTGTTTTTGGGGAGAATTTAAATGGATGTTATGAGAACAGTCGAAGACTCATTTACTTTTTTAGAAGAATTAGGGATGAGAAAATCTACAAAAGACGCATACGACTTTTACAGTTATCCCTCGCTGCCCAAAAAAGGATGGATAAAATCTCTTGGCAATATTAAAGAGCACTATTTTGTGCAGCTAAACTACCATATTATTAAAGAAATAGTGCAGCCATACCAAATGGATGAGCCTTATGTAGAAATTGCCCTTTTAGAAGAAAGCAAAAACTTTATAAGCCGAGAAGAAAACGGAAATGCTTTGTTTTTGCCCCAAGATGTTTCTTTTAATGTATTGCGTCCCACCGGCGCAACGGGCTTTATCTATTGCAACCACGACACCTACTGCAAGGGTTCCAGCTTTATTTTTAGAGACAAAACCTGCGCCGCAAAACTGTTTGATACAATCGAAAAACATTGCGGCAAAGCAGCAGACCCCTACGCCATTATGCAAATTGCAGGCAATAGGTGTTTGCATGTATTTAGGGATATTTTGCTTAGTTTAAAAAACTGCCTATACACCGGCGAAGCCGCCCTGATGTTTTTAAACGCCAAAGCCGAAGAAATACTTGCCGCACTGGTAAACGCTATAGAAAATTTGGATAGTTTTGAACTGCCGCAGTATACAGAGTTTGACCGCCAGGCGGTACAGGATATTCAAAAAATATTGCGTCAGTCTATTCAAAACCCTCCGTCCCTGCGGGCGCTGGCACAGCAAATAGGCATGAATGTAAACAAAATGCAGGAAGCTTTTAGGCACTACACGGGTGTAACCGTAATGGATTATTTAAGAAGCTACCGTATGCAGTGCGCATTGGAGTTTTTGTTAACCGATATGCTTTTAGACGAAATTGCGCGCAGGGTGGGCTACCGCAGTGCCAGCCGTTTTTCGGAGGCATTTACCAAAACACACGGAATATTGCCCAGCAAGTATCGCAAAATGCTTGCTTCACAAAAAGAAAACCATGTTTCGCTGCATTCTGCCGCCTTGTAATAGGCTTATCAACAAAAACAAGTGCATCCATGCACTGCAAAACAAAAAGAGCGGGGAAATCTCCCGCTCTTTTTGTTTTCATTGCATCTTTTAATGCCATCTGCCTACTGTTTTATAGCAAACTGCTATCTGCTTTTTTACAAAAATTTCAAATTGTGCTGTTTTCTTTTACAGCTTAATTTTTTGTACTATAAATATTCTTCAAACAGCTTGCCTTCAAGCTCCAAAATATCAACAATTGCAATTTTTTTGCCATCGGCTAAAACAATTGCCCGCTCAAAACCATCTATTTTTTTTGCCGTGCCGGTAACAGTAACATATGCGCCGCCTTCTTTCCGCTCGTCCTGCAAAAAGTAGGTTATGGCAATCTCCGGCTTTGTGTCTACAGCGTCTGCCAATATACCAAGCTTCCTATCCAACGCGGCAATTGTACCCTCAGCAAGTTCTATCCGCCCATCGGTAAGCCGCCCCGTTTCTGCAATAGCTGCTTCAAAGCCGGTAAGCGCAGCAAAAGGAGAAAACTGCGCCGCGCGGTTTGCCAAAGACATTTGCGGGCGAGTGGCAGAAACAGGATGCGGCAGGTTGATGATATCATCATACTTCCCTCTCACTTTTTATGCCCTCCAATCTGGTTATTGCGCTCAATCGTCATAGCTCCTTCTTCAAAGTCAGATCCTTTTAAAATCGCGTTTTTTCCATATTTTTTCTGAATGGTTAAAATGGCCTTTTGTCTTTTTTTCTCTCGGGCCAGTTCGGCTTCGTTCTCGGCCTTTTTTGCTTTTTCCGCCTCATAATCGGTAAAAAGGTCCATCTGCTCTGTATCGGGGCTTGTTACCGCTGTTTCGCTCACAACATTGTTTGCCGTAATGTTAACCCGCCGCGCCAAAAGGTTTTTGTCTACAATGCCGTCGTATAGCTCTAAAACAGCCTCTAACATCTGTTTTGTAGAGGATGTGTGCGCTCCAAGGTTTATACTGCCATGCGCATGCTTTGGCACCCTGCGCCCATAATAATCTGTGGTAACAGCCCCGCGATAACTTTTTTTACGTTCGGGGTCTTTAAGGTTATCTATATCGTAGCCAACCGTTAAAACCAGTTGGTTTGTTACAAGGCCTTTGTCCACCAAATCCAGCACCAAAAGGTCGGTCATTTCACGTACAATCAGCCTTGCTTTATCAAATGTGTAGGGGCTTTGCAGCACCTGTCCAGAGCCAATGCTGTTTGTGCTGGGTTTATAGGCTTTAATGTCCTTCATTCTACAGGGCTCCCAGCCCCAGGCATGGTCTATCAGCAGCTCGGCATTTATGCCAAACAGTTTGTACAACATCTCCTCGTTGTGGCTGTCGGCAGCGCCGCCTATCGAGCATCTTGCCACATCGCCCATTGTCATAAGGCCAAGGTCTTGCAGTTTTTTTGCATATCCATGCCCAATGCGCCAAAAATCGGTAAGAGGGCGGTGCTCCCACAAAGACTGTCGGTAAGATATTTCGTCCAGTTCTGCAATTCTAACCCCGTTTTCATCGGGTGCAACATGCTTTGCGCCTATATCCATAGCCACCTTGGCAAGATACAGGTTTGTGCCTATGCCCGCCGTTGCGGTAATACCGGTGCTGCCCAACACATCAAGAATCATCTCCATCACAAGCTCGCGGGCACTTAGGCGATAGGTACTAAGGTAATCGGTCACATCCATAAAAACTTCGTCTATGGAATATACATGGATATCTTCGGGCGCTATATATTTAAGATAAGTATTATAAATTTGCGCACTGCACTTCATATAGTGCGCCATCTGCGGCGGCGCTACAATGTAATCAATCGATAGCTCCGGAGAAGCCTCCAGCTCTGGCGCATTGTAAGACGCCCCTGTAAAAACACGGCCGGGCGCTTTTCGTTTGCGTTTGGCGTTGGCCTCTCTCACCTTTTGCACAACCTCAAAAAGCCGTGCCCTGCCGGGGATATCGTATGCTTTAAGGGTAGGCGAAACCGCAAGGCAAATGGTTTTTTCGGTTCGGCTGGGGTCTGCTACCACAAGGTTTGTTGTCATTGGGTCAAGGCTGCGCTCAATACACTCTACCGAAGCGTAGAAAGATTTTAGGTCTATGGCAACATAAGTTCTTTTCTTCACGCTACGGCACCTCCCTTTTGGCCGCCTTGCATATCACTGCCAGCAAGCTGTGCATACTATGCAAATGATGCAATCTTATTCAATCAAAATATCAATTAACTGGTATTGCACAGTAAAGGCGTTAAGCTGCGGCAATCCATATTATATCAGTGTGCCGCTTGCAAAAATCTTTAAAATATATCGGTTGTATTGCAAACCTTACCACTTGCTTACAGTTTATCATCTTCAATTTGTAAATGGAATACAGCGCACCTTTGCCCCATTTGTTGGCCTTTTATGCCTGCCTTCTTCTCCTCCTTTAAAACAAACCACAAAACACCCCCGGCGGTATTGCAGCCGAGGGTATTTTGTGGTTTGTTTATGAAGTAAATTCACCTTACATCATTCCGCATTATCTGCCCTGTAAAGCCAACTGTTTCTCTCCAAATGCCCCTGTATATTGCAAAGTCTACAGCCTTCGGCAGCTTTCCCTTTTTGCCACATAAAAAGGCAGGGATATTTTCATGGGGAGGCGGTGCATTTTTTGAATACGGCGCATCAATGTTTGCATTGCAATTTTACCAAGCTCGCTGCGGGGAATATGTATGGTGGTAAGCATTGGAGACATATACTGGGCGGTTTCGATATCATCAATTCCAATTACAGAAACATCCTTTGGCACCCTAATATCGTTTTCTTTAAAAGCTCGCATTGCCCCTATAGCGGTAACATCGTTGGCGCAAAAAACCGCGGTGGCCGTCATTTTACGTTTAATCAGCTCTTTTGCGCCGTTGTATCCCCCCTCAGACGATTGGGTTACATCCGCCACATACTCTGGCAAACACTCAATACCCCGCTTTTTTAGGCTGTCTCTATAGGCATAATACCGTATTTCTTTGTGCTGCTCGCCAATATAAGCAATTTTGGTATGCCCCAGTTCAAACAGGTAATCCATAGCGGCACAGGCGGCATCGTACCCCTCACAAATTACTTGGTCGTATTTTAAAGGGATTGGGTTTAGCCCTGTATAAACCACATTTGGGCACTGCTTGCTAATAAAATCCAAAAGCGCATCGTCGTATCGGCCCAAAATGGCAACTCCATCTACACTTATGCCCGAAAGATGCTTTTGCAACTGCTCATCAGTTACCTCTGTGGCAGAAAAAGAGTATTTTACAAAGTAATTATTCTTAAAGGCTTCCTGTTCTATGCTGTGGGCAATGTGTGTAAAAAAGGGGTCTGTCAGGGTATTGTCTGTACGCCCGTAAATGCAGGCTATGTTTTTGGTCTCCTCAAAATTATCCGAAGAAAAGGCGCCTGTTTTAAGTGAGCGGGCCGCCTTGTTTGGAATATAGCCTCCCTCCCGCACAACCTCCCATATTTTTTGCTGTATCTCGGGGCTTGCTGCTTTGGGGTTGTTTTGGTTTACCACGCGCGAAACGGTAGAAACCGAAACACCTACTTTGCTGGCAATTTCTTTAAGAGTCATGTTGGCACCTACTTTTTACGATAATTGTTTATTACATCATACTATTACGCAAAAACGAAATCAAATATACTCAATAATTTTCGTATAATTAACCAAATTATACGAAATATTTTTTGCTCAAACTTCAATTTATTCTTCTTGCCAACATTAAAAATGCAAAAAATGTGCCGTTTAAATTTTAAATATTACAGCATTAGCAACAATTTTTAAAAAATTTATTGTAATAATTGTTAATTGACAAAAAACAAACCTCGGCATTTGCGCAATAAAGTTAGTATAATTTTATGAAAATTAAATATGTCATATCTTAAAACTTACAAAAAAATCATCGTATTATATGCAAATTCACGAGCAACGTTTGCGTAAAATCAAAAGACACAGCCAATTGCTTTATGTTAGGATTATGTTGCAAAAGCAAGATGCTCCTATTAAATTTGTCGACGCATTTAGTAAAAGCATTTGCAAAAGACAAACAAAAAAAGAAAACAAACATTTATTTACGGAGGGTAGACATGAAAAAAGCTGTATCGTCAATTTTGTCTCTGGTGTTGGTTCTGGCACTCTTCGCCGGATGCGGAGGATCTGGTTCAACCGCTTCTACAGGAAGCGATGCAAATACCCCGGATAAGACCTATAGCCTAACTGTTTCGGGCATTAGCGGCAGCCTTAACTACACACCCATTTACATTGCACAGCAAGAGGGCTGGTTTGAAGAAGCCGGCATCGAAATGGATGAGGTACTGTTTTCCAACGGCCCTGTTCAAATGGAATCCCTTTCTTCGGACGGATGGGATATTGGTTTTACCGGTGTTGGCGGTGTTTTATCGGGCGTTTTGGGCTACGATGCCGTAGTGCTGGGCGCTACCAACTCCGATAACGGAACACAGTATGTATTTGCCCGCAACGATTCTGACATTGTTGCCGCCGGCAAAGGCAACAACACCGTAAGCGCCGACATTTACGGCGATGCCGCCTCTTGGAAAGGCAAAACCGTTTTGTGCAATACCGGCACCGTTCTTCATTACTTACTTATTAAAACCTTGGGCGGCTTTGGCCTTGCTCCAGAAGATGTAACCTTTATTGCAATGGATGTACCTACCGCTTACAGCGCGTTTTTGGCAGGCGAAGGTGACCTTGTTGTTTTAACCGGTTCGGCCGGTACCTTCCCCATGTTGGAAGACACCGAAAATTTCACAGCGGTTTCTAGCGGCAACATGGCCGATACAGGCCTTATGTGCAACATTGTAGCCAACAAAAACAGCTACGCCGATGCCGAAAAGTATGAAGCTATGAAAATCTTTTTAGAATTTTACTTTAAAGCCCTTGATTGGATGAAAGAAAACGAAGAGCAAGCGGTTCAGTATTTGGTAGATTTTAGCGACGAAAGCGGCAACAGCATGGATGCCGAAGTGGCCGCAAAATACCTAAATTCCGATACCTACTACACCCTGCAAGAAGCCTGCGACATGATGAACAATAAGGCAGAAGGCCAGGACTACAGCGAGATGGAAGGCAAATTGATGAATATCCTTGACTTCTTTATCGAATATGGCAACTATGCCGAGGGTGACGATGCTAAGTTTTTGGGACACACCGACGCAAAACTTTTAAATGAAATTTTGGATGCGGCCGGATAAAAGCCTTATTTCCCAATCGGCTTTGCCTGCTTTTTTCACAACAAAACGGTTGAATACGATTTAAATTCGTCTAACTGTCGCAGGCACATTTTTTTACATAAAAATTGTGCCTGCGGCAGCTTCATCTATTAAAGGAGGGATGTACGCATGCCGTTGGATGCAAAACATCTTGAAGACCTGCAGCAGCAATGGAAGAAAAAACAAAAAAGAGACAACCTTAAATATACCTTAATGGGTGCCGCCGGTATATTAATTTTTCTTCTTATATGGCAAGTAGCCGTAAAATCTGGCATTGTAAACGAAAAAACGCTGCCTGCTCCCACCACCATTTTGCAAACATTAATTTTTAAGGTAGGCAACAAACCACCGGATGGCAACGTGCTGGGCGTAAATATTTTAGCCAGCTTACAGGTGGCTTTGTCGGGCTTTTTCCTCGCCATTGTTATTGGTATTCCGCTTGGTTTGTTTATGGGCTGGTGGAAATATGCCGATCGGTTTATTCGTCCCATCTTCGAGCTTATCCGCCCCATTCCCCCCATTGCGTGGATTCCACTTGTTGTGGTTTGGATGGGCATTGGCCTGCAGGCCAAAGCGCTTATCATTTTCTTTACCGCTTTTGTGCCCTGCGTAATCAATGCTTATACGGGTATTAAGCTTGCCAACCAAACACTTATCAATGTTTCTAAAACGTTTGGCGCCCCCAATTTCGAGATATTTTACAAGGTTGGCATCCCCTCTGCCCTGCCCATGGTGTTTGCGGGCATTCGTGTTGCACTCGGCAACGCGTGGTCTACCCTGGTAGCAGCCGAAATGCTGGCTGCCAGTGCAGGCCTTGGCTATATGATTCAGCTTGGCCGTACCGTGGCCCGCCCAGACATTGTAATTGTAGGCATGGTGGTTATTGGTGCCATCGGCGCCGTTTTGTCTGCCGGTTTGTCTTTATTAGAAAAGCATTTTTTGCGCTGGAAAACAGTGCGCTGAAAGAGAGGTGTTTTAAATGGACGTACAAAAAAAGAGAACGCCTCTGCAACTGCTTTTATGGTGGGGGCTTCCCGTTTTGGCTGTCGCTCTTGTTGTTGTGGCCTGGGTATTGTTTTCGGCAAACAATCCCCGCTTAATGCCGGGGCCAATGGCTGTGTTCGATCGTCTTATACGTGTGTTCGAAAAGCCAATTGCTAAAACATCTTTGTTTGGCCACGCATGGGCCAGCTTGCAAAGGGTTTTAACTGCGCTTTTAATGGCGTGGATTATTGGCATCACCCTTGGTATTCTCATCGGGTGGAACCGAGCCTGCAAAGCCATTATCGGCAGCCTTTTCGAGCTCATTCGCCCCATTCCTCCCATTGCGTGGATCCCCATTGTTATTATGTGGTTTGGCATTGGAGAATTTCCAAAAGTACTGCTGGTATTTATAGGCACCTTTGTGCCGCTGGTTATAAACACCGCCGCCGGTATTTCTATGGTAGATAAAATCAACGTGGACGTTGGCAAGGTGTTTGGCGGCAGCAATTTTCAGATATTGCGCCAAATTGTAATTCCCACCGCACTTCCCTCTATTTTTGCAGGCATACGCACCTCAGTAAGCAGCGGATGGACCACTGTGCTGGCAGCCGAAATGATTGCTGCCCAAAAGGGCCTTGGCGCGCTTGTTACCCGTGGCTGGCAAGGGGGAGATATGGCCCTTGTTTTGGTGGCTGTTATTACCATTGCCATCATTGGCTCTTTGCTGGCTGTTCTTTTGAATGTATTGGAGAAGGTGGTTTGCCCATGGAAAAACAATTGACAAAACTAATGCAGGTTAAAAATATTTCTAAAACATTTTTTGGCGGCAAAGATTATTTTACAGCCATAGAGGATGTTAGCTTTGACGTGCACGAGGGCGAGTTTCTTGTAATTTTGGGGCCGGGGCACTGCGGCAAAACCGTACTGCTTAACATTATTGCCGGCCTGGAAGAAAAAACCAGCGGCGAAGTACTGTACCGCGGCCAGCCTGTAAAGGGCGTAAACCCCGAGATTTCTATGGTATTTCAAAAGCTGGCCCTTATGCCCTTTAAAACCGTTATGCAAAACGTAGAGCTTGGCCTTAAGTTTGCGGGCATGCCCAAAGCAAAACGCAGGGAGATTTCTCAAAAATATATAGACCTTGTTGGCCTTACCGGGTTCGAAAAATCGTACCCATATCAACTTTCTGGCGGTATGAAGCAGAGGGTTGGCATTGCAAGGGCTTACGCCAACAACCCACGGGTGCTTATTATGGACGAGCCCTTTGGCCAGTTGGATGCCCAAACCCGCTACTCTATGCAGGAAGAGCTTTTAAAAACCTGGGAAAAAGACAAAAGAACCATTATTTTTGTTACCAACAATATTGAAGAAGCCTGCTTTTTGGGCGATAGGATTATCCTGCTTAGCGAGTGCCCCGCAAAGGTAAAACAAATTTACCCCGTGGATATTCCCAAACCCCGGGATATTGTAAGCCGCGAGTTTTTATCCCTTCGCACTACTATTTCAGACAATACCGATCTTGCAATTTAATATTTGCGAAAGGAGACAGCAAAATGGCAGAAACAACCAACAAAAAGCCTGTTAAAATTGCGGTTCAAAATTTAACCAAACGCTTTGGCGATCTTTTGGTGCTGGACGATATGACCTTTAATATTCACGAAAATGAATTTGTTTGTGTGGTAGGCCCAACCGGCTGCGGCAAAACCACATTTCTCAATTGCCTTACCCGCATTTACCAGCCTACCGAAGGTGACCTTTATATTGACGGCACCCCTGCCGACCCTAAAAAACACAATATTTCGTTTGTGTTTCAAGAGCCCTCGGCTCTGCCCTGGCTTACGGTAGAAGACAATATTGCCTATGGACTAAAAATTAAAAAGCTGCCCAAAGATGAGATAGAAAAACGGGTAAACCAAATACTGGATTTGCTGGGGCTGCAAAAATTTAGAAAATCCTACCCGGGAGAGCTCTCTGTAAGTGCCGAGCAACGCATTATTATAGGCCGCAGCTTTGCAATGCAGCCAGATTTACTGCTGATGGACGAGCCATACGGGCAAATGGATGTAAAGGTTCGCTTTTTCTTAGAGGATGAGGTTATCCGCCTATGGAAAGAGCTGGGCAGCACCATTGTTTTTATCACCCATAATATCGAAGAAGCCGTGTACCTGGCCGAGCGGGTAATAATCCTTAGCAACAAACCCGCCAATATTAAAGAAGAACTTATTATAGATCTTCCTCATCCGCGCAATATTACCGACCCCAAGTTTATTGAATACCGCAACTACATTACAGAAAAAATAAAATGGTGGTAACTATGAATTGTGAACGGCTTAAAGGGATGGTTGCTCTTGTTACCGGCGGCGCCAGAGGCATTGGCTATGGCATTGCAAAAAAATATGTAGAAGAGGGCGCCCAGGTTATTATTGCCGATATTTTAGAAGATGGCCCCCAAATTGCCCTGCAACTGGGAGACAGTGCCGAATTTTACAGCATAAACCTGCGCAACCGGGCCGATATTTTTACTATGGCCAACGCCATTTACAACAAATACGGCCACATTGATGTGCTGGTAAACTGTGCCGGTATTGCGCGCCCCTGCCCCACTTTAAAACTATCTGAGGAACTGCTGGATGAAGTGATTGATATTAACATGAAAGCGCCTCTTTATTGCTGCCAGGCCGTGGGCAAGTATATGCGCAAAAACGGCGGCGGCAGCATTATCAACATTTCCTCCGGCAATACCCGCATGATTAATGTAGGCCGCACCCCCTATGGCATTACCAAGGGAGCCATAAACCTACTTACCATGCAGCTTGGCGCCGAGTGGGCTATGTACAACATTAAGGTAAACGCCATTGCGCCGGGCTGGATCCGCACAGAAATGGTAGAAAAGCCGCTTAGCACCGGTATTTTAGATGAGAAAAAGATTTTGTCCGTATCTCCCATTGGGCGTTTTGGCAGTGTGGAAGAAATTGCAAACCTTGCTACCTTTTTGGCAAGCAGCGAGTCCAACTACATTGTTGGGCAGGTAATATTTGCCGATGGCGGCTGGAATACCGGCATTATGCCGGGCGGGCTAGACTATATACGCGAAAACGATAAAGAGGAATTTTAACATGAAAGTATTAAGTTTGCTACAACCCGGAGAACTTATTATTAAAGATATGCCAAGGCCCAGCCTGCTGCCGGACCACGCGGTGGTTAAAATTGAAATGTGCGGTATTTGCGGGTCGGACGTTACAGCTTACCGCGGCGTTAACCCCACAATGAAATACCCTATTGATGGTATTGGGCACGAGGGCGTTGGCACCATAGAAGAAATTGGAGAAAACACCAAGGACCTTAAACCCGGAGACAGGGTTGCTCTTGAGCCCTATGTGCCCTGCAACGAATGCCATATGTGCAAACAGGGGCGTTTTAATAACTGCGAAAATTTGCGGGTGTGCGGCGTACACAAAAACGGCATGATGGCCAAGTACTTTTTGCACCCCGTACAGCTTCTTTATAAATTGCCCGATACCCTTGATTTTGAGCGCGCAACCCTTGTAGAGCCCCTTACCATTGGCCTGCATGGTGCTACCCGCGCCCGTGTAATCAAGGGCGAAAACGTGGTGGTTTTTGGCGCCGGCACTATTGGACTTTTGGCTGCTTTTGCCTGCATCAATTACGGCGCCACCCCCATACTGGTAGATGTGCTGCAATCCCGTTTGGATGAGGCAAAAAAACTGGGCGTGCCCCATGTTTTTAACTCTAAAAACGGTGGGCTGGAAGACTTTTTGCGCGAGGTTGGCGGCGGCACCCTGCCCGATGCAATGATTGACTGCACAGGCGCCCCCGGCATATTACAGGAAATGCACAATTATGTACGGCATGGCGGGCGTATTTCTTTAATTGGCTGGCCCCATGACCCGGTAAGCATTAATACCGTGCGCTGCACCCAAAAAGAGCTGGATATTTTCCCCTGCCGCAATTCCAATGCCAAATTCCCCGAATCAATTAACCTTGTACACAATAAAAAAGTGCCAACAAACGAAATTATTACAAAGGTTATCACTCTTGAAGAAGTAGAATCCACCATTTTGGATATGATTCAAAATCCCGAGCAGTATATGAAGGTAGTCGTAAAAATTTAGCCCGTATGCAAATGCATATCAATGTATTTTTAGGAGAAAACCATGCTTACAACCACAAAAGAAATGTTGCAAAAGGCAAACGAGGGCCATTATGCCGTAGCCGCTATTAATACGCAGGGCGCTAACTATGATATTATCCGGGCCATTTGTACCGCGGCCGAAGAAATGCAATCCCCCATTATTTTGGCCCATTACCTAAGCACCGGCACCTATGCCTGGCACGATTGGTTTTTTCAAACAGCAAAGTGGATGGCCGAAAAGGTGTCTGTACCGGTGGCCATTCATTTAGACCACGGCGATAGCTTTGAGCACTGCATGGAAATGCTTAAGCTGGGCTTCACCTCTATTATGTACGATGGCTCTGCCCTGCCGCTGGAAGAAAACGCAAAGGCAACCCAAGAAATAATACGTGTTTGCCACGCCTTTGATGTACCGGTAGAAGCCGAATATGGAGAGCTGGCCCGCCTGGACGCCGCCGGCAACAAAATGGGAGAATCCACCGTAGCAAACCCCCAAAATGTACAGCGCTTTTTAGAGCTGTGCTCGCCCGATTTTTTGGCGCTGGGCATTGGCAACGCACATGGGTTTTACAGCGGCCCGCCCGAAATAAGAATTGACATTTTGCAGGCCTGCCGCAAATTTACCGATATCCCCTTTGTTTTGCACGGCTGCACCGGCATGAGCGAAACCCAAATTAAAGAGGCCATTGCACAGGGTGTATCTAAAATAAATTTTGGCACCCAAATAAGGTATGCCTATGTTAAATACCTAAAAGAGGGTATTGATACCGGTATTGACGAAGGCCATTTTTGGAAACTATCCATCTATGCCGAGCAGCGCCTGCGGCAGGATATAAAACAAATTATAACCACGGCTGGCAGCCAGGGCAAAGCCTAAAGCTTAGGAGAGATAACTGTGCTTTATCAACTAAAAAACAATATGTTGTGCGTACAAATTTCTTCTCTTGGGGGCGAGATTGTTTCGGTTCAGCAGGCCGACGGCACAGAGTATATCTGGCAGCCAAACCCAGCCTATTGGAAAAAGCAGGCACCCCATCTTTTTCCGATAGTTGGGCGTTTAACCCAAGGCACCTATCTGTTAGACGGCCAGCCCTATCAAACAGATACACACGGTTTTTTTCGCTGGAAAGAAATGACCTTGGTCGAAAGCACCCAAGACACCCTGGTTCTTTCTATGCAAAACGACCCCGATACCTGTGCCCAGTATCCCCGCCGGTGGGAGGCAATGCTTACCTATAAACTGCAAGACACCGGCCTTTCTATCTGCTTTGCCGTTGTTAACCAAGATGAAAAAGACCTGTTTTTTGCCTATGGCGGCCACCCCGGCTTTTGTGTACCGCTGGAGAAAGGCCTTACCTTTGAAGACTATTATCTTCAGTTTGAAGAGGGCACTTACCCCGTACAGGTTGGATTTTCGGAAAATTGTTTTGTACAGGGGTCCAACACACCCCTTGCGCTTTCGGCTCAAAACACCCTCCCACTTAGCCACAGCCTGTTTAACAACGATGCCGTTGTTTTAAAGCAGACCGGGCATAGTGTTTGCCTGCGAAGCAAGCACGGGCAGCGGCAGGTGTGTGTACAGTTTGCCCAAATGCCCTATGTAGGGCTTTGGCACCCGCCGGGCACAGACGCCCCCTTTGTTTGTATCGAGCCGTGGACCAGCCTTCCCTCACGCCAGGGAGTAATAGAAGACTTAAATGAAAAGCAAGACTTGGTTTGCCTGCCCAGCGGCAGGCAGTACCAAAACAATTGGCAAATTACGTTTGGGTAAGCAGGCAGTTTTTGCCCGCATCCATTTAACAGGAGGTTTGTTGTGAGCAACGCCTTAATTATTCATGGTGGTGCGCCCACCGCCGTTATCAATGCATCTTTATATGGTGCGGTAGAAGAAGCAAAAAAGTACCCTCAAATTAACAAAATTTTTGCCGCCATAGGGGGCAGCGGCGGCGTGCTGCGCAGGCAGTTTTTGGATATGAAAACAGTGCCGCAAAGCCAGCTGCAAATGCTGCCTTATACCCCAGCCTCGGCCATTGGCACCTCCAGAGATCATCTGGAGCCGCAGGACTATGCCGAGATAGCCCAAATCA
Source organism: Oscillospiraceae bacterium (assembly GCA_047972265.1). Lineage (GTDB taxonomy): Bacteria > Bacillota > Clostridia > Oscillospirales > Ruminococcaceae > JAAYCI01. The sequence continues at coordinate 19,924 of JBKEAM010000147.1, read as the reverse complement.
TCAAAGAAAACGATATTCGTTTTGTTTTTTTTAACGGCGGCAATGGCTCTATGGATACCTGCGGCAAGGTGTACAGCGCCTGCAAAGCCATTGGGGCAGATGTGCAGGTGGTGGGCATCCCCAAAACCATAGACAACGATATTTCTGTTACCGACCATGCCCCGGGGTTTGGCAGCGCCGCCCGCTATGTTGCCGCCACTGTAAGCGAAATTTGTCAGGACGTTCAGGCTCTGCCCATCCATGTTTGCGTGCTGGAAACCATGGGCCGCAATGCCGGATGGATAACCGCTGCCGCCGCATTGGCACGCGAAGCGGGCAGCGGCCCCGATATGATTTATTTGCCCGAAATAGCCTTTGACGAAAGCCGCTTTTTATCCCAGATAGAAGCTTTGCACCAGCAAAAAAAGGGCATTGTGGTGGTGGTAAGCGAGGGGCTTAAAAATAAAGACGGAGACCCAATTGTTGCCCCTATTTTTAAAATGGACCGGGCCGTTTACTATGGCGATGTAAGCGCCCACCTTGCAAACCTGGTAATTAAAAACCTTGGCATTAAGGCCAGAAGTGAAAAACCCGGCCTGTGCGGCAGAGCCTCCATCGCCTTTCAATCAGACATCGACCGTGAGGAAGCCATTTTAGCAGGTAAAACCGCCGTAGAAGCTGCCATAGCCGGGCAAACGGGCGTTATGGTAGGGTTTCAGCGTATTCCCGGGGCGGTGTATCAGGTAAAGCCGGTGCTTATCCCCATACAGCAGGTAATGCTGGAAGAGCGCCTGCTGCCCACCGAATATATAAGCGCCGACGGCAATGATGTTACCCCCGAATTTTGCAACTGGTGCCGCCCCCTTATTGGGGGGCCGCTACGCAATTTTGTTTCTTTGCGGCCATAAACCAGCTCTTTACCCTATTTAATTTTGAAAGGCAACGCAATGCAAAGTATTACTCGCAATGCCTTATTTGTACTGCTTTTCTTTGTAACCAACGCCATACAAACCATAACCGGGTTTGGCGGCGGCATTTTAACCGTTCCCTTTGCCATGCTGCTGTTTGATAAAAGCATGGCAACCGGGCAAATAAACCTTTTGGGTCTGCCGCTTAGCCTGTTTATCGCCTGCAAAGAGCGTGCGCATATCCGCTGGCAATACCTTGCAAAAATCATCATTTTTATGGGCCTTGGCATTTTAGCGGGCGCCGCCGTACAGCCCTACCTTAGCTTTACCCTGCTGTACAAGCTTTACGGCTGCTTTATCCTTGTATCTGTTGGGGTACTGGCACTGCGCAAACAGCAAAAACCATTTCCTCCCGCTGTAGATATTTTGCTGCTGCTGTGCGCCGGGATTATCCACCATTTTTTCGCCTCGGGCGGGCCCTTGCTGGTGGTTTATCTTATGAGCAGGCTACAGCAAAAAGACGATTTTAGGGCAACAATAAACGCGGCTTGGGTGCCCCTTAATGTTCTTTTGGCAATAGAGCACTGGCGTGCGGGTATTTATACGGCAGATTTTTTAAAAATGTCTCTCGTTCTGCTTCCGGCCCTGCTGCTGGGCATGGCGGTAGGGGTTGCCCTGTATCGGCGGGTAAGTGCCAAAATCTTTTTAGTGTCTTCTTACATCTTGCTGGTTGGTATCGGCATATACATTCTTGTTTTTTAAGCTTGCGCCTTTTACGCATTATTTACCAACAGCAAACCGTTTTGTATAACACCGCACAAGCGAAATACAAATTTTATAACACAGAGGAGTAAAAAAATGGCAATACAACCACTTAGGCCCGTGCTGGAAGCAACAGCGCGCTATGGCTATGCACAGGGAGCGTTTAACGTAAATGCAGTATGCCAGGCCAAGGCCGTTATAGAAGTGCACGAGCAGTTTCGCGCTGCGGCCATACTGCAAGGGGCAGACCTTGCAAACGGGTTTATGGGTGGCTGTACAAATTTTGCCCAGGCAACGCTGGAAGACAAGATAAAGGGCGCGCAAAACATTGGTGCCGCCGTTAAAAAATATGGTGCCGAAAGCACCGTGCCCATTGTACTGCACCTAGACCATGGCCGGGATTTTGAAAGCGTTAAAGCCGCCATTGCGGGCGGCTATACCAGTGTAATGATAGACGGCTCCTCTTTGCCGTATAAAGAAAATGTTGAGCTTACCCGCGAAGTTGTAAAGTACGCCCACCAGCGCGGCGTTACAGTAGAGGGCGAGCTTGGCGTTTTGGCCGGTGTGGAAGACCATGTGTTCAGCGAAACCTCCACCTACACAAACCCATTGGATGCCGTGGACTTTTTTAAAAATACAAAGGTAGATTGCCTTGCCATCAGCTACGGCACCATGCACGGGGCTAATAAGGGCGCAAACGTAAAGCTGCACAGAGAAATTGCCATTGCCATAAAAGAATGCCTGCTGCACGAAAATATTTTTGGCGTATTGGTAAGCCACGGTTCTTCTACCGTGCCCCAGTATATTGTAAACGAAATAAACGCATTGGGCGGCACCATCTCCAATACCTGCGGGATTGCGTTGGAAGAACTAAAGGCGGCCATCCCCTGCGGAATTGGAAAAATCAATGTGGATACCGACATTCGCCTTGCGGTTACCCGCAATTTAAAAGAGTTGTTTGCCAAATATCCCGCTTTGCAGGCCAGCAAAAGCATCGGCGCCATTTACACCCTTTTAGAAGAAAAGAAAGACCAGTTTGACCCTCGGGTATTTTTGCCTCCCATTATGGATACCGTGATGTACGGCAGTGTGCCGGATGCCGATGTAACTGCCATTACAAACAGCATAGAAAGCGGTGTAAAAGAGGTTGTGGGCACCCTGGCAGTAGAATTTGGGAGTGTTGGCAAAGCTTCTCTGGTAGAACAAATAGGCCTAGAAGAAATGGCAGAACGATATATAAAGGCAGGAATATAACAGTGAAGCATATTTTTTTAAATTTAAAGCGATTTGATATATCCCCCGCCAATGGGGGCGTAAACCGGCTGGCACCCCTGCCAAACTGGGGGCCGTACATAGTAGAGCAAACCCAGCAGCACCTTGCACAGTTTAGCGCAAAATCGGTTGAGTTTGTAATGTATATGCCCGAAGCCCATATTATGGCGGCAGCGGCAGCCCTTACCCCCAACAGCCCCATACGCCTTGGCAGCCAAAGCGTATACCGTGAGGATACAGCCACCGGCGGCAATTTTGGGGCATTTACCACCAACCGTACCGCCAACATTGTAAAAGAGCTTGGCTGCCAAAACACCCTTATTGGCCATTGCGAAGAGCGAAACGATAAAATGGGCATTTTACGCGAAGTAGGTATTACCGATACCGCCGCGGTAAACCGAATTTTAAACAAAGAAATTTTGGCAGCGCAGGCTGCCGGGCTTTCGGTTTTGTACTGCGTTGGAGAAAACAGCGATGAGCAGCAAAACTGGGAGCAGGTTTTGGGAGACCAACTTGCCATTGGGCTTGCCGGTACCGATCAATCAAAAATTGTTATAGCCTATGAGCCCATTTGGAGCATTGGCCCCGGTAAAACCCCCGCAAGCAAAGAGTATATTACAAAAATCGCCCGCTTTATAAAAGAAAAAACAGGCGGCATAGATGTGGTATATGGCGGCGGCCTAAAAAAAGACAACGCCGGTATGCTGGCGGATATTGCCGAAATTGACGGCGGATTAATTGCCCTTACCCGCTTTCAGGGAGAGATTGGGTTTTATCCCGAAGAATACATTGAAATAATAGAAGAATACCTAGGGAGAGTGAAAACACTATGAAGCTGAACTTTGAGTACGGACACGGCCTGATGAGCGCAGAACTGCCGGATGATACCGACGTATTTATACAGGGAGAAACGGTTGCCGACCCTCCCTGCATTCCGGAAGATATGCTGTATGAAGAAACCCTTAGAAGCCTGCGAAACCCCATTGGTATGCCCCCCCTTACCCAGCTTGCCAAGGCGGGCAGTAAGGTTGTTATCATTTTTCCCGACAGGGTAAAGGGCGGAGAGCAGCCCACCGCCCACCGCAAGGTAAGCATTAAGCTTATTTTGCAGGAACTTTATAGCGTAGGCGTAGAAAAAAAGGATGTTCTGCTTATCTGCTCTAACGGGCTGCATCGCAAAAACACCGAAAAAGAACTTTACAATGTTCTGGGAGAAGAAATATTTAACGAGTTCTGGTTTACCAACCAAATTATCAACCACGACTCGGAGGATTACGACCATCTGGTAGACCTTGGTACCACAGAGCGGGGTGACCCGGTTATTATGAACAAGTATGTGTACGATGCCGACGTAGCCATCTTAATTGGCCACGTACAGGGCAACCCCTATGGCGGATATTCGGGCGGGTACAAGCACTGTTCTACCGGCATTACCCATTGGCGCAGTATCGCCTCTCACCACGTGCCGCAGGTAATGCACCGCAAAGATTTTACCCCTGTAAGCGGCACCAGCCTTATGCGCACCAAGTTTGACGAAATTGGGCAGCACATGGAGCAGTGCATGGGCAAAAAGTTTTTTTGCTGCGACGCAGTAAACGACACCTACTCGCGCCAAATTGCTGTTTTTTCGGGCTATGCAAAAGAGATGATGCCCCTTAGCTGGCAGGTTGCAGATAAACGCACCTATGTGCATTGGGCCGAAAAAAAGTACGACGTAATGATATTTGGTATGCCGCAGTTTTTTCATTATGGAGACGGCATGGGTACCAACCCCATTATGCTAATGCAGGCGTTAAGCGCCCAGGTAATACGGCACAAACGTATAATGAGCGATAACTGCGTTATTATTTGCGCTTCGTTGTGCAACGGCTATTTCCACGATGAGTTGTGGCCCTACCTGCGCGAAATGTACGAGATGTTTCAAAAAGACCAGATGAATGTACTGCCCGATATGAACCGCTATGGAGAATACTTTGCCACCAACGAAGAGTATATTCGGCAATATCGTTATTGCAACGCCTTTCATCCTTTTCATGGTTTTAGCATGATAAGCTGCGGCCATATTGCAGAAATGAATACCAGCGCCATTTACCTGGCCGGTACCCAAGAGCCGGGCTTTGCCCGCGGCATGGGGCTAAAAACCAGAGCCACTATTGAAGAAGCTCTGGAAGATGCAAAGAAAAAATATGTGGGTCAATCCCCCAATATTTTGGCACTCCCCCTCACTTTTAAAACCTCGTCTGTACACCTATGCATGAAAGACCCCTCGCAAAACAGCAGCACCGCCAACATGGGCAATCATCCCTGCTGCGGGTAGCGGCAGTTTAGCAACAAATGGCGGCTGTACAGTCGCCCATAAAAATCGCTTTGTTCTTGGTTTCTATCTTTTTTAAGGTAGGGCTTGCTTAAATTCGTCAATACACTTTTTGCTGCAAAAGCTGCGGCTTTGTTTTCTGTACCCTTTTTGCAGTGCAACCATAGAAATGTTGGGGTAAAATGCACATTCTATTTTTTGCAGTAAGCCTTATTGCCTCTATAGCGGGCTCTATTTGCGGCATTGGCGGCGGCGTAATTATAAAACCCACGCTAGACCTTTTTGCATTTACAAGTGTAGAGGTTGTCAGCTTTCTTTCGGGGTGCACCGTGCTTGCCATGTCGGGCTATTCGGTAATAACTGCGGTTGTTAAAAAAGAGCATCGGGTTAACAAAACAACCTCTCTGCCGCTTGCCCTGGGGGGCGCTGTGGGCGGTCTGTTGGGCAAGCACCTGTTTACAATGGTGCGGCTTGCTTTTAACAACAGCAACGTGGTGGGGGGCGTGCAATCGGTTTGCCTTGCCCTTATTACCCTTGGCGCGCTTATGTACACCCTTAAAAGGGCAGGTATTAAAACACATCGGGTAAAAAACTTTTTTGCCTGTGTTATTATCGGCCTTGTACTTGGGGCAATGTCTGGCTTTTTGGGCATTGGCGGCGGGCCCATCAACCTTGTGGTACTGTACTTCTTCTTTTCAGAAGACACCAAAACCGCAGCCCAAAACTCTTTATACATCATTTTGTTTAGCCAACTGGCCAGCCTTATTGCCAGCATTGCAACCAAAACAGTGCCGCCTTTTGAGTGGACCAGCCTTGTATTAATGGTATTGGGCGGGGTTTTGGGGGGTTTTATTGGCAGGCAGATAAACAAAAAAATAAGCGCCCGCACTGTCGAAAAGCTGTTTGTATTTTTAATGGTGGTTATTATTGGTTTTAGCATTTACAATGCCATCCAGTATTTTTAAATCAACTTGAAATTACAGCATGTAAGAACACCAGAAACAATTGTTTCTGGTGTTTTGGCGTTCTCAGTTAAACCCTTTTAACCGGCCTAATTTGTTTTTCAAAGCTTTCGGGGTCGTGGTAAAAATAGCCAATTCTCCCCTCCGATTCATCCAACTGGTATTTTGTTCCCCCAAAGCTAAAATCATCCATGGCTTTTTGCAGTTTTTCTCCAACAGATATACTCTCCTGCTCATAGTCAAAGGGGCCATGCTCAAAAACAATATACTCTGCTTCGGGAATATCCAGCATCAGCATATTTTGCGGTACTGCCCCCTTATAATCTGCTGGCAGGCGCGCACCATATGCTTCGGGGCACTTACCATCCTTTTCAAAAACATAGGCCATAAATTGCCCGCTAAACTGTCCTATTACATCATCTTTTCCATCCAGCTTACCCTTAATGCTGTCCAGCAAACCGCAAATGGTGTCACAATCTTCACCGGGTATTTTCTCCTGCTTTTCCCAAAAATCAAAATAGCCTTTGCTTTGGTAGTTTTTAATGTGCAAAAACCGATGTGCGGGAATAGAAACAAAATACACCTTAACCTCTTCGGTCGATTTTATCATGCCAATCTCTCCAATTCCTAAAATGTAACGGTCGAAGGTGTTGATTTTGGTACGAAGCACAACTGGCATAGGTTTTTTGCGGTATTGGCTTGGGGGCTGCCCATAGGCTTGTTTAAAAGCCCGTGTAAAGGCCTCGTGCGAAGAAAACCCGTGGTCTACCGCAATATCAATAAAACCTCTTTGGGTATCCCTAACATCAATTAAAGCAAAAGCCAGCCGCCTAAGCCGCAGATACTCTCGAAACGACATCCCCGATAGTTCCTTAAATTTTCGGGTAGTATGATATTCAGAATATCCCAGCCTTTGTGCAAGAAACCGCAATGTCAACGCTTCATCCTGCCTGCTCTTTATGCTCTCATCAATTTCGTCTACCACAATTTGTATTTGCCTGTGCCACTCATACATTTATCATCACCTGCCGCTCAATAAAATTGTAGGCTGTTTGCACTTTAAAACCTTGATTTGAGTTGCTTACTTATTTTACCACGCTTTTACCATACACCGTATTCGGCTTTGCTGTACTGTTATTTATCCCCCTGCGGCTGCAATGGCTTATTAAAACAAAAAAAGCGGGCATCCCCGCTTTTTGCGCCTCACGTCCTGCTTCTACTCAATCTTTTCAAACCATGCAAGCATATCGGCAATGTCTGCACCCTCGCCCGCTTCTATCACAATTAACGTGTACACATCGCCTGTTTTATGCAGCGCCATAAACATCTCTGACCCGCCGCTGCTTACTAAAAAACAAAGGTAGGTTTCACTGCCAATTTCGGTGGTGTAAAAGCTATCTTTTTCTATTTCACTCTCTACGCTTGTACTCTGGCGTATATTGTCGTACATAATGTCCAGGCATTCCTGTTCGGTCATATCCTGGGGCAAAAGACCAATGTGCTGTATTATTACTGTAGACTTAATCCCCGTACTTCCGCCGCTTAAAACCACATCCACAAAGTTTCTTTCAATGGCAATGCCGGGCGCACGCTCCAACCCCCAGGCAAACTCGATATTGCTCCACATGGTTAAAAATTGCTGCTTTTCATCATCCGGCAGTATTGTCCATCCCTCGTTTGGGGGCAGGGTTAGCAGCAGCCCCAAATATTGGTTTGTATATATATTATCTTGCCAGCTTCCCTCCAGCTCGGCATCCTGTAGTACAGAGGATACCGGGGCAGAGCTGCTTACAGAAGAAGCACTTTTACTTTCTGCCTGCGCGCTGCTTACCGGCAGCGTACTTTCATTTTTGCCACACGCCAACAAGGTGCATACAAGCATTACCGCCACAACAATAAGTATGTATTTCTTCATTTCACTCTCCTGTTTGGTTCGGTTGTAAAACAATGTGGTACCATTCTAGCATTAAAGTTAAAAAATATCAAACCAACGTTATTTATAATTCATGTTTTAATTTTGCATACCAATAACAACCATAAAAGAGAGGCAACCAAATGCCTCTCTTTTATGGTAACACTATTTGGTTTTATTTACCCAGTGCAAAAGCCGCTGCTTTTTCTCCGGCAATTTGCCCTGTGGTTGCAGCCACCTGCAAGGCGCTGCCAGACATATACACCTGAGAGTAATAGGCTCTGTTGGCCATTTCTCCCGCTGCATACAGGCCGGGTATCACTTCGTCCGACGTGGTAACTACCTCTGCGTTTTCGGTAATTTTAACCCCGCCCATAGTACCCATATTGCTGGGGTAGTACTCTACCGCGTAAAAAGGCCCCTTGGTAAGCGGAATGCTTACCGCTGCGTTTTTGCCAAACGCATCTGCCGTACCGGTAGAAATTGCATTGTAATCCTTTACTGTCAGCGCCAGGTTTTCGGCATTAACGCCCATGGCCACCGCCAGTTCTTCCAGCGTTTCGCCCTTATACACGGCCTCATTGTCTATGGCTGTCTCAGCTGCCTCTGAAAAGGCCGCAAAAGCTTCGCCGCTGTCAAACACCATAAAGGAGCCCTCTGGAGACTTGTACACCGCATCATTATATACAATGGAGTAATGCCCTGCCTCGTTGGTAAAGCGCTCTCCCTGCCCATTTACCATAATGTAGGTGCCGTACCAGTAAAACGAGCGCATTTCGCTAACGGGGGTGGCCAGGCCAAGGCCAATCAGCCACGGATCCTCATACACTGCCGCCCCAACCTCTTCGGCCATTACAATGCCATCGCCGGTATTGCCCGCGGCCGAAACGCCATACGCCATATAGTCCTTTACTTCGGGCACAAAGCGCGCTACCAGTTCTTCGCTGTTTGCAAAACCACCACTTGCCAAAATTACAGCCTTGGCGTTAATGGTAAGGTCTGCCTGTTTACTGGCAGCCAGTATACCAACCACAGCGCCGTCTTTTTCAATCAACTTGGTGGCATGTGTTTCCAGCAGTATTTCTACGCCCTTTTCTTCTGCATACTGTGTAAGGTATTGTGTAAGCACTGCGCCGTTGCCCTCGGGCGACGGAAAGTGCAAGCGCTCTACCGGGTCTACGCCAAAGCCTTCGGGTTTGCGAAACTCGTACCCCAAAGAGGTAAACCAATCAATGCTTTCGGCCGAATAGGCAATTAAGCTGTCTACTCTATCCCAATCGGGATACTGGCCTATTTCGGGGCTGGTGGCCTGCCGTTCTTCCCACAGCTGCCGCCAAGCCTCGTTACTGTCTTTAATATCATATTCTTGCTGAATGGCAGAATTTGTGGCACCAAGCCCCCCGCCCGAAAGCGCGCTGGAACCGCCTGTTACAGCCATTTTCTCCATCAAAATAACCTTTGCGCCGCCCTCGGTTGCTTTAATAGCTGCCGAAAGCCCGGCCAATCCTCCGCCCACTACCACAACATCGATATCTTTTACAATCTCTTGGGCTACTACACCACTATTGTTTTTAGGCAGCAATGCGGCGGGGTCTGCCCCGGCTTGCTGTATGGCGTCATTTACCGCTTCTATAATACCCTTGCTGGTATTAGTCGCGCCCGCCACAGTATCTACCTGCGTCGATTGCTGGTCTATAATTTCCTGCGGCATGTTTTCTAACGCAGGCTCGGCCAGCCCTTCGGTTTCTCCGTGCTCCAATACCGTTATCTTGGTAATCTTATCGGCGTCAAAGGTAACCTCTACCTTAATATCCCCGTTGTTGCCTTTGCCCGTACCGGTGTAGGTGCCGGGGGTAAACAGCCCGCCCGAGGCCGAATTGGTTGCAGAGCATCCTACCAAAAACAATAGTAGAACCATAGCCAGTAAAACCGAAACTGTTCGCTTCATACGTTTTTGCAGCATGTATAAACTCCTTTTTTGTTTACTAAAAGCCAACTTTGTTAAATTTTATGCAATGTTAGTGTAGCATAAACGCGTATAGCTTTTCAACTTTATATTTTTATTTTTGGTTTAAATAAATAAATTTTATATTTTACAGGTCTCATTTTCGCTTTTTACCTGTTTTTTACTTATATAGCGGATATTTTTTAAATTTTGCGGCTTTTTTTAACTGCCCTGCGTTTAGCGGGGCAAATACCTGCGCAATTGTAATGCTTTGCCAGTTATATTATAATGGTACAAGCTTAAAGGCATTGCCAATAACAATGCCTTTGCCAAAGGCAAACTGGGCAATGCTATATTTTACCCACAGGTGTGGTGCGGTAAAGTATTGGGTTGCATCGCGGTTTATGCTATTTCTTTTTTGGCATTCGCTTTTTTACAATCCTGGCATTACAGGGTAATGCACATTTTTGCGGCAGGAGTGTTTTTACCAAATGAAACATGTATTTATTGTCAATCCCATTTCCGGCCAAAAAGACGCCGGACGGGCTATTGTTCCAAATATTATCGAAAAGGCCAAAGAACATGGGCTGGATTACAGCATAGAGCTTACACGAGAACCGGGCCATGCAACCCGCCTTGCGGCAGAATATGCCGAGAAAGGCAGCCCTGTGCGCCTGTATGCAGTGGGCGGAGACGGCACCCTAAACCAGGTAATACAGGGTGCATACCCCTACGCCAATGCGCAGGTTGCCAGTATACCCATGGGCAGCGGCAATGATTTTGTGCGCAACTTTGGCACCCCGCAAGACTTTTTAAATTTAGACACCCAAATACAGGGCTCGCCCGTATTGCTGGACTTAATGCAGGTAGACAAGGGCGTTTGCATGGCAATTACCTCTACCGGGCTGGATGCCGAAGTTGCCTACAATATCCCCAAATACCGCCGCCTGCCCATGATGGGCGGCACAGCGGCATACAATATCTCTGTGGTAGAGCGCGTTTTAAATAAGCTTGGCAAATCTTTGCGCATTACCATAGACGGGCAGGTGCACAGCGGCTTTTACCTAATTGCCACTGTTTGCAACGGCCAAACCTATGGCGGCGGCTACCGTGCCGCCCCTATGGCCAAGCTAGACGACGGGCTTTTGGATGTTGTTTTTGTGCGCAAGGTAAGCCGCCTTAAAATTGCGCAAATTATTGGTAAGTATAAAAAAGGCCAGCACTGGGATTTTGAAAACAACCGCCTCATTCCCTCTTTTCAAAACTTGATGGAATACCACAGAGGACAAGAAATAGAGATAGTGCCCGAGGGTCCCGAAGCCTTTATACTAAATGTAGATGGAGAATGCGGCCCCGCCAAACGCCTGTATGCCAAAGCTATGCCTGCTGCCTTTTGGTTTGTGCTGCCTTCTACCTTTAAAGGGCGTGCCAATTTACCTGCGCTTTCTGCCCCTGCACCCTAAAAATTTACACTTACTTGTTACCATCTGCCGCCAAATGCGTCAATTTTACAGAATTGGCACATTTTGGCGGATTTTTTTACAAATCCCTCTTGATTTTTGTGCTGTAAGCCGCTACAATAGATTTTAGCACTTGATACCCATGAGTGCTAAACTAACTATCACTTACTACTTTTATAAAAGGAGCGCATGGAAGATGAAATTGAAACCTCTTGCAGACCGCGTAGTCATCAAAGCGGTAGAGCCGGAAGAAACAACTGTTGCAGGCATTATCCTGCCCGGAAACGCTAAAGAAAAACCGCAGATTGCCGAAGTGGTTGAGGTAGGCCCCGGCGGGCTGGTAGATGGCAAAGAAGTTGAGATGGTTGTTAAAAAAGGCGATAAGGTTGTTGCCAGCAAATATGCCGGCAGCGAAGTAAAAATTGACGGCGAAGAGTACACCATCGTTCGCCAGTCCGACATTTTGGCCATTGTAGACTAATAACGCCACCTGTGCGTTTTTACACAGATAATTTGAAGGAGAGATTGGATATATGTCTAAACAGCTTATTTACGGCGAAGACGCCCGCAAAGCGTTAACCGCCGGTATCGACAAACTTGCCGACACCGTTAAAATTACACTGGGCCCCAAGGGCCGCAACGTAGTACTTGGCAAAAAATACGGTTCTCCCACCATCACCAACGACGGTGTAACCATTGCCAAAGAAATTGAACTGAGCGACGCCTTTGAAAACATGGGCGCACAGCTTGTAAAAGAAGTAGCCACCAAAACCAACGACGCAGCAGGCGACGGCACCACCACTGCTACCGTTTTGGCACAGGCTATGGTACACGAAGGCATGAAAAACGTTGTTGCCGGCGCCAACCCGCTGGACATTAAACGTGGCATTCAAAAAGCTGTAGCAGCAGCTGTAAGCGGCCTTGCCGCCAACAGCCAAAAGGTAAACGGCAGCGAAGATATTGCCCGTGTTGCCACCGTTTCTGCCGGCGACGAAACCATTGGCGCCTTAATTGCCGACGCAATGGAAAAGGTAAGCGCCGACGGCGTTATTACCATTGAAGAGAGCAAAACCGCCGAAACCTTTAGCGAGGTTGTAGAGGGCATGCAGTTTGACCGTGGCTACATTACCCCTTACATGGTAACCGATACCGAGAAGATGGAAGCTGTTATTGATGACGCTCTCATCCTTATCACCGATAAAAAGCTTAGCTCTATTCAAGACCTGTTGCCCCTGCTGGAGCAAATTGTACAGAGCGGCAAAAAGCTGGTTATTATTGCCGAGGACATTGAGGGCGAAGCACTTTCTACCTTAATTGTAAACCGTTTGCGCGGCACATTTACCTGTGTTGCCGTTAAAGCCCCTGGCTTTGGCGACCGCCGCAAAGAAATGCTGCAAGACATTGCAGTGCTTACCGGCGGCCAGGTAATTAGCGAAGAACTGGGCTACGACATTAAAGAAACCACCATGGATATGCTAGGCCAGGCTCGTCAGGTAAAGGTTACCAAAGAGAACACTATTATTGTTGACGGCGCAGGCGACAAAGACGCTATCGACAACCGTGTAAACCAGATCCGTGCCGAGATTGAAAACAGCACCAGCGATTTTGACCGCGAAAAACTGCAAGAGCGTTTGGCCAAGCTGGCCGGCGGCGTTGCCGTTATCCGCGTAGGCGCAGCCACCGAAGTGGAAATGAAAGAGAAAAAGCTTCGCATCGAAGACGCCCTTTCCTCCACAAAGGCCGCTGTAGAAGAAGGCATTGTAGCTGGCGGCGGTACCGCCCCCATCGAAATTATGCCCAACATCGAAGCCCTGCTGGAAACCCTGGAAGGCGACCAGAGAACAGGCGCTAAGATTGTACTGAAAGCTCTTGAATCCCCCTTGCGTCAAATTGCCACCAACGCAGGCCTTGAGGGCAGCGTTATTATCAACAACATCCGTTCTGCTAACACCAAAAACTACGGATTTGACGCCCAAAAAGAAGCTTACGGCGATATGATTAAGGCCGGTATTGTAGACCCCACCAAGGTAACCCGCAGCGCTATCGAAAATGCTGCTTCTGTGGCTGCCATGGTACTTACCACCGAAAGCCTTGTAGCCGACGAGCCCGAACCCGCCGCAGCCGCACCCGCAATGCCCGGCGGAATGGACGGAATGTACTAATTTAAAGTTTTATACTGTAAGGCCCCGGCAAATAACCGGGGCCTTTTTATGTGCCTAGCTGTATACAACTTTATTTTGTTCTGTCTTTGCATAAAACAGGCGCTTTTATACAATCTAATTTTTATACAGTTTTACTCATGCGCCTTTTGGGGCTCTTATTTTTAAAAGCGCAGCGCCAAAACAAGGGTTAAACTGCTTTGGTTTGTATATCCTGTACACTTTTTATCATAAACTTTGAGGACAATCCATACAATTCATAAAATATAATAAATATGCATTGACAATGCATATTTATTCATATATACTAACAACAACACAAACAGACGCGGCAGCCCGCCGGGCAGCGCACTACAAGGAGTAATGAAGATGAAGAAGTTTTTAGCCATATGCCTTACCGCAGTCCTTAGCCTTTCATTCTTAACCGCCTGTGGCGGCAAAAAAGACGATAAGCTGGTAATGCTTACCAATGCCTCTTTTCCTCCGTTTGAATATGTAAAAGATGGAACCGTACAGGGCGTAGATGCCGAAATTGCCGCCCTGATTGCACAGGAAATGGGCAAAGAGCTTGAAATTGTAGATATGGATTTTGACCTGATTGTTGCCGGTGTTAAGGGCGGCAAGGGCGATATTGGTGTAGCGGGTATGTCTATAAGCGAAGAACGTTTAGAGCAGGTTACCTTCTCGGTACCTTATGTAGACAGTGTTTTGATTATTGTTGTACCGGTTGGCAGCGACATTAAATCTCCGGCAGACCTTGCAGGCAAAACCATTGCCGTGCAAGAGGGCACCACCGCCGATTTATTTGTAAACAATGCCGATAATGGCGTAAACGCAAAAGAAGTGCTTAGCTTTAAAAACGCAGTAACCGCCGGTACCACTGTAGCAGAGGGCAAAGCCGATGCCGCTGTAATTGATAACCTTACCGGCGAAAACGTAGTATCTCAAATGTCGGACAAGCTGGAAATACTGCCCGAAGAGCTTGGCCACGAGCAATATGCCATTGCCATGGCAAAAGACGCCCCGCAGGAACTGGTAGATGCCGTAAATAAAGTGCTTACCAAACTGGTTGAGGACGGCACCGTAGACGAACTGATTACCAAACATATGGAAGCATCCAAATAACCAACTGGTTGTTTGCACCGGCAGAAAGAGGCAAAACTCTTTCTGCCTTTTATGTTTTATGCATATTTTTGTGTTAACCTGCAATGGCACATTTTTAAATAACCGCTTTTAAACGGCCTTTTTACCTGCCCACGCTGCTGCCGTTTGTTTGGCTTATAGACGCAAAGCGGGTAAACAGTGTATAATAATTCAGGTACTTTTTAAATAACCGTTTTGCCCTGTAAAGGAGAGCTGCGTGTGGATACCATTTGGCAAGATATTGTAGGGGCCCTTATTACAGAGGACCGCTGGAAAATGTACTTAAACGGGCTTGGCTATACACTTTTAATAGCCGCCGTTGGCTGCGCCATAGGCATTATTATTGGCCTGCTTGTTGCCACCGCAAAAATATACGCTTCGGGCAGCAAAAACCCCCTGCTTAAAATACTTAGTTTTGTTGCCAACCTGTACACCACTGTTATTAGGGGTATACCGGTAATGGTACAGTTGCTTATTATTTGGGGGCTTATGTCGGCTTCTACCCGTCCTGTAACCGTTGCCATTATAGGCTTTGGCATTAACTCGGGCGCTTATGTATCCGAGATTTTCCGCGCGGGCATCAACTCGGTAGATTCTGGGCAGATGGAAGCCGGGCGCTCGCTCGGTTTGTCTCGCAACTCTACCATGCGGCTTATCATTTTACCGCAGGCTGTTAAAAATATCCTGCCTTCCCTTTTTAACGAGTTTATCTCTCTTGTAAAAGAAACCTCTGTTGCGGGCTACATTGCAGTGGGCGAACTTACCAAACAGGCAAATGCAATATCTACCCGTACCTTTAACCTTTGGTCTTTATACATTGCCGCCATTATCTACCTTGTGGTGGTGTACCTTTTAACCATCGTGCAAAAAATTATTGAAAAGAGGTTGGCGCGCAGTGATAGAAGTTAAAAACCTTTCTAAATATTACGGAAACCTGCATGTGCTGAATGGCATTACAGAAACCATTCAAATCGGAGAAAAGGTGGCTGTTATCGGGCCTTCTGGCTCGGGCAAAAGTACCTTTTTGCGCTGCCTGAACTTGCTGGAAACCCCCACAGACGGCGAAATACTGGTTAAGGGGATAAAAATTACAGACCCCAAAACCAATGTAAACCTGGTGCGGCAAAAAATGGGCATGGTTTTTCAGCATTTTAACCTTTTCCCCCACCTCACCATTCGGCAAAACATCACGCTGGCCCCCATCAATTTAAAGTTGGCCACCCAAAAGCAGGCAGAAGAAACCGCAAACGCTCTGCTTTCCCGTATTGGGCTTTTGGATAAAGCTGATACCTATCCTGCCATGCTGTCGGGCGGGCAAAAACAGCGTATTGCCATTATACGCGCCCTTGCCATGAACCCCGAAGTAATGTTGTTTGACGAACCCACCAGCGCGCTGGACCCCGAAATGGTTGGCGAAGTGCTTGATTTAATCCGCGAAGTTGCCGACGCAGGCATGACCATGGTTATTGTTACCCACGAAATGGGTTTCGCCCGCGAGGTTGCTTCCCGAGTATTGTTTATGGATGAGGGCATAATACAAGAACAAAACACCCCCGCTGCCCTGTTTGAGGCGCCCCAAAACCCCCGTCTGCAAAGCTTTTTATCCAAGGTTTTGTAACTGTCACTTTAACTCTCCCGTACTTATCGGGCAAATATTTTGTATTTTTACACATGTAAAAAGCAGCCGCTAAAAACGGCTGCTTTTTTTATTTACTTTATTTAATTTTAAACGGCATGCAAGCTGTAAAATACAAAAATTATACCCTTGCTTCTATCGGCTGCAACTTCGCCTCCAAAAAAACACCCTTTTTGCATCTGGATTTAAAGTTGCCGGTCAGCCTTCTTACCACCATGTTGCAGTTCTTTTCATTTTCTGTAGAGAGCAACAGCAGGTATTGGCTATTGCCGCCCCGGGCAAGCACGTCGCCCCGGCGCAGGCCGTAAAACAGTTCTTTTTCCAGCAGGTTCATCGCTTCTTTCAGTTCATCCCCGCTGTCGTCCAACCCCTTGCCAAGGCTTATTGTCATCAGCACAATAAATACGCCCCGCCCTGTCCGCTCGGCCGATCTTGCCTCCAGCCGGTATATATTGCGAAATGTATCAATATCGCACAAAAAGGCTGTTTCCTGCTTTTCTTCTTTCCAGCTTTTTTTCAGCATTTCCAAATCGGGCTGGGGCAGTTTTTCGGCCCGCATTGCTTTGTTATACAGTTCCCGTATTTCTTTGCCCAGCCGCACACCCAGTTCTCTAAAAAACAGGTCGCTTGTTTTTTCGTAATGCTGTATTGCCATAGTGTTCTTTTCTTGGTTTACCAGCGCGCGCATATAAATAATATGCACCCGCTCTTGGTAAGGGTCTACCAAAATAGCCTCGTGGCACACCTTTTCTATTTCTTCATTTCGGCCTTCTTCGGCCAGCAGCAGCGCCAGTTGCTCTACACAGCCAATATACTGTATGCGGTAACGAGAGTAAAAGGGAAATACCCAATCTTCGTACTGGTGGTTGGCCAAAAAGTCGCCCTTAAACAAACCCGCCGCTTTTTGCAGCATCCTTATCTTTTCTCCGCGGGCTTTATAAGGGTCTGCCGAATCTTTTATAAGCTGGTCAAATTCTTCAAAATCAAAATGCCAGGGCAGGTTATTGTTAAGCGCATAGCCCGTGCTGGTATTGCGTATAATTTCTATCCGTCTCAGCTCATCTATTTTAGAAAAATAGGTGCGCATACGGTATACAAGGTTTTTCAACGCATTTTCGGGCTGCCCGCTGGCTTCCTCGGGCCAAAGCACGTCTATTACTTTTTGGCGGTTTGGCCCCTTGTGTCGGTTTACCATCAGGTACTGCAAAAGGGTCCACGGGCGGCGGCTACGCAGGTCTTTTTCGGTTATGCAAACATCTCCAATTTCCATTTGGAAGTTGCCAAAAAACCGAACATAAATGATCGAACTGTTCTTTTGATCTTCCACGGCCAGTATCATCCCCCTTTTTACCCGCACCCTATTGCTACAAAAAGCAAAAGCTGACGAAAGATTGCTCCCTCGCCCAAGCCAATAAATACAAATTTCACAACGTTTCTATACTCTTGATGTTACCCTAAAACAAGGCAAAAGTAAACACGGGCAAGGTTATCTTTTGTTTACCTTTGCTTTTACAGCGCCCAAAAACAGCGCCCTGATGCCGGATGAATTTTTCTTCCTTTTGTTTGGCATTTACCGCCACGCCCCTGTTTGACATTGCGTGCCAAAATTCGTATAATTACTTTGCTTGCGTATGCTGCGCAGGCCCGCCAAACAAATAGCTTTTAAAGGCAATGACAGGGCCAACAGAAAACCCGGCGTTTATAGAGAAAAGACCCCCTTGGCTGTAAGGTCTTAGCGCTGATGTCTGATGCCACCCCAGAGCCCCGGTTAAACCCCGGCGCCGCGCGCGGCGTTACTGCGCTTACGAGTGACATGGTTTGCTTTATGCCATGTAATTTGGGTGGTACCACGGATGCCTTATAGGGCCTTCGTCCCAAGAGGGGCGGGGCCTTTTTATATTTTTTTACAGTTGACCGTATCTATTTGCTTTAAGATGTTAGCATTACAAAGGGGGAACTACCCACATGCAGTGGACAGGATTAAACGAATTAAGAGAAAAGTTTTTAGCTTTTTTTGAAAGCAAACAGCACCTACGGTTGCCCAGCTTTCCGCTGGTGCCGGACGGAGACAAAAGCCTGTTGCTTATTAACAGCGGCATGGCACCCATGAAGCCCTGGTTTTTGGGCACCGAAGAACCACCCAGCCACCGGGTATGTACCTGCCAAAAATGTATACGCACACCCGATATTGAAAGCGTAGGCATTACAGACAGGCACGGCACTTATTTTGAAATGCTGGGTAACTTTAGCTTTCAAAACTATTTTAAGCAAGAGGCCATTCAGTGGGCGTGGGAGTTTTTTACCAGCGAAGAATGGCTTACCATACCACCCGAGCTTTTGCATATATCCGTATACGAAGAAGACAATGATGCCTACGATATATGGACCAAAGAAATTGGCGTAGCCGAAGACCACATGGTGCGTCTTGGAAAAGCCGATAACTTTTGGGAGCACGGCAGCGGCCCCTGCGGCCCCTGCAGCGAAATTTATTTTGACCGCGGGATTGAATACGGCTGCGGCAAACCGGATTGTAACGCCGGATGTGAATGTGACCGCTTTATTGAAGTGTGGAACCTTGTGTTTACCGAGTTTGATTCGGACGGAAAAGGCCATTACGAAAAACTTGCCAAACCCAACATCGATACCGGTATGGGGCTGGAGCGCCTAGCCTGTATTATGCAGGGCGCTGCCAACCTGTTTGAAACCGATACCATCCAGCACATTCTGCACCATGTAGAAAAATTATCTGGCAAAACCTATAAGCAAGACCGTAAAACCGACATTTCTATCCGCGTAATTACAGACCATATCCGCTCTACCACCTTTATGGTATCGGATGGAGTTTTGCCCTCTAACGAGGGACGCGGTTATGTACTGCGCCGCCTGTTGCGCCGCGCTGCACGCCATGGCCGTATGCTGGGCATTACCAAGCCCTTTTTGGCCGAGGTTTGCGCCACCGTTATCGACGTAAACAAGGCTGCTTATCCAGAGCTGGAAGAGCATGCCGCCTACATTCAAAAAACCATCTCTGCCGAGGAAGACCGTTTTTCCCGCACCATCGATGCTGGCCTTGGCCGCCTGCACGATTTGCTGGACGGCATCTCCAAATCCGGCCTTGGCAAGGGCATGTTGCTTTCGGGGCTTGAAGCTTTCCGCCTAAATGATACCTTTGGTTTTCCGCTAGATTTAACGCAGGAGATTGCGCAGGAGTTTGGCATAAATGTAGACGTAGAGGGCTTTAGGGCCGAGCTGCACAAACAGCGCGAAAAAGCCCGTAAAGACCGTTTGTCTCGCGGGATACAGGGCTGGGAGGCCGACCTTTTTGCCCCGCTAGATATTGCCGCTACCAAATTTACCGGGTATGACACCCTTGTAAATGAGGCCAAGGTACTGGGGCTTTCGGACGGCGAGGAATTGCTGGATGCAGTTTCTACCGATGATGCCGAAAAAGACAATGTGCTTGTTATTTTAG
>JBKEAM010000137.1:0-28854 GCA_047972265.1 Oscillospiraceae bacterium | reverse complement strand
CGCAAGGGTGACCCATATGACAACGCTGTTGCGGAAAACTTCTTCTCCTGCCTTAAATGTGAATTGGTTCACCTTACCCATTACATTTCCAGACGCCAGGCCCAACTTTCCATTTTTGAGTACATTGAGGCCTATTACAATTCTTTCCGTCTGCACTCTGCTATTGGCTGGATTTCTCCAAACGAATTCGCCCGTAATTTTTATCTCGTTGCTTGTTGAGTGTGCTGTCTACTTTTTCGGGAAGGGCTCAGGTTTTTACATTTGGGGTATTTCTTTTAAAAAAGCGCGGCAGTCTTGCTTAAATGCTTTTCTTCCGGGGTTACCCTCTGCCCTGTATACCGTTTTTTGGGGCAGGCTGTATAGGGTAGACCAAACCGTGTCCTTACCGGTTTTTCTGTTATACTGGCAGATAAACCCCTGCTGCCCTGCCAGCAAGCTTTGGGCTTTTTGCACCGTTATTGCTTTTGTGTTTTGTCGCAAATACGCCTGCATAGTGGCGTAACGCTCCTCGGCCTGCCAAGTATCTTGTGGCAGGTTATTGTATTGTTGCATTTTGGGGGTATTAAACATATTGGTGGCACATGCAAAGGGAGTTTCTTCGGTTATATATTCTACCTCTATTTTATCGGGCGTACATTCTAGCAATGCGGCATCGCCAAACGCATCTGCCACCACAAAGGTTTGGCTGGATGCCACCGGGATACTTTTTAACACCGACAGTACATCCCCTACGGTTTTGCATTTTTCTAAAAACAGACGCAACAGCATGCCCGCGTTTATACCGGGCCGTATTGTTAAGGGTGCAACCGAGGTTAGCCCCACTGCAAGCCCATGTTGGTTAATGCCATCCTCCATTTCTACAAAGGCCGTAGTATTGCCATTAAAAGAGTAGGCATCACCCAAAAATTGATAAATGGTGTTCATATACAGTTTTTTTATACTGGTTAAAAAATCGCTGTTACGGCCCAAAATAACCCCGCCATCTTTGGCTTTTGTAACAAAGCAAGAGCAATGCGCGGCAGGCATTATACAGTACATGCCAAACAACACCGCCTGCAAATCCCGGCATTTACACGCCTGCCCCTCGGCAATGCCCTGTATTTCTTCCAGCGCCTGCGGAAAATGCTTTGCATATACAGGCACACAGGCAGCGGCAAAATCTTGCCGCTGTTTTGTAATTGGAAATGGAACCGTTTGCAGAATTTGAATTCCTCTTTGTTTTAAAAGTTGCCCCCAGCGGTGGCCAATTTGATAATGCGTGCCGTTAAACCTTAAATGATACATTTTTGCGCTCCTTTTTAAGTAAAATGGAGCTACCGGTAACCCTTGCAAAAAGCATAAATGAATAAAAATTTTAAGTCAAGACATAAAATTTGTTTAGCGTTTTGTGCGCTAGCTTGCCTTTTTTGCAGCGGGCATACTATACTTAATTTTACGATAAAACATAATTTTTTACTTATTACCCAAAAGGAGTACCCCCTTGTTATGATTATGCCCTATTTAAACTTTACCGGAAAATGTGAAGAAGCCTTTAAACATTACCAGCGTGCATTTAACGGACAGGAACCATTGCTGGCCCGCTATAGCGATGCGCCGGACAGTGCATACCCTTTTATAACCGGAGAGGACAGAAACAAAATAATGCACGCCCATGTAATGCTTACCGAGACCGGCGGCATTAGCGGCTGCGATAATTTTTTGCCCTTTGAAAAAGGGGCCGCTGTAAACTTGCATGTGTACTGCGCCACCCCAAAACAGGCGCAGGAAGCTTTTGATGTACTTGCCGAAGAGGGCGAAACCATTAGCAAGATTATACCCAATTCCCCACCGCACGACAATGGGGTAAGTGGTGCAGTAAAAGACAAATACGGTTTTACATGGGTACTCTCTGCCCAAAGCTAACCAGTACAGGCTAATCCCTTTTTTGTAGCTGACACCCAATAAAACAACAAAGCCCCGCAAAAGCACTGGCTGCTTTTGCGGAGCTTTACTCATAAAAATTGTTTATTGGCTGGTAGTTATTCTTGCCCGCTTACCGTTTGGTAGGGCCAATCTATAATGCCGCCAAAATCAAATACGTTTGTATAGCCCATATCTGCCAGCTTCTGGGCAGAGGCGGCACTTCTGCGCCCACTGCGGCAGTACACCAAAATGCGGGCTTCTTTATCGGGCAGTTTTGTGGCGGCAGTATCTTCAATTTCATAATCGGGTATTAGCACCGCTCCCTCAATCCTAGCTTCTTCAAACTCATCCTGCGTTCTTACATCCAGCAAAATATAGGGTTGTCCATCTTCCATCAGGGCTTTTGCCTCGCTGGGCTGTATGGTTTGATAGGTGGTATTTGCGGGGTTTTGCGCCACACTGCTGCCGGCCTGTGTGCCACCCGCAGAGCAGGCATACAAAAACAACAGCAAAAAACTGACGGTTGTTAAAGCAATCTTTTTCATCCCTGCTCCTCATCGCAATAATATTTTTTAAGTACCTTAATAATTTCGTCTACCCTATGGTCTCCTATAGAATAGGTTACGTTTTGCCCCGCTTTTTTAAAATCTAAAATGCCATGAGCCTTTAACAGGCTTAAATGCTGAGAAAGGGCAGATTGGGTAATGCCCGGCACATATCCGGCCAGTTCCCCCACTGTCATGGGGGTTTTCATCAATGCGCAAAAAATAAGCAGGCGGTTTTCGTTTGCCAGTACCTTTAGCAGCTCTGCAATTTGTTTTGCCTTTTCTTCCAATTTTAGGCCGCCTTTCTGTTTTTAAGTTTACAAATGCCCTGTGTCATTGTACCCATTGGGCAGTATACACACCAGGTGCGGGGCCTAAACATAACCATGGTAATAAGCCCCAAAACCGTTGAAGTAAGCATAACACTATAAAACCCAAAAGCAAACTGTGCCACCCAAGGGGAAACGCTAGCCGTATTTGCCCAATGCCAAGGCAGTTTAAAAGTCCACAGCAATGTAACCACCTCTTTTAAAGAAGCCCCTGCAAATACAAGGTAGGTATTGTAAATCATAAGCAAAAACATAGCCATAAAAAAACTTAAAAACCCATACCTAAACCAAGCAGAGCTTAAAAACCTAGGCGGGACCCTTTTGCGGGATAGGCCTATTTTGCCCCCAAGCAACTGAAAAAGTTGCCCGCGCCCACAATATTTGGCGCAGTAAGCTTTGTTGCCCTGTATGGCAGAAATTGCCAATGGGGTAATAAAGCATAGCAGCCCAATCCACGCAAACAGGATATTGAAAAAACCAAGTGCAAGATAAACCGAGGACGCAATCCACAAATAACTGTACCAGGGCTTTTTCATAGGGCAGGCGCCTCCCCTTTTACAATTTGGATAATACCTGCGGGGCAGGTAATGGCACATTTACCGCATCCAACACATTTTTTGTTGTTTACCACGGCACGGGTGCCCCTATATACCAAAAGCGCCCCAAACGGGCATACCGAAACACAGCCGGCGCAGGCAACACAGCTTGTACCAACAACGGCCTTTTTGCAGAGGATGGCATAAAAGTCTCCTTTAATATATTAGTTTATTCTAATATATTAATATATATCTTTAATTTGTCAAGCTACTGCCTTGATTTTGGCTATTGCCACAGATGCCCTGCGCTGCCGCACACAATAAAGAACATGATTATTGGGCATAGGCGAAAAACGCTGAAATTGTTTATACAGTAAAGTAATGATCATATGTTGTTTTTGCAAATTCGCCCTAAATCAAATTGTAATTATGCACTATAAACCCGCTGTTTCTTTGGATAATAAGCATAATTGAAATGGAAAACGATATATGTTAACATACAAATTGCAAGAACGTTTTTACGAAACATAGTTCATTATTAATGAACAACGGTCACTATTTGCACCAAATTTGTGCGCAGAATTTTGCTGGTGCAGATATGGAGGGAGGGTAGAAAAGGTATTAAGTTGATGTCCGTATAGCAAACCATATATGCCAGTTATCACTATGTAAACCAGATACAAAACAAAATTATTTACACAGGGAGACAAAATAAGATGAAGAAAATAGTAGCTTTACTTATGGCCATTGCTATGATAGCAACTTTTGCCGCCTGTGGCAAAAGCGACTCTACCCCCGGCAGCACCAGCGGAAGTACCACCGGCACAAACACCAGCGAAGAAAAATACGAAATTGCTTTTATTGCAAAAGCCGCTACCAGCAACTGGGGCGTGCGCCAGGGACAGGGCGTTACCAAGTTTAACGAAGAATTTGGCTACGATGTTATTTACGACGCACCCGACTCGAAAGACTCGGCCCAGCAAATTGCACTGGTAGAATCTTACATTGCACAGGGCGTAGATGCCATTATTGTTGTGCCTTTTGATGTTGAGGCAATGCAGCCCACCCTTAAAAAGGCCCGCGAGCAGGGCATTGTTGTTATTACACACGAAGCCGCTGCCAGCACCGAAAGCGACTACGACATTGAGGCTGTTACCAGCGAAGATTTTGGTTCTTTTGGTATGGAAACCATTGCCGAGCAGGTTGGTGATAAAGAAGGAACCTATGTATACATGGTAGGCTACTTTACCAATGGCTCGCACAACGCATGGGGCGATGCCGCCGAAGCAAAAGCAACCGAATACCCCAACCTTACCGTTGGCGAGCGTGTAGAATCTACCGAAAGCTTTGAAGGCGCACAGGCCAAAACCATGGAGTTGATTAAAGCATATCCCGATTTGGTTGCCATTCAGGTATCTTCCTCGGGCGATCTGCCCGGCGTTTGCAATGCACTGGAAGAAGCAAACCTAATTGGACAGGTTGCCGTTGGCGGCCTTGGCATTCCCTCTTACATGGAGCAGTACTTTGAAAATGGCTCGGTTGAATCCTGCATCACATGGGATCCGCAAAACTCGGCCTATGCCTGCTGCATGGCTGCTTTAAAAATGCTGAAGGGTGAAGAAATTACCGCAGGCACAAACCTTGGCCAAGGGTACGAATCTGTTGTTATTGAAAACGGCAACGTTGTAATTGGCAACGATATTAACGTAATTACCGCCGACAACTGGAGCAGCTTTGGTTTCTAATCAACCTGCTTAGCACATTTTAAGCTTGCAAAATTGTTCACTATTCCATAATACGTGCCGGAATAGTGAGCAATTTCTATGTTTTACATTCGCCCGTGGTTTGCCGCAACCTTTTGCGGCAAACCCGGCTTTTACCATTACAAGACGTTGTGAATGAACGAGAGGATGTGTAGCAAGTAAATGGATAAAAACCAAGCTACGCCTTTTATACGGCTAAAAGGGATTTCTAAATCTTTTGGCGGCGTACAAGCTTTAAAAGATGTAAACCTTGACTTGTACCCCGGCGAAGTGCATGCCCTTGCCGGAGAAAACGGTTGCGGAAAATCTACCTTGATTAAAATTTTGTCTGGCGTATACGAGGCAGACAGCGGCACTATAGAGATTGACGGCCAAACATACGATAAAATGACCCCGATAGAGTCCGTTAGACTGGGTATACAGATTATTTATCAGGATTTTTCCATCTTTCCTAACCTTACCGTGCGCGAAAACATTGCGCTAAGCTCTGAAATAATGACCAACAAAAAAATAGTAAGCCACAAGCGCATTAACGAGATTGCAACCTCTGCCATTAAAAAAATGAATCTGTCTTTAGACCCCGACATGCGGGTTGAGCAGTTGTCTGTTGCGGATAAGCAGCTTGTTGCCCTTACCCGTGCCATACACCACAATGCAAAACTGGTGGTAATGGACGAACCTACCTCTGCCCTTACCTATAAAGAGGTACTGCGCCTTTTTGACGTTATAAACGAACTGCGCAAAGAGGGTATTACCGTTGTGCTTGTAAGCCACAAGATAGACGAAGTATTTAAAATATCCGAAAATTACACGGTTTTGCGCAACGGCAGGCACATTGCCTCGGGCCCGGTGGCAGAGCTTACGCGGGATACCTTTACTTTTCACATGACAGGGCGCAACCTGCGTTTTGAAACAATGAACCGTGTTGTTGAAGAAAACACCATTATGGAAGTAAAAAACCTGAGTAAAAAGGGATATTTTTCGGATATCAACTTTACTTTGAATAAGGGCGAAATGCTGGCCATTACAGGGTTTTTAGGCTCTGGCCGTACCGAGCTGGCACAGGCCATTTTTGGCATTACCCCGGCAGACAGCGGCACCATAAACATAGAGGGTAAAGATGTAGTGATAAAAAGCGTTGATGACGCAAAAAAACACCGCATTGGCTACATACCCGAGGACCGCTTAACAGAGGGCCTGTTTATGCGCCGCCCCATTATAGACAATGCTGTTATAACCAACATAGATAACCACACCAATAAAATTGGGGTTATAAAACAAAGTGAAGCCGAAGAAGAGGGCGCGCAGTGGATGCAGTCTATGCGGTTAAACACCGACAAATACGAGCGTGCGGTAGCCACCCTGTCTGGCGGCAACCAGCAAAAGGTTATTTTGGCGCGCTGGCTGGCAACCGACCCTAAAATCTTTATCCTCAACTCGCCCACTGTTGGCGTAGACATTGGCGCCAAGTTTGACCTGCATGCCATTTTGCGAGAACTGTCGGAAAATGGCATGAGCATCATATTGATTTCGGACGATATCCCCGAAGTGCTTGCTTGCAGCGACCGGATTATGGTAATGCAGGATGGCCGCTTTATTTCGGAACTGGTAACACGCGAAACAAGCGAAGACGAAATTAATAAGATTCTCTATACAGTATGGCGGGAGATATAAAAATGAGAACAAAGTCACTGAAAGAAACGTTTTCGCGGCACGAGTTTTTTATGGTGGTGGCAATCCTTGTATTGGGGCTGGTTATTCAGGCACAAAGCGGCCAGTTTTTCGATTCGAACAACCTGGTAGATATGCTGCGCGCCAGTATTACCCCCTGTACCTTTGCCGTGGGCACCTATATGGTTCTTGTGTCGGGCGGTATAGACCTTTCGTTTCCCGCCATTTCGGCCCTTACCTCTTACATTGTTGTTGTAAGCCAAATTAATATTACACCCGATGACGGCGGCAATGTGCTGGTAGGTTACCTGATGTGCCTGCTGATTGGCGGCCTTTTTGGCGCGTTAAACGGGTTTTTAATCAGCTACTACAAACTGCCTGCCATGATTGTTACCTTGGGTACCTCTAACCTATACTGGGGCATTTTGTTTGGGCCGCTTAAAAACCTTACCTTTAACCTTCCCGAAAATTTAAACAAATGGTCTCGCACCTATCTGCTCACCGTTACCAACCCTAAAAGCGATATTTCGGCCACACTGCCCGCGCTGGCAATTACCACCATTATTATTATTGGCCTTGCGTGGTTTATCATGAACAAAACCATGATTGGCCGCGGGCTGTATTCCATAGGCGGCAACCGCGACGCAGCCTCGCGCGTGGGCTTTAACGTACTGGCTCTGCAAACGCTAGTATATGCTATGGCGGGCGGCATTGCAGGTATTGCCGGTTACAATCGTGTAATTAACACCCGCATACTAAACACCGTGTTTACCGATGGCACCGAAATGACCATTATTGCGGGCGTTGTTTTGGGTGGCGTGCGCATTACAGGCGGCGTTGGCACGCTTAGCGGCGCCATTTTGGGCACCGTATTTTTAACCATACTTACAAACAGCCTGCTTTTGCTTGGGCTGTCTCCCTACTGGGCCAACGCCGCAACGGGCATAGTTATTATTTTGGGCATCAGCCTTTCTAGTTTGCAGGTATTTATGGAGCGCAGAAAGCGCATTAAACGCAGAGAGCAGGAACAACTGCTGGCGAAAGGAGAAGAAGCCTAATGAAAAACAGCGGCACAAAAAAAACGCTTAAGCGCCCTGTTAAAAACGCACATACCGTGCGGTTGGTTATACTGTTTGCGGCTGTTCTTCTACTATCTGGTTTTAGCAAAGACTGGCAGATTTTAAGCGGCCCCGTGGTTATTAATATGCTGCGGCAAATGCCCGAATTTGGCATTCTTGCGCTGGGCATTATGCTTACCCGTATTTCTGGCCGGATAGACCTTTCGGTAGTGGGTACAGCCAACCTTTCTTCTGCCATTGCCATCTTTTTTATGCGCAGCTTTATACAGGAGGGCGCCAGCGGCGGGCGCACCGTTATTGGCATTATTCTCTCGTTTATCATTGCGCTGATGCTAGGCGCATTGTGTGGTGCCTTTAATGCATTTTTAATTTACAAAATGGAAATCCCCGCCTTTATTGCCACCATTGGTACCGGCTCTTTTTACACCGGTATTGGCATGATACTTACAAGGGGCACTACCGTTGGAGGCGTACCTGCTGCGTACCAAGCCTTGGTTACAACAAGCTTTGGGCCCATCCCCCTTACCATTATTGTATATGCCGTTTGCGCAATAGCCATGGCATTTATACTGTACAAAACCAGCTTTGGCCTGCGCCTGTACCTGTCGGGCACCAGCATGCTGGCCTCTAAGTATGCAGGCATTAACAGCCGCGATATTATTTTTAAGCCTTACATTATTGCCGCCTGCATGAGCGTTTTGGGCGGAATGATTATGGTGGGACGTTTTAACTCTGTAAACATGGTTAACGGCAGCAGCTATGCACTATTGGGCGTGCTTATTTGCATGATTGGCGGCATTAACCCAAGCGGCGGACAGGGCCGTGTAGAGGGTGTGGTAATTGCCACCATGCTGATACAGCTGATTACAACCACCCTTACCCAGTACCGGCAAATTAACTCTTACTACAACAAGCTGGTAATTGGCGCATTGATGATTTTGTTTATGGTATTTAACTACTATATGGATATTTTGCAGGAAAAACGCCTGAACAAAGAAGTAAGCGGATAAAACAAAAGAAAGAGGCTACAGATGAAAACACTTGAAAACAAAGTTGCCGTAGTAACCGGCGCAGGCACCGGGCTTGGCAAGGCCATTGCAACCCTTTTTGCAAACGAGGGCGCCAAAGTTGTTTTGGCTGGCAATGTTGAACAACCCCTGATAGACGCCACCGAGAGCATTACCCAATACACCCACAAACCCAGCTTTTTTGTGGCAGACCTGACCAGCCCCAAAGAGGTAGAGGCCCTGCGGGATTTTGTGTTGGGCAAGCACGGGCAAATTGATATTTTGGTAAACAATGCGGGAATGTCTAAAGAAATGCCCTTGATAGATATGCCCATGGAAACATGGAATCAGATAATGACCGTAAACCTTACCACCGCCGTTATGACAACAAAAACCTTTTTGCCCAAAATGGCAGAGCAAAAAAGCGGCAACATTGTAAACGTATGCTCGGCTGCCGCCCTGCGCGGGCTGCCGGGCAGCTCGGCCTATTCGGCCTCTAAGGCTGCGCTGCTGGCGCTTACCATGTCTTTGGGCGACGAAATGCGGGACAAGGGCCTGCGCGTAAACGCAATTTGCCCCGGCCCCATTGATACCGAGTTATTCCAAAAATCGGAACGTCGTGAATTTATTTTACAGGCAGGCGGAGATTTGTTTGAGCCTGCAACCATAGCAAACGGAGTACTTTTCTTGGCAAGTGATTTATCTGCCGGGATGAACAGCCAAGTATTAACAATGCGCGGATTTAACCGTTGGTAAAAGGAGAATTATAATAATGGTAACAAACACAACACAAAAGCTGCACGGAATTGTACCCGCCATAGTAACCCCGATGAACGAGAATGGCGACATCAATTTTTCTCTTCTTGAAAAACAGGCACAATACTTAAAAGATGTAGGTGTGCACGGCATATTTGCCTGTGGCGGCACAGGCGAGGGCGCATACCTTAGCATTGAAGAAAAGAAGGACGTGTACAACTGTGTGCGCAGTGTTGTCGGCAAAGATCTTTTTATCTGCCTGGCAGTTATTAACTCAAACACACGCGCCGTGCTAAAGGATATGGATTATTTAAGCGGCTGCGACGCCGACTATATTGTTTCTACCACCCCGTATTATCATGGGGCCGACCAAAGCGTTATTAAAGACCATTACCGCCAGGTTGCGGCACATTCTTCTGCACCTGTTATTGTGTACAACATTCCCTCGGCAACTTCCAACCCCATTGATATTGATACCGTTACCGAGCTGAGCCAACTGGATAATATTGCGGGCGTTAAAGATTCTTCCGGCGATTTTTGCCAGTTTAGCCGTGGTTTGTTTGGCCAGCGCAGTGCAGACTTTTCTTGGATACAGGGCGAAGACTACCTGTGCGCCCCCTCGTTTTTGTGCGGCGCAAACGGTGCTGTATCGGGCCTTAGCAATGCCAAAGCAGAGCCTTATGTGGAGATGTACAACGCCTTTTTGGCAAACGACGCACAAAAAATTATGGCATGCCAGGCCAAAATTAATGTATTATATAAAATCATTCATGGCTCCGGTTACAAAAACGGAAATGCCGCCATTAAAACAGTTTGCGAGTTAGAGGGACGCGGCAGTCACTGGATGCGGCAAAGCAGCTTATCTTTTGGCAAAGAGCAGATAGCCCGGGTTGCCAAAATTCTAGAAGAGTACAACGCCCTGTAAGCTGCCCTGCTTTAAAACCAAGATTGCAGAAAGGAACTTTACTATGGCTAAAAAAGTACTGGTAAGCGCCACCGGCTATTCTACCTACTGCCAAAAGGCCAAAGCGCTGCTGGAAAGCAATGATGTTGAAATTATAGAAAACAACTTGGGTCGTCCTTTTACACAAGACGAGCTGCTTGCCATTGTACCAGAAATTGAGGGCGTGGTTGCCGGGGTAGATACCTGGGACGAAACCATTTTTGCCAAGGCTGCAAACCTAAAGGCAATTGCCCGCTTTGGGGTTGGGGTAGATAATATTGACCTGCAAAGCGCCAAAGCCCACGGCGTTGTGGTAAGCAATGCCAAAGGCATGAACTCTAGCCCTGTGGCAGAGCTTGCCGTTGGCTTAATGCTAACCTGCCTGCGCAACATACCAAACCTTAACCGCACCACCCGCGAGGGCAAGTGGGAGCGATTTATGGGGCGCGATTTAGCGGGGCAAACCGTTGGCCTGCTTGGCTTTGGCGATATTGCGCAAAAAGTTGCCAAAAAGCTGGGCGGCTTTGGTGTAAGCCTTATTGCTTACGACCTGTACCCAAACCAAACTGCGGCAGACGAACTGGGTGTAACCATGGTACCCATGCAGCAGGTTTTGCAGCAAGCGGATATTATCAGCATGCACCTGCCCAGCCTGCCCGAAACTAAACACAGCATGAATGACGAAGCCTTTGCTCAAATGAAGGCCGGAGCCATATTTATTAACACCGCCCGCGGTGCACTGGTAGACGAAACTGCCCTTTACCGGGCGCTTACCGGAGGCAAATTAAGTGTGGCGGCTTCGGACGTTTTTGAGGAGGAGCCCGCAAATACAGCAAGCCCCTTGTTTGCGCTGGATAACTTTATTGCCACCCCCCATACCGCGGCCGAAACCTACGCAACTTACGAAAATGTTGGCCTGTTAACCACGCAGGCACTGTTGGATGTTTTTAACGGAAAAACGCCTGTTAACAAATTAGTTTAGGGTTTTACAGCGTCTTTTCAAACAGTATTTAACAATATATAATAGAGATAAATAAATATTAATATTATTTATTATAAATGGCATAAAAATCGCTTTTACGGCGGTTTTACAAGGGCTAATTTAAAAACATTTAAAATTAGCCCGGTTTAA
The DNA here is from genome assembly GCA_047972265.1 of Oscillospiraceae bacterium. Classification (GTDB taxonomy): domain Bacteria; phylum Bacillota; class Clostridia; order Oscillospirales; family Ruminococcaceae; genus JAAYCI01. The sequence continues at coordinate 17,191 of JBKEAM010000137.1, read as the reverse complement.
ATGCAATTAAGTTTAATACTGGCAAATTAAAAATGCATGATAGCGGCTCTCCCAAAAATGCTGTACAGCCAAAATGTTTGGCAAATGCTTTGTTAAAAGCATAAATAAAAATGGTAGGTGCAACATAATGATGGAAGATTCCAAAGTAAAATCTTTGGCAAAAGCTTTAAAGGTACTGGAGTGTTTTAACTCCAAAAATCCCGAGCTGGGTGTTACACAAATCAGCAAAATGCTGGACATTGGCAAAAGCAGTGTAAGCAATATCGTATCTACATTTGAACAATTGGGTTATTTAGACCAAAACCCCGAAACCGGGCGTTACACGCTGGGGCTTAAACTTTTGGAGTATTCTTTTATTATCAACGAGCGCCTTGGCTACGAGCGTATGTTTCACGATATTATGCAGGATATTTCTAAGCGGCTTAATGTAATTACCTATTTTGCAATATACCGCGACTCCAGCGTGTTTTATCTGTGCAACTGCCATCCCCCGGTAAAGGCCTACAACTACCCTTACCGCACAATTATTGGTGAAACCGCACCGCTTTACTGCACCTCTCTTGGTAAATCAATGATGGCGCACCTGCCGCCGGACGAACTTGAAAAGGTACTGCAGATAGAGCGTGTGCCTTTTACAGAGCACACCATTATTGACGAGCAGAAACTGCGGGATGAAATTATTACGGTGCGCAAGCAGGGCTTTTCTTTAGACCGCGAAGAGCACGAGTATGGTTCGCTTTGCATGGGTGTGCCTGTTATTACAACTTCTAATAAATTGTATGGGGCATTTAGCATGTCCTCGCCCAATTTAGATTTTTCATCCGAAGAAAAAATACGCGAATATTCGCACATAATGAAAGAAACTGCCCTTGCGCTGAGAGAGCGGATACTGTAGCCTGCCGCTTTTTTTCGGTTTTATTCATCCTGCCTGTTACTTTTATCAATTGGGGGTACTCTCGCTATAAAAAGTATGGTATATTAAATACATATCCCGCACTATCGGGCACATCTTTAATTAAAAACCCCCAATTGCATTGTTTGATTTTGCAGTAAATCTTTATGGTATTTGTTAAAAAGTTTGGCTGGGCCGGGTTATAATACCCGCCGCTTACTTGGTACTTGTGGTAGATATGCCCGCTTTTGGCGGGCATATCTACTATATATAAAAGAATGGACAGGGGAATTTGAAAATGAGCGCTGAAATAACTCGATGGATTGAAGAAGGAAAAACCTCGCTTGGCATCGAACTTGGCTCTACCCGCATCAAGGCCGTTTTGATTGGGCAGAACCATGAACCGATTGCATCGGGCGGCTACAACTGGGAAAACCGCCTTGAAAACGGTATATGGACCTACCGCTTAGAGGATGTGTGGACCGGGCTGCAAACAAGTTATGCGGCACTGGCGCAAGATGTGCAGCAAAAGTACAATGTGCCCTTAAAAACAGTGGGCGGCATTGGTATTTCTGCCATGATGCATGGGTATATCCCTTTTGATAAAAACGGCAGCCAACTGGCAGAGTTTCGCACCTGGCGTAACACCACCACAGAGCAGGCTGCCAAAGCCCTCACCGAGGTGTTTTCGTTTAATATTCCCCAGCGCTGGAGCATTGCCCACCTGCACCAGGCTGTGTTAAACGGCGAAGCACATGTTGCAAATGTAGACTTTTTAACCACCCTGTCGGGTTATGTGCACTGGAAATTAACCGGCGAAAAAGTGCTTGGCATCGGCGATGCCTCGGGTATGTTCCCAATAGACAGCACCACCAACAACTACGATGAAGGCATGCTGGCTTTGTATGCTGGCCTTATGCAAGAAAAGGGCTATGTATGGACACTGCCCGCCGTACTGCCAAAGGTATTGGTAGCAGGCGATGATGCGGGCCACCTAACCGCCGAGGGCGCAAAACTACTAGACCCCACCGGCGTTTTGCCCGCAGGCATTGCTATGTGCCCGCCCGAGGGCGATGCCGGCACCGGCATGGTTGCCACCAACAGCATAGACAAAAATACGGGGAACGTTTCGGCCGGTACCTCTATTTTTGCAATGGTTGTGCTGGAAAAAATGCTGAGCAAGGTATACCCCGAAATTGACATGGTAACCACCCCCGCAGGGCGCCCTGTTGCAATGGCGCACGCCAACAACTGCACTGGTGATTTAGATGCATGGGTGGGGATTTTTCAGCAGGTTTTGGATTTATCCGGCGCAAGCATAAGCAAACCCGCATTGTATGACGCCTTGTATAACGAAGCGCTGAAAGGCGACCCAGATTGCGGCGGTTTGCTAAGCTACAACTATTACTCGGGGGAGCCCGTTACCGCTTTAGAAGAGGGGCGCCCGCTTTTTGTACGTACGCCAAACGCCAACTTTAACCTGCCCAACTTTATGCGCAACATCCTTTTTTCTGCCATGGCAACCCTAAAAATAGCCATGGATACCCTTACCGAAAAAGAACATGTTACCTTGGCGCAAATAATGGGCCACGGCGGCCTGTTTAAAGCCAAGGGTGTTGGCCAGCAGCTAATGGCTGCCGCGCTAAACGTGCCGGTGGCCGTAATGGAATCTGCCGGTGAGGGCGGGGCATGGGGCATTGCGCTGCTAGCCGCCTATACTGTAAACAAGCAAAACGACGAAGCGCTGGAAGATTACCTAAATAAGCATGTGTTTGCAACTGCAAAGTTAGACCGTGTACAGCCCGTGGCAACAGATGTAGAAGGCTTTGCAGGGTATATGGCCCGCTACAAAAGCGGCTTAACTGTACAGCGCGCCGCCACCGAGCATTTATAAATAAAAGCGTTGTGCCTATACGTTATTAGGGCTTATGGGTAAAACCTTTTAGTTATATGATGTCGATTTTTAACAGCAAAAGGCTCCCCTCGCAATTGCGGGGGGAGTTTTTATTTATTTTACCCCTGCCTATATACACTGCTTGTCCGCAAAAAAACACATTGAATCAGCAAACAAAATATTTTACGGATATCCTTGACATCAAAATGCTTTTGTACTATAAATAAATTGTACGCAATTTAATTTTGCAAAATAAAAAGAGGTGTTTTTAATGTCAATTTATGATATCAGCGTTAAAACAATGGAAGGCAACGACACCGCACTGGCAGATTATAAAGACAAAGTGCTTTTGATTGTAAACACCGCCACCGGTTGCGGTTTTACCCCCCAGTACGAGGGCCTGCAAACCCTGTACGATAAATATAAAGACCAAGGGTTTGAAATACTGGATTTTCCTTGCAACCAGTTTGGCGAACAGGCCCCCGGAGACGACGAGGAAATTCACACCTTTTGCACCGGACGGTTTGGCATTACTTTTCCGCAGTTTTCTAAAATTGATGTAAACGGAAAAGAAGAATCTCCCCTATACACCTTTTTAAAAGAAAAAAAGGGCGGCGTGTTGGGCAGCAACATTAAATGGAATTTTACCAAGTTTTTGGTAGACCGCAAGGGAAACGTAATTGCCCGTTATGCCCCCACCGAAACCCCCGCTGCGCTGGATAAAAAAATAGCTGATGCTTTGTAATGCCTTAGCAAAACCCGAACGGAGACCATTTTATTATGGAATTTGACCCGCTAAAACTGGAAAACCAACTGTGTTTTCCTTTATACGCATGCTCGCGCGAGGTGGTAAAGCAGTACACCCCCCTACTAGAAAAAATAGGCCTTACCTATACCCAGTATATTGTAATGCTTGTTTTGTGGGAGGATGGAGAAATAAGCGCAAAAGACCTTGGCGCAAAGCTTTTTCTCGATTCGGGCACGCTTACTCCCCTTTTAAAGCGGCTGGAAAGCAACGGGCTTATTGTACGCGCGCGATCGGCTAAAGATGAACGCAGCCTTACCATTACCATAACCGATAAGGGCCGTGCCCTAAAAGAAAAAGCGGCAAGCATACCGCTAGACATACGCACCTGCATTAACTTGCCTCCCGAAGAAGCCGCCACCCTATACCAGCTACTGTATAAAGTGCTGGGGAATTTTAAATAAATATTTTGTTTGCAGTAATAAAAGAAAGAAGTGTTTTACATGTCATCCGGCTTAAATCCATCCCTGCACAAGCGTATATTGCAGTACCAGCGCGATGAGATTACCGGCAGTGTTTTGTACGAATATATTGCCAGACGCCAAAAGGACGAAAACAACAAGCGCACCTTTTTAGAGATTTCTAAGGCAGAACGAAACCATTACGAAACGTGGAAAACGTATACTGGGCAGGACATTGCCCCCAGCCGGTTTAAAATTGGTTTTTTTAAGGTTATTAGCCTTATTTTGGGCGATACCTTTACCATTAAGTTTTTTGAAAAGGGCGAAGATTACGGCATAAAAGAACTGGAGCAGATTAAAGAACAGATACCCGAGGCAGAGGCAATAATAAAAGAAGAGGAAGAACACGAAAATCTTCTTATGTCTATGATAGACGAAGAGCGCCTGCACTACGTTGGCTCTATGGTTTTGGGGCTAAACGATGCATTGGTAGAGCTTACCGGCACCATAGCAGGCCTTACCTTTGCGCTGGCAAATACAAGGTTGGTTGCTTTATCTGCCATTATAACCGGCGTATCGGCCACACTTTCTATGGCGGCGTCCAACTATTTGGCCGAGCGAGCCAACGGCAATGCCAAGGCACTTAAATCTAGCTTATACACCGGTATTGCCTACCTGTTTACCGTTGTTTTAATGGTACTGCCCTACCTGTTGCTGCCAAACAGCCTTTATATTACGGCTTTTGTTATTATGCTGGCGGTTGTGGTGCTTATTATATTGCTGTTTAACTACTATATTTCTGTGGCGCAATCTTTGCCATTTTTACGCCGATTTGGTGAAATGGCCGTTATAAGCCTAGGTGTTGCCGCTATATCGTTTGGCATTGGCCTGCTTGCAAAATCACTGCTGGGCATTGATGTTGGGTAATATGCAACACACAACAACACGCTGCCCATGCTATAGGCAAATTTCTTCTTTGTAAACAACCCTTCTTTAAGCAATTGCATATACACAATATAAAACCCCGCCGCCTTTATACAGGTGACGGGGCTTTGTTTTATCCTATACTTTCGTTTGCTTCTTCTAGTTTATCCAGTTCTTTTTGCAGCAGTGCCGATGAAATGCAAAGTGCCTTTATTCTTCTTACTAGCAATGTATGCTGCGAGGTACCCTCTTTTAGTTTTGGCTGTGCTTTTTGACATTTGGCAATGGTAGAGTTGATTGCCCGCAGGGCCTCTGACAATTCTTCTTTGGTATATTCACTCATCTGCTTATCCCCCTTACAAAACCCATGTCACATTTGTTCGCTTCGTTTTCGTACCAATTCAATGGCTTCTTTCCCACTCATATGTTCAACATTAATTTTAACAACACATAAAGTATTCCACTCTTTTTCAATCGCCTTTTCTCCGGCTTGGTTTAGCCCGGGTGCGTACTTGTTGTTTAGCAGGCGCATTATCCGCAGCTTTTCGTCATCCTCTGTTACTTCCTGCGCTTTTCCAAATACAATGGCACTTTTAAAATATGCGGTAAATTCTTCGGGAACAATCTCTTCTTTTGCAATTACGCAAAACGATACCTTGCCATTGTTTTTAATGGCATCCAGCTTATGCCCCGCTTTGGCACAATGAAAATAAATGCTTTTGTCTTGATACACATAGTTTAAAGGAACTGTATAGGGGTATCCTTCATCGCCCACAACACCCAAAACCCCGGTTATTCCATTTACCAGTATTTGCTCAGTTTGTTCTATGGGCAGTTCCTGCTTGCTTCTTCTCATTTTTCTAAACATATATACGGGCTCCTTTTTATTGTATAAATACCGTTTACGGATGCCAAAACCAGTAAAAAGATTTTACCATGCAACACCGTAAACCTATAATAGCACACACCCGCTTTGTAACAAATACAGATTTTAAAAAGCCTGCAATACAATTTTATGGGTGATGTTTTATGTGTAGGCACCCTTTATATTAAAAAAGGCACAGCAAAATAAAAATCGCTTTTGCCGGGATTAGACTCCCGCAAAAGCGATTGGCCGGTTACACTTGCCCACATGTAAGGGTTTATTGATATTCCTTTTCGATTGTAAAATAATTTACCTTACAGCTATTGCAATTGAGAAACGAATAAAAATCTTTTGCCAGCTGGCCGGAGTTGCCCGAGTTTGCCTCGAACTGTTTTACATCTTCCATTGTTTCAAATGTTATAAAATCCGCCCAAGTGTCTCCATCCACCAGTTGTTTCCACGAGATATACCCTTTTTGTTTTGAAATAAACTCGTTATTCAACTTTTCTGCCGCAAGCAAAAAGCCCGGTACAGATGCACCCTTTTTTAGTTTAAAAGCACAGTAAAAAACTGCATTTGCCATAGCACAGAACCTCCTTTAAAAATGGGGAGCTACCCCTTTGTTATAATTACTTTATCTCTCTGCCAACGTTTACACACTGGCAAAAGGTGGCTAAATTTTGCCGCACTAAGCCTTGTATGCCTGCTTAACCCTCTCCAGCCGCTGGCGAGAGCCATCTACACCTGCATCATGGTCCATACACAATGCCTCAAACCCATCGGATTTTGGCAGTTTTTTGTAAACATCTGTCTCCATCAAATCCAGCAAAGCTTCGCAGACCATATCCATAAACACATCAATGCCCTCGTTAATATCGCTAAAACTGGCGTTCATGTCGTTAAAATCCAGCAGGGTAATTTCTCCGTGGTTGATATAATCAAACTCGGCAGCACTAAATTGAATTTCCTCTTTCTCTTCTTCGTCCTCAGGGTCAGACTCTTGCAGGGTGTTTTGGTAGTTTTTTACGGTGTCTAAAGAAATAAGCACCCGCCCATACACAGCGTTGCTGTCAAACACCAAGGCGTTAAACACCGCGTCCTGCTCGTCCTCATCTTGGGCAATTATGCTTATTACATCTTCAAGCGTTTGCACGCCACACTCTACCAGTGTTTTTCTTATTTCTTCCCGGTTAAACAAGCCCATGATTAAAGCCCTCTACCCTATCTATTTTTACGCAAGTAAGTTTATTTTGTTTTTTAGCTGCAAAATTTAGCTATTTACAATTTGGGCATAAGTGGGCACGCTGCCTGTTTTGTATATCTCTATATATTTGGCTGCAGTTTGTTCGGCAGCATCCGGCTGTAAATTAAAAAATACTGCAAACGCCACTGCCAATGCTTTGCCCACAAAATTATCTTTATCATTAACCAATGCATCCCGGCGCTGTTTAGCAACATCACTGCTGCCATTTAGGCCATCTGCTATACTTTGCAGTAAAATAGTGCGGTTTTCTTCCTCTTCCATTATTTCGCCAATGGCAGGGTCTTGGGTAAAGAAGGGTTCTACATAATCTGCCCATTCTTCACTGCGCAGTAAATAGGCAACCAAAAGGTCGCAAAAGCTGGCGCAAAAACCAAGCTCTGCCCACACTTCGTCCATTTCATCATATCGTACAAATCGTCTACTTTGCTTTTATCGCAAGCGTCAACCGTTGCTGTTAGCAGGGGCAGGTTATTGTTGTTATATTTGGTAAGCAGCCACGCCACAAAAATACTGCCGCCATACTCGCTATTTAAAAAGTCTAACACCGAGCTTTTAAGCAGTTCTTCAACAACCTCTCCCTCTTCTTCTAGCAGTTCTTCTAAAAATTCATCCCCATGCTGTCCCCTATTTTCGCCGCGCGCTACCAACACAAAGCCTATCTCTTTACAAAAGCCCCATTGTGCAATTAGTTCTCTAATTTGGTTGTTTTGCTTGCTTTCATGGTCTAAATCTTGCGACAAAAGACTTTTGACATACAAGTAGCAATGCTTTTTATCCTGCATGGCAAATGCGTGCGCAATGGCATTGCCCGCCTGTGTTAACTCATCTGCCCACATATCAAATACATTGCCCGAATTGATTGCCGCCGCCACCCTTACCACTATCTCTTGCATTTGCGGGTGCAACTGGGGATATTGGGGCAGGGCCTCTGCAATGTCTTTTTCTGTAAAGCGCTCGCCCTCTATTTCGTACAGGCTTCTATAATATTGGGGATACTTATAGCCCCCCTTTTGCTTTGGAAAGTTCTAAACCATCTATCACTTGCTGTAAAATAAGCTCTAGTTTTTCTTTTGTCACAGCCGCATTCTCCCCTTTATATATTTTATGTGCCCTATGTTTGACCTTAAAAGTTTATAATGTATGAAATTATACTAAATAAACATCGTTTAATCAATTTTTTTACACAACAAAAAGCAGGCCGGATTATACCAGCCCGCTTTTTACAAGTTATGCTTATTGCAGGGCTAGCGTGGAATGCGGTTTGTTATAAATTAAAACACCAGCTTTGCAAAACGGCTATTGGTTTTTTAAGACGCCTGTTCAAACTGGCTGTTATACAGTTCGGCATAAAAGCCTCCCTTTGCAATAAGAGCCTCGTGATTGCCGCTTTCGATTATATCGCCATCTTTCATCACCAATATTATATCGGCATTGCGGATGGTAGAAAGCCTGTGCGCAATAACAAAGGAAGTTCGCCCCTGTGCCAGCTCATCCATTGCCTTTTGAATAATGGCTTCCATACGGGTATCGATAGAGCTTGTGGCTTCATCTAAAATGAGCAGAGGAGCATCTTGTACCATGGCGCGCGCGATGGTGATAAGCTGGCGCTGCCCTACCGACAGGCTAACGCTATCATCTAGCACTGTATTATACCCTTGCGGCAGGCTTGCAACAAAGCGATGCAGCCCCACTGCTTTACAGGCAGAAATAACCTGTTCTTCGGACACGTTTGCGGTATTATAAACAATGTTATCGCGGATGCTTCCTTTAAAAATCCAAGTATCTTGAAGAACCATGCCAAACTGGCGGTGCAGGTCTTCTCGGGTAATGTTGTTAATGGCGGTACCATCCAGCAGTATACGCCCGCCATTAAGCTCGTAAAAACGCATTAAAACATTTACCAATGTAGTTTTTCCCGCTCCGGTAGGGCCAACTATGGCTACTTTTTGCCCCGCTTGCACATCGGCAGAAAAATCGTTGATAATAATACGGTCTTTATCATACCCAAAGCACACGTTTTGAAACTGCACGTTTCCTTGTATCTTTTTTAGTTTTATGTCTTTATGGCTTTCGTCACTCAGTTCTTTTTCTTCTAAAAATTCAAACACTTGTTTGGTGGCTGCCGCCGCCTGCTGCAAGCTGGTGGCAACTTGAGCAATTTGTTGCAGGGGCTGTGTAAAAAACCGAACACACATCATAAACGCCACTATAACGCCAAAGCTGATGCTGCCATTGAGCGCCAATACAGCCCCCACCACACACACGGCCACATAGCCCAAATTGCCTATAAAGCTCATTACCGGAGACATAAGCCCCGACAAAAACTGTGCTTTCCAAACGCTGGTGCCTAGCCTGGTATTAATGGCGTCAAACTCCTGCTTTGCTATTTCGCCATTGTTATAAGCTTTTACCACTGTATGGCCCGAGTAGATTTCTTCTATATGTCCGCCCATATTACCCAGTTCTTCTTGCTGGGCGGTAAAGTGTTTTTGCGATTTTGAAATAACAAGTATCATTAACGCGAAGCCAATAACAGTTGAAAAAAACAGCGGTTAATGCCATAATCCAGTTGGTTACAAACATCATAAGCAAAGAGCCAATAAACATGGTAATGGCGGTAATTAGGCTTGGGATGCTTTGGTTCATCGATTGGCCTATGGTATCTACATCGTTGGTTACCCGGCTTAGTACATCGCCATGGCTTACTTTATCAAAATATTTAAGGGGCAAGCGATTGATTTTTTGAGAAATGTCTGTGCGCATATTTTGCGATACACGCTGGGTAACGGTTGCCATTATCCAGCTTTGCAAAAAATTGAGCAATGCCGACGCCGCATAAAAGAAAACCAGGATAATTGCAATGCTAAAAACAAGGTTTAAATCCATTACGCCGCTTAACCCAGCCATAATAGCATCTGTCATTGCGCTTAGTTTACCCGGCCCAACAATGGATAAAATGGTACCGCCCACGGCAGCCACCATGGCAATTATTACAGCGGGCAAATATTTACGGCAGTATACCAGTAATTTACCAATAGACCCCTCGCCGCTTTTTTGTTGTTTTGGCATAACAATTTTATTTTTTTTATGCATTTTTTAAATCCTCCTGGCTCAACTGTGATTCGGCAATTTGGCGGTATACTTCGCAATTTTTTAATAGCTCGTGGTGCGTCCCTTTGCCAACCATGCGCCCCTCATCCAGCACTATAATCTGGTCGGCATCCATAATGGTACCAATGCGCTGCGCCACAATAAGGCTGGTAACGCCCGCGGTTTCTTTTTTGAGAGCAGAGCGAAGCATGCGATCTGTTTTAAAATCAAGAGCCGAAAAGGAATCGTCAAAAATATATATTTCGGGTTTGCGGCACACCGCCCGCGCAATAGACAGGCGCTGTTTTTGCCCGCCCGATACGTTGGTGCCGCCCTGCGATATGGCTGCATTGGCTTTCCCCTCCATATCCTCTACAAAATTGGCGCTTTGAGAAATAGCAAGTGCCTGCTGCACATCGGCATCGTTGTATGCATCTGCGCCATTTTCTCCATATGCAATATTAGATTGCACCGTGCCCTTAAACAGCACCGCTTTTTGCGGCACATAACCAATTTTATTGCGCAAAGATTTTTGGGTATAGTCTTTTACGTTTACCCCGCCAACGCTTACGCTGCCCTCGGTTGTATCATAAAAGCGTGGCACAAGGTTAATCAACGTGCTTTTTCCGCTGCCGGTAGAGCCGATAACCGCCACCGTTTCGCCTTTATGGGCGGTAAAGCTAATATCTTGAATTACATAATCGGTAGAGCCGGGGTACTTAAAGCTAACATTGTCGAAAACAATATTCCCGGTGCAATCCGCTTTGCCTTGGCTAGCTGTGCCATCTTTAATGGTAGGCTTTGTATCCAGCACCTCGTTAATGCGCTTGGCCGATACCGATGCACGCGGCAGTAGGATAAAAATCATGGCCAGCATAATAAAGGCCGCTATAACCTGCATGGCATAAGAGGAAAACACCACCATGTTGGAAAACAGCGCAAGTTTTGCGGCTGCGGCCGCACTGTTTATAAGCACCGCCCCAATGATGTAAATAGAGAGGCTTAGGCTGTTCATGGTAAGGCTCATAAAGGGGGATAAAATAGCCATTGAGCGCCCGGTAAAAAGTTGTGTTTCGGTTAATTCTTTATTGGTTTTATTAAATTTATCTTCTTGGTAATCTTCGGCATTATAGGCCCGTACCACGCGCAAACCATTTAAATTTTCTTGCACCAAACGGTTAACATCATCTGTTAAGTCTTGTACTTTTTTAAATTTAGGCAGCATAAAAGCAAGCAGAACTGTGATAACCAAAAACAAAACTGCCAGCGCAATTAGGGTTGCCCATGTCCACTCTATGCCTTTTCCGGCTATTTTTGCCACGGCCCAAACAGCCATAATGGGGGCTTTAATTATCATTTGAAGGCCAAGTGTTACAATCATTTGCACCTGGGTAACGTCGTTGGTAGAGCGGGTGATTAAGCTTGCGGTAGAAAAACGGCTCATCTCTGCCGCCGAAAAAGAATCTACACTTGCATACAGCATACTGCGCAGCCTTGCCGAAAAGCTTGCGGCAATACGTGCTGCAAAATATCCTACAATTACACTGGTAACAAGCCCGCCCAGCGCACAAAGCAGCATTTTGCCGCCGGCAATCCACACTGCGCTTATTGCGCTGCCCGGGGTTTGAATTAAGGTTGTAATCTCGGCCATATAGTCTGGCAATTGCAGGTCTAACCCTACACCTGCAACAATAAATACAAGGCTGATAAGTACCTGCAACCACTCGGCTTTACTCACATATTTAAAAATCTTAATCATTCGCTCATTCCTCCTGTTTGTTGCTATAAGCATACCGCGCAAATCTTAACAAAAGCATAGGCAATACTTAAGACTTCTTAAGACAATGTATAGCCCTAAGTAAGATTTGAATGATATAATAACAATGTAATGCAAAAAACTTGCTGCCAAGCATAGGAGGAACAAGATGGCTTATACTATATTAATAGCGGAAGACGATGGCGATATTGTAAATATTTTAAAGCTTTACTTGCAAAGCAGCGGTTACACTGTACTAACCGCAGACAACGGCTTAGACGCACTGCAAATTGCCATGGAAGAACCCATAGACCTTGCCCTTTTAGATGTAATGATGCCAAAGCTAAATGGATTTGAGCTAACCAAAAAAATACGGGAAGTAAAGAACATTCCCATTTTAATTTTAACCGCCAAAATGGATGATGAGGATAAAATACAGGGGCTTAACCTTGGGGCAGACGATTACCTGACAAAACCCTTTAATCCGCTGGAAATTGTAGCCCGTGTTAGTGCCAACCTGCGGCGTTTTTACCAATTGGGCGCCGGGGACGATAAAGATGCAACCGAACTGCCCCGGCTTACACTTGGAGAGCTAGAGGTAGACCCTGCCACTTTTAAGCTGTACAAATCCGGCACCGAAATTTTGCTTACGCCCAACGAGTTTAAGCTGCTGTGCCATATGATGAAGGCACCCGGTAGAGTGTATACAAAATCGCAATTGTGCGAAGCCGTTAACGGCGAATACTACGAGAATTACGAAAATGCAATAATGGTGCATATCTCTCATTTGCGAGACAAAATAGAAGACGACCCCAAAAACCCCCGCTATATTATTAATGTAAGGGGGGTAGGTTATAAAATTGAAAAAGGAACGTAAAAAGAGAAAAGGCAGCGTGTTTACACTGCTTTTAACAAATTATATTGTGTTTACCCTAGCCCTGGTGGTTGCCCTTAGTGCTGTATTTGTTTTTTTAATGATGCTTACTTACAATTACGCGCAAGATTTAACCGCCTGGCAGATGAGGCAGTACAGCGCCGCGCTTACCGCAGAAGAATACAGTAACTTTCCCACCCAAAGGCTATTGGGCGACGAGGGTTTTATTGTTGTGCCTGACGACAAGCTGCACACGGTATACAGCGAAGGCCCTATAGATGTATCGCTTACCACGGCAGAGCTTACGTGTATTCCTGTTTTTGGCGGTGGTGCAAGCCGCACCATACGAGAGCTGCATTTACCCGATGGCGGCATCAACTATGAGGTATCTATTGGCAGTAAAAGCCTTAATGGCAGCAGCAAAGACGCGCTTTTTTTGCTTGACGAAAATTATCATTTGCTTTATGCCTCTGGGCAAGAAATAACCAAAGACCTTACCGAAAAGGAATACCGCCTGCTAACCCAAACCTATTACGAGGGATACCATGTAAATCAATTTTCTTTTTTAGGCAGCAGCGGAAAAACCTTTACCCTTTTGCTGTTTGAAAAAGGGGGCGAATTGTATGCGTTTGGCACCAGAACTTTACAAACTTGGGCCAACGGCGGCATTATATTTCTTGTTATTTACTGTTTGATGATTGCCTTTTTTATTTTTTGGATGCGGCGAAAAATTGCAAAACCCCTGCGCTTGCTTGGGCAAAGCCTAAACCAATTTGAGGTGGGCACCGAAATACCCGATTCTTACAGGGGGCCAAGAGAGTTTAGAGAAATATTTGACAGTTTTTCTACCATGGCGCAGCGCCTACAGCGCAGCGAAGAAGAGCGCCGCACATTAGAATCTGAAAAGAAAGCGATGCTTGCAAACATTACGCACGACCTTAAAACCCCCATTACCGTAATACAGGGATACTCAAAAGCATTAAACGACGGGGTGATACCCGAAAGCGAGCAAAAGCAATATCTTGCCACCATCCAAAATAAGGCCGATAGCCTAAACCAGCTTATCAACTCTTTTTACGAATACAATAAGCTAGAGCATCCTGAATACCAGCTAACCCTTGAGCGTGTTGATATCTGCAATTATCTTAGAGATTATGTGGCAGACCGTTACAGCGAGCTGGACACCGCAGGATTTGTACCGGAGGCTGATATCCCCGAAGATCATATATTTTGTAATATAGACCAATCTCAATTGCGGCGGGTGCTTGATAATATTGTGGGAAATGCCACCAAGCATAACCCCAAAGGGACAATTTTATATTTTGGATTAGAGACACGAGATGACACAGCCGTTATTACCCTGGCAGACAGTGGCGTAGGCATTGCGCCCGAGATTAGTGATTTGATTTTTGCGCCGTTTACGGTGGGCGAAGCTTCTAGAAGCGGGGGTGGGTCTGGGCTTGGGCTATCCATTGCAAAGCGAATTGTAGAAATGCATGGCGGCAAAATTTGCCTGCGCTCAAACATACCTCCCTACTCCACCACCTTTGAAATTTCTCTTCCTCTATAAATACATACTTAAAAACCCGTCGGATAAACCGGCGGGTTTTACTTTTCTAAAGATATCTTAAGGCTAAGCAAATATGGTATTAAGACAGCGCACGTATACTAAAGCTACAACATCAACGAAAAGAGGTTCCACCATGAAAACCAAAACCATATTTTTTAAAAAAATTGCGTCTTCCTCTTATGGAGAAGCATCCGCCAGCTACGGCGGCATTGCCGTGCGTACCCTTTGGTTTTGGATAGTATGCTTTGCCGGGCTGGCAACTTACCTTTGGGCACCCATTACCATAGCTACGGGGCCGCTGCTGCTGGCAGGCGCTATTACCGCCATTGCATGCTCCGTCTTATCGTATCTTCTCCCCATGGCATCGCCACTGTTTGGCAGCATTTATAGTTTTGCTTTAGGGTTTCTTTTGGCATTTATTTGCGGTACCTATGCCAGCCGCTATGTTGGCATTGTATCTATGGCTGCCGGGATAACCGTGCTTGTTTTTGTGGTTACACTCCTTTTGTATCAAGCAAAAATTATTGAAGTTAATAATCGCTTGCGTGGCATAGTGTGGACACTGCTTATAAGCTCTATTGTAGGCTCTGGCATTGTTTTCATCAGTTCTTTTTTACAACCAACCTCACCAGTATTTTTTGGGGGCATGGCGTAATAGCCATTATTGTTAGCATTGCCTCTTTGCTAATTGCTACCATTAGCCTTGTGTATGAGTTTGATTTTGCGGCCAACCTAGTAGAGCGCGGCGTGCAAAAAAAATACGAATGGACCGCTGCATACGGGCTGTTTATGTCTATCTCCATTATTTTTATACGTGTTTTAGAATTGCTTGCAAAAACATCTGCCGCGAAAGAGAGGGCTTAAAATGTTAGGTTTACTATTGTACTTGGTTGTTAGCGTTGCCGTTGGTGCCGTTGTTTGTTTTTTTGGTAAAAAGCTATATTTTCCAGTTGCTTCGTTTTTGCTTGTTTTGTTTACCTTCAGCGCTGCTGTTTCTAACTTTGGCTTTGGCTGGAAAACCCTGTTAATTGCCTTGGGCATCTCTATTATTGGGTGTTTTTTAATCCGCTTCTTTTTTAAATTTGGTGTATTTATTGTCAGTGCTCTATGCGGTTTTACAATTGGCAGCCTTATTCTTACACTTTTGCCCGTAAGCTTTGCACAATACCATTCTATCATTCTTATAGTGTGCGCCATTATTTTAGGCATTATCGGCATTATTTGGAGTAATGAACTTCTCATTTTAGGCACTGCCTTTTCGGGCGCAAAAATGATGGTAATTCCCCTTACTTTTCTTTTGTTTGAGCGAAACAATTTACACAGTTTTACCCAGCCGGTTTGGGACCTTGCCGCAATAACGCGGCTGGATACCTTTTTAAATGTCGATTTTTTTGCCAACCATATGCTGGTGGTTTTGACAGCCGCTGTTGTTGTTACCATTATCAGCTTTATAATACAAAATAATTTACCCAGATGGCGCAAAAAACCATCTTACAAACCTTTGCGTTAAATATTTTGCGAAAGATATATTTTTCCTTATTATCAGCACAATTGGCTAATTATGGTTAAATGAAAAAGGCAGGCCGGTTTATACCGGCCTGCCTTTTTTGTCATTTTTACTTGCTGCAAAGCTGGTTACCGGGGCTGTTTTAACAGCCTTATTCTACCCACTCCATAAAATCTATATATGCGCTTCTGTATAGTTTTAATACTGCAACATCATCGTACACATAAAACATCAAAGGTTTTTGCAAAAGAATATCCGGCAAGTTCTCATCAAATGTAAGAACAAGGCTTGTAGACAGCCCCGCTTCTTTATGGTTGCCCCATGCAAATATATCGCAATTTTCGCTTAGCAACAGGGTTTCTTCTGTGTCTAAAAAATGGATTCGCAATTTTTTCATTTGCCTTCACCCCTTCTTGCTTTTGCGAAAATTATATCATTCTATCAAAAAATTTTCTATAATAAAGCAAAGCAGATGCGCCTAGTGGTACATTTATGGTTTTAACTAAACCATAGCCCTGTTTTGGCACTATAATACAGAGAAGCAAGTACTTTTATCAGCTTTGCCGTTAAAAATAGGCTTTATTAAAGCATTCTCCCATCGGCCTGCCACATTGACAAAAGACACTTTATATTTTTATTATTGGATAAAAGAATGGAATAATAAGGCACAAAGAGGTGCTGCATGAGTAAAAAGCCAAATAAAATTGATGTGCAGCAGCAAATAGAGCATGAGCTGCAAAAAAGCGCCCTTAAATATGACGGTGTATGTGTTTGTGCCGTTTTAGAGGTTTTGGGTGTTTTATTTAGCGCCCCCGCAGACGAAAGAGTGTTTACAGCGGCACTGGGCCTTACTTTTACCGGCAAACAAAAAGATGCTCTTTGCGTTAACACCGCAACCGCCCTATACATTGCTGACAGAGCCCGCCACAATGGCCTTGCAAAAGAGAATATTGCCACGCTGTGCCAGCAATGGCAGCAGGACGCCAACACACAAACCCAAAAACAACGCGGTAAAAAACCGGGAACAAAAAACACTCTTGCTTTGCTTACGCGGGCATATTATTTTTTAAACAAGCAGCAAGGGCCACTTGGTCTTTGTAACGACTTAACAAAGCCAAAGCAGTACTACGAGGGCATTTATGCCGACCGCGAATCTATGTTTAAGCACAGCCCTTATGCCCTAGAAGAAAAACTTGCCAAAGCCGTTACACGCGGCGAGGAGGCAGCCGCCCTTGCCTTTTTGCGCGAAATAAACGCCCAAGGCGAAAAGGCAGTGCTTGCCAAAACCCCGCTTCGCTCGGTAAAAAACTCTATGATTGGCTCTATCGCTTTTTTGGCACGAGCGGCCA
>JBKEAM010000073.1:0-44366 GCA_047972265.1 Oscillospiraceae bacterium | reverse complement strand
GGGCGGGTGTAAACAGTGGTTTTTGTGTATTGCTCATTAAGGCCCATGCCGTACCCGTACCCAAAAAGGTATCGTTTGGGTTTACACTGCCGCTGCCAAGGGCACAGCAGTATTGGTCGTGCGCACCGTTAAATACCTGCACCGTTTGGGGTAAGCCCAGTACTTTGGCGGCGTTTGCCGTTAGGGTGCCTATGCATTCTCCCGATGGCAAAATGGGAGGGAGCAGGTTTGCATTTAAGCGGGTGGCATTTACAATTTCATCGTCCCAGTTGTGGGTGTGGATATCCATCAGTTGGCGCATGGCTGCAGTGGTAGGGTCTATTACAGGGGCGCCGGTAAGCTTTAAATTGATAAATTCTAGCGTAGAAATATACCATTTTGCCTGTGCCAAAAGCTGTGGGGTATCTTCTACCACCCAAAGGGCTTTGCAGGCGTCTAGGCTGGCATTTAACGGCCAACCTGTTTTGCTGTAAAACCATTCCGAGCCTTTTTCCTGTTCCAGTATTTGTTTTTGGGGCAGGGCGCGGGTGTCCATCCATGTAATTGCATTGCCAAGCGGCCTGCCGTTTTTATCTACCAGTAAAGAGCTGCCCCCTTGTGTAGAAAGGCTAATGCCCTTAACCCCTGCCGCTGTTTTAGGGTCACATGCCTGATGCACCGCACTTTGCAGCGCAAGCCACCATTCCTCGGCATCTTGCTCTACAATACCGCCATCTTTGCGCAGTGTTGGGTAGCCTTGATACCCCTGCCCTGCTACGCGGCCCTCTTCATCCAACAAAATCGCTTTGGTTCCGGTGGTACCAACGTCTATACCCAGCACATACATAGCATCACCTTTCCAGCTTTACCGCTGCATTTAGCCAAGTTTCTTTTGTTTGCCAGGGTTCTAACACCATTGCCTGCCCAGCGCTAAGTACCTCTTGCAGGCTGCCCGCTAAGTGCGACCATGGCTCTACACCCAGCACATAGTTTCTGCCATACCAAGGGTGGTTTAAATTGCCCCCGTTTGGCTCCCATATCCATAAATAAGGAAACTGCTTTTCATCCCATTGCAGCGCAAATCCTATATTTTGGTTTGCGTTCCACACACTGCATTCTCCCTGTGCAAGCCCGCTAATACCGTATTCCCGGTACTTTTGTGCCTGTGCCGGCTGTATATGGGCTAGGTTATGCCTATTGCCCTCTGTATCTGTAAAATGCGGCCACGCCTGTGTTTGGTTTGCTGGCAGCACCCCCGCATTGGCAAGGGTATGCGCGCTGTAACTTTTGCTGCTTTGAGGCAGTATAATCTCGCAGCTTTCGTCTAAAAAAGGCGCCCCTAGCACTGGGTGGTGCCCCCACATATACTCCATTGGCACCGGGCTTTCGTTTGTAATTTTTTCTTTAATATACAGGCAGGGGACGCCGCTTTTCAGCGTCATCCGGCGCTCTAACAAATAGGGTGTACTGGGTGTACGCACCCACAGGTTTATGCTTATTTCTTCGGGGGTATCCAGCTCTACAGAATACTGCCAAGGCACAACACATACCTCACCATGCAGGCCATACTCTGCCCCTTTGTAGTTTACCGGCCCCCCATAATTAGGAAATAGTTCTTGCCAACCACCTTCGTACAAATCTAAAAAGGTACCATTGCCCGATTGTTTAGACGGCGCGTAGGTTATCGGGTTTTGCAAGGGATTAAAACTATGCCACATAAAATCCAAATCTTTTGGCTTATACAAAAACTCGGTTATGTCTGCCCCTTTACCTGCCGCTACTCCAATACGCAAAACTTCGTTTTCCATAAATATGTGCCGCACGCCGCAATACTCCATCTCGCGCAGCCTGCATTTATAATTTCGGTTTCTATCCGGTGCGGCCTGCATTTGGTTGCCCCCATAAATAGTATTGTTTTGCCCTGCTTTAACCTGCAAACCAGCTGACTAGTGTATTGCACTCGAGTGCTTTTATATGGCAAAAAATTATCTCCCGCTAAGCTTAGGAGAACAGCCCTTATTCTATAATATGCATTCGAGTGCAATTATTTTGCAAAAAAGGAAGCATCGTATTTATTCTTCCTTTTGATAGCGCAGGCACTCGCTGGTGATAATGTTTACCGGGGTAAAGATATTTTTTGTAACATCGCTGCCTACGGCAAGATATTCGCACATATTGCGCAGCGCCACATTTGCCTGTAGGGCGGGGTTTTGGCTAAGTACAATTTTTATATAGCCCAGTTCCATTAGGGCTTCTACTTCTTCGGTTAAGTCGTAGCCAACCACCACTACATCTTTTTCGTCTACATCCTGCAAAGCGCGGCCTGCCATATAGCAATCGGCATCTGTACATAAAATCCCTGCAACATCATTGCTTTTTACAAGTTCTTTTACGGTATTGTAATACTCTTCGGCTTCTTCTACCACAATGCGGTGTACGTTTATATTGGGGTATTTTTCTTCCACTGCATCCAAAAAGCCGCGGGTACGCTCTGCCGTTTGCATCTGCTCTACCATTTGATTTATAACGTATACTTCGCCCGATTTGCCAACATAATTGGCCAGCACCTGGGCCGCTATACGGCCCGATTCGTACGCTTTGGGGCCAATAAAGGCAATTCTTTTAGAATAAGGTGCGTCTGCGCCTACCGTAAATACCGGCTTGCCTTTTTCGATAAGATTGTTGATGGGGCGCTCTAGCCCCGTCATGCTGGAAGCATGCAAAATCACCGCATCTATATCTTCTCTATCGGCCAGTTCTGCCAATAAATTTTGGGCAGACAGCATTGTTTTATCTTTAGGTACGTAAAAATCTATGCTTACTTTATAGTCGCGCAGGCTTTCGGCACATTTTATAAAGCCCTGTTTCATCTCCGGAAAAAAATACTTAAAATTGCCTATTACTATGGCTATATGGTATTGGCGGTTGCTGGCCAGTATGCTTGCCATTTGGTTTTTGGTATAGTTTAGCTCTTTGGCCACAGCCAAAATATGGTCGCGGGTTTTTGGGCGCACCGATCCCTCGCCCAAAAATACTTTTTTAACCGTTCTTAAAGAAAAGTTAGACTTTTCGGCCACATCTTTTAAAGTTACCGGTTTATTGATCTCTTCCGCCTCCATTTTGCACCCGAGAGCACTTTACTGTAGATTACCATGCTTCACGTTTTATTGTCAATCTGTTTTAGCCTTTTTTGTATAAAAGATTTCTGCAAAAATTCATCACTTTATACAAAGCAGCATGCGCTTTGCCACAAAAGAATCATTTTACACTGCCACGGCCCGCTTTGCGAGGGATACACAAAGCAGGCCGTTTGTTTTTGCAATTAAATTAAAAAGCGCTCTCACTCATCATCTGCCTGTGCTTCTTTAGCCCTTTGCTGTGGTATTTCGTCGTAACCATCCAAAAAGCTATGCTCTACCCCTTTTTGGGTATAGCCTATTACCGTATTAAGGTTTACATTGTGTATGCTGTTAAATATGTTGCTTTCGATATGGGGGTTGGTTCTTTTTAGCCGTTTAATAAGCTGTTTTACTTCCTGCCGTTTAGAGCCTCCCCCGCCATTGTCGCAAATGGTGCAGTTCTCGGTAAAACGGCAGGCACATTGTATAAATTCCAGCTCATGATAGTTTTTCCACGCAATAATATTATCTTCGTGAATGCAGTACATGGGCCGGATAAGCTGCATACCGGGATAATTGGAGCTGTGCAACTTTGGCATCATGGTTTGCACCTGCGCCCCATATATCATGCCCATTAGGGTGGTTTCTACCACGTCACTGTAGTGGTGCCCCAGCGCTATTTTATTGCAGCCCAGTGTTTGGGCATTTTTGTACAGGTAACCCCGGCGCATACGCGCGCAAAGGTAGCAGGGAGAACGATCGGTTTTTGCCACAACCTCAAAAATATCGGTTTCAAAAATAGTAATGGGGATGTTTAGCAGTGCGGCGTTTTCTTCTATTTTTTGGCGATTGATTGCATTATAGCCAGGGTCCATTACCAAAAACTCGTTTTCAAAGGGCACATCACTGTGCTTTTGCAGTTCCTGCATTAGCTTTGCAAGCAGCATAGAATCTTTGCCGCCCGAGATGCAAACCGCAATCCTGTCGTTTTTTTGCACCAGTTGATACTGCTTTAGCGCCCTTGTAAAAGGCGACCACAGCCGTTTGCGGTACTGCTTAATAATGCTGCGTTCTACCTCTTTATATTTTTCCAGTGGTTTATCCATTGGTAAGCTCCCCATAACAAATTTCCCATATCTTCATAAATTCTTCCAGCTCCGCCGGGGTGGTAAGATGCCCAAGGCTAATGCGAAAAGAAGAAAGCGCCCGCTGCCGGTTGCCAGTTACGGCATATACCGCGCGCGAGGGTGTCCCCTGCACTGAGCAGGCCGATTTAACCGATACGCACACGCCATGCTTATCCAGCACCCGCTGCACATCATCGCCCTTTACCCCATCTATGCTTAGGTTAAGCACATGGGATACCGCCGCTTTGGGGCTGTTGATGTGTGCATACGGCTTTTGTTCAAAAAAACCACGCAGGGTGGCATTCATTTCTTCTATCTGTTTTGTGCGTTTTTCTTGGTTGGCAAGCGCCAGAGCTAGAGCCTTTTCTACCGATGCCGCCAGTGCCACCGCAGGGGTACCGCTGCGGTATAGGGTGGTAGAAACCCCGCCGTGTATAAGCGGCTCTAAAATGGTTTTTTCTTTTTTAATAAGCAAGCCGCAGCCATTTAACCCATAAAACTTGTGCGGCGCCAAAGAAATACAATCTGCCGCCAAAAAATCCGGCATAATTTTGCCTATGGCCTGTGTGGCATCGGTGTGCAGGCAGGCACTAGAGTTTTGTTTTATCATTTGGGCTATTTTTGCAATTGGCTGTACAGTGCCCAGTTCTCCATCCAGCGCACAAACCGAAACAAGCACTGTATCCGGCCGTAAAAGTTCCTCTAAACAGTCTAAGTCTACCCTGCCGTTTGGCAGCAGGTCTAGCATTTCTATCTCGTACCCCTGCTGCTGCAAAGCCGTAAAGCAAGCGCTTACAGAGGAATGCTCTAACGAAGTGGTTAAAATGTGCTTGCCTGTATGGCGGTTAGCGCGCACCGCACCCTTAATGGCAAGATTGTTCGATTCGCTTGCGCCGGAGGTATAAATAATCTCCTGTGGCAAAACCCCAAGCAAGGCGGCTATATTTTGTGTAATCTCTTCCATTTTTTTTGCCGCGGCACGCCCTGCTGCATGGTAAGAGTTTGCGTTGCCAAAATACTGGCGGTTTACTTCGCAAAAAGTTTGCAGTACTGCCTCATCTGTAGGGGTATTGGCGGCATAATCCAGATAGATCATAGTTTCTCCTCGAACTGTTTAAATATCAAACAGGCACAGCCGGTGCGCTTTTTATCTGGCTTTGCCTGCCCTGCTGGATGGCAAAAAACACAAACCCATATTGCCATAATTTATTTTAAAACACAAAAAAGTTTACTAGGCCCCGCCTTTAAAACAGGGAAAATGCACCCATTATGTTGGTACAATAAGAGCCAAAAGAGGTTTGGGTTGCTTACAACCTAAAATGTTTTACTCTGCTGTATCCTCTTGCCCTTTTCGGCTTTTAACCGGTTGACGGGGCGATGTTAACCGATAGCTGTTTTTTATCATGCCATACAGTTCCTGCAGGGGCACATCCATGTCTACCGTTATGGTGTTCCAATGCTCTTTGTTTAAGTGGTAGCCTGCCTCTACACCCCTATACATTTTGCGCCAAAATTTGGCCTGCATGGGTTCTTCTTTTACATTAATGCAAAGCTTTTGGTTGCGGCAGTATATCCACGCAAATATTTTGCTGTTTTTGCGGTGCCTTATTACCGCCCAGTTATCATCGTTAAAGGGATAATCCTCGTAAACGCCCGGCATGGTAAGACAAAACTTAATCAATTCTTTTCTGGTCACAAAAATCCCCCACACAAACAGGGTTGCCGCACAAACATCTTGGCTGCAACCATAAATAAAATACAGGCCGCATTTAAATGCTTTTAATGTGCTAGGTTAGCGGTAAAGCCGCACATACACTTTGCCGCGCAGCGCCAGGGCAGTTTTGGTTTTGGATTGATACTTTTTTTCGCGTTTTGTTGCATAGCAACCATTCAACAGTATACCACACGATGCGGCAAAAGGGCAGATGCACTGTTTTTACAGCGCCCTGCCCTTTTTTGTGTATTTTTATTGTTGGGCCGGCACCCAAAATATTGCACAATCCCCTCTATCAATATTTTGTAAAAGGATGCCTCCGCCATGCTGCCGCGCCTCCTATGCGATAGTATATAGCACGCCCTGTACTGGCCGTTGCTTACACGGCTTTTGCCTTGCTGCCAAAACCTGTGCTTTATTGCACCGGGCTAATACACTTACACAGCACAAGCCCCGGCAAACATAAGGTTTGCCGGGGCTTGCTTATTATGCGCCATCAGTGTCTAATCCCAGGTGGTTTATAAAAGTTTTTTAAAGCTTACACTAAGGCGGGCAAACCCCGCTTTAGCTGCATATGGCATACAGTGCCAATACACAGCTTATGGGTAAAGCTTTATTTTATCAGTTCATCAATCAGCGCTTTAATTTCGCTTTGCTCTTTGCCCAAAGCGCCTTCTACGGTAACCACACCGTCCGAAATTTCCTGGGTGGCTTTTGCCAGTGCTGCTTTGCCTTCTTCAGACACATACTGGTTAAACAAATCGTTTTCAACCAGGCCTACTGCGTTTTCTTTCAGGCCTAAAATTTTGTACTCGCCAAAGGGAAGAGTGCCGGTATTCAGGTATTCTTCGATGGTGCTGTAAATACCGTTACCGCTTAGTTTAAGTACCGAAGTAACAAAACGAGACTGTATTTCGGGATCTTCTTCATACATCAGTGTTTGGTCGCTGTCTACGCCAATTACGTATTTGCCAACATCGGCTGCTGCGGTATGCACGCCGTTGCCGCTGCCGCCTGCGCATGCAAAGATAACGTCGGCTTTTGCATCATTGTACTGTGTAAGAGCCTGTG
Source organism: Oscillospiraceae bacterium (assembly GCA_047972265.1). GTDB lineage: Bacteria > Bacillota > Clostridia > Oscillospirales > Ruminococcaceae > JAAYCI01. The sequence goes on along the minus strand of JBKEAM010000073.1, from coordinate 37,356 downwards.
TTCTTGCGGTGTCGGGGTCTCCCCAGCCGCCTACATAGTTGTAAACCACTTTAATGTCGGGGTCAAAGTATTTTGCGCCCTGAATATACCCAAGGAAAAACTCTTGGATAACAATGGTTTCGTCCATGCCGCCAATAAAGCCAACGGTTTTGTCGCCGCTGGTTCCTTCCAGCCCGCTGGTGGCTGCGTCTGCTGCCACAATGCCAGCCAAAAAGCCCGCTTCGCTGCTGCGGAAGTCGATACCATAAATATTGTCTGCTTCATCAACAATATTTTCGCTTAAAATAACACATGCAATTTCGGGGTTTTCCTGTGCTATGGTAATCAGGTTGTCCTTAAAATCGCTGGCGGTAATAATCATGTCTGCACCGGCATCGGCAGCCTCGTACATTGCTGTAAGGTTTGCCTGTAGGTCTGCGGTGGTTTCAATTACCTTAATGTCGGCTACATCAGCAAAGTCTGTAGCGGCACGGTCTCCGCCCTCTGCCATGCTGTCCCAGTAAGAAAGGTCTCCCCTGTTTTTAATAAACAGGTACACCAGTTTTTTCTCTCCGGTAGATGCGGTGCTGCCATCCGAGCCTGAGCCCCCTGCGGCAGGTGTAGAAGTATCGCCTCCACATGCAGCCAAGGTAAGCGCCATCATCAAACAAACCATGATCAAAGAAATCAGCTTTTTCATTTTGTCTCCTCCTGGTCGGCGTTTTGTTGGGATTTTTCCTGTTGACACATCTTATATAAGGTCTGACGATACGAATCGTCGTAACCCTCCCAAAGGGGTTCTACTTTGCTGGCTTCATCCAAAAAGTAGAATACGTCCCGGCCACGCGCACGCCCCTGTATGGTGTGCATATCAATGGCATAATCGGGAATTTCGGGCACATAGCCCGCTTCAAATTCTTTCATGATGATATTTTTGATATGATCTGTAGAGCGCTCTTTTTGGCACTTGCACAGGTAACGAATGGCATACATAAAGAAGATGGGACGGTCGCCGTCTCCATACGGAAATTCTTTACGCAGATCGTTTAAATTGCGCACAAAGGCAGGGGCTTTTATATCACCAAAACCAATGTCTTCTACCGGAATAACCAAAAGGCGGTTCCACATTTTATCTTCATGAAAAGACGAGGTTATGTACAGCTCGTATGCAAGGCGCAGTGCTTGCTTTTCCTCTCCGCGGCGGATACATTTTTGCATTGCCGAAATAACAAGGTCTCCCTCCAACCCACTTTTTGTTTTGGTATTAGACCATGGATCGTAATATACGTTGCTAGCCATTTCAATTCCTCTTTCGTTTTATATATTTATGCCAACTTATGTTTACGCCCCACACTGTAAACAAAAATTGCAACAAGCCCTTTTATCTGGCCGCCCTAGAAAGCTTTGCCCCGGGCAGGCTTTCTCGCCTTTTGGCAAAGTAACGGCGCACAAGGTGTACCACAAACAAAACCAAAATAATAAACACATACGGAAACGCCGATATCATTTTTAAATCCATCTGGCTGTACAATTGCAGGTACACCGTAATGGTGTCCGAAAATCCATACAACAAAGAGCTAAGCATACCCATAAGCGGGTTGCCGCGGCTCATGGCATCCATTGCAAGGGATAAAAACCCGCGCCCCGCAACCATCCCCGCTGTAAAAGATTTAAGCGACCCCATAGACAGGTACATACCGCCAAAAGCACAAAAGGCGCCGCAAAGTGTAAGAGAGATAAACTTCATTCTGTTGATATTGATACCGGCCGAACGGGCAGCATCTTCGTTTTCTCCCACTGCGCGTATGCTAAGCCCCAGCTTAGTTTTAAATAAAAGCACCCATGTTAAAATTCCAAAAATCCAGCCAAGATAGGTAATTAAATTGTGCCCCGACAAAATATCTCCCAAAAAGGGAATGTCCTGTATAAAGGGGATATTTACCGCGGGAAAGGTAAGGCTTTTTAAAGAAGAACTGGTAATTTTACTGCCTGTAAGGGTTGCCAAAATAAATACCGTACCGCCTGATGCCAGCAGGTTGATGGCAACACCGCAGGCGTTCATTGGGGCGTTCATAATCAGGGTAAAATACCCCAGCATAAACGAGATAAGTACACCAACAACCACCCCAAACAGCGCGCCTAAAAACAGACTTTGGGTATATGCGCTTGCCAAAACACCCGTTAGCGCGCAGATAAGCATGGTGCCCTCTATACCGAGGTTAAACACGCCCGATTTGGTAAGAATGTTGGCCGCTATAGTGGCCATCATTACGGGGGTGGTGCTTGCCAGCACCGAAAACCAAAAACTGCTGGATGCAAAAATTGAAAGCATATTTTACCCCTCCTTTGCGCTTGCGCTCTCGGCTTCTGCCAAAGCAAGTTTTTGTTCGTGTCGCTTTTTAATGGGATACAAAAACTTCTCGGAGGCCACCAGCAAAATAACAATCCCCTGCAAAAACGCAACCACTTCGGGGTCTAAATCGGTAGAGCGAGACATAATCTCGGCCCCTATACGCAGGTAAGCGATAAAAAACGCCGTTAAGGGTATAAACAACGGGTTTTGGTTTGCCAGCATATGCACCAGCAGGCCGTCCCACACGTAGTTTACCTGTGTTTGCCACTGAAACCGCTTGTACATGCCCAGCATTTCTACCGCGCCGCCAACACCGGCTACCGAGCCGCCTATAAACTGTGCGCCCAGCACCACCGCCCCGGTTTTAATACCGGCAGAGCGTGCAAAGTTGGGGTTAATGCCCGTAACACGCACCTTATACCCAAAGGAGGATTTTTCCATTAGCAATACAATAAAAACTATGGCGGCAATTAAAATTAAAAATCCCCAGTGCATGCTGGTACCCTTTATCATGTTTCCAAATTTGGCTGTGGCCGGAAAAGGCTCGCTGCCCCAGCTGCCGCTGTTTTCTAGCAAGTAGCTGCTTACCACAGACAGCCCCACATAAAAGAATATGGAGTTGAACATGATGGAAAGCACCGTTGCCCGTATGCCCGTGTATCGCTCTATAATAACGGGCAGCATATTGATAAATCCGCCCACCATACCCGCGGCTACCACAGCCAGCATTTGGTGCAGTATATTGGGCAGGTTAAGCTTAAGGCCCACCGCCGCGCCAATTACCGCGCCCATATAAAACGAGCCATCGGAGCCGATGTTAAATACGCCGCTGCGCAGGGATATATTAAGAGCAAGGGCTGTAAATATAAGTGGTACGGCACGCTCCAATACATTAAAAAAGCTTCGTTTGCTTTGCAGGGGCCCCAGCATCATTTTAGAGATAGCAGCCATGGGGTCTTCGCTTACAAAAAAGATGATGACAAATACCAGCAGCAAAGAGATAAGGATGGCTACAAAAATACGGATGGCGCTAAAGTAGTTCATGATATCGAACGACTTTTGCACTTTGTTTTTCTCTTTCATTTAGCCCACCTCTTTCTGCGATTTAATGCCCAGCATGTACAGGCCCAGTTCCTGCTCGCTTACTTTTGTACTGTTGTCCAGCGAGGCCACAACTTCGCCTTTGTACATAACCAAAATACGGTCGCTTAATGCAATCAGCTCGTTTAAATCGGCCGATACCAGCAGTACGCCTTTGGCGGCTGCCCGCATCTCCAGTATTTTTTGGTGGATAAACGAGATAGCCCCAATGTCTACCCCGCGGGTGGGCTGGTCCAGCACCAGCAGGTCGCTTCCTGCGCTAAATTCCCTGGCTACAATTACCTTTTGTATATTGCCACCAGACAAAGCCTTGATGGTTTGTTTTTCGTTGCGGGTTTTTACATTAAACTCTTTGATAAGGCGGCGACTGTGGGCGCTCATCTCTTTTTCATTCAGCATTTTGGTTTTGCCCGCAAAACTGTCTATGTTAGACACCACCAGGTTTTCCTCAATGCTCATGGGTGCGGCGCAGCCGTTAAACATTCTGTCTTCCGGCACGTAAGAAACCCCCGCCTGCCTTACCTGCCGTATAGAAGCACTGGTAATATCCTGCCCTTTAAACACTATTTTGCCCGAGGCACAAAGCGTATTTGCGGTAATAATGCTTACCAGCTCGGCCTGTCCGTTGCCCTCTACCCCGGCAATGCCCACAACCTCACTGCTGTTTACCTCCAGCGAAGCGCCGTTTAGTTTGGCTACACCAAACTTATCTTTGTACACAAGGTCTTCTACCCGCAGCAGTTCTTGAGAATTATCGGTTTTAGGCTTGTCGTAGTTAAAAGAAATTACCTTGCCAACCATCAGGTTGGATATTTCTTCGGTTGTAACATCGGCGGTGTTGTGGGTACCCTTGGTTTTGCCCGATTTTAAAATGGTAATGCGGTCGCTTATGCGCTTTACTTCGCCCAGTTTATGAGAGATAAAAATAATGGTCATGCCATGCTTTTTAAGCTCTATCAGTTGTTCAAACAGTTCTTCGGTTTCTTGGGGGGTAAGCACTGCAGTGGGCTCGTCCAAAATAATAATGGTGGCGCCGCGGTACAATATTTTAAGTATCTCCAGCTTTTGCTTCATACCAACGCCCATGTCTCTTACACGTTTGCGGGCGTCAATTGCAAAGCCATATTTTTTTGATATTTTTTCGGTTTCTTCTACCGCTTTCTTTTTATTAGAAAAAAAGCTACTTTCTTTTAAGCCCAACATCATGTTTTCGGCCCCGGTAAAAGAATCTACCAGCATAAAGTGCTGGTGCACCATGCCAATGCCGTTTGCAATGGCGTCTTTGCTGGAAGACAGCTTAAGCTCCTGTCCGCGCAAAAAAATTTGCCCCGAGGTAGGTGCCTCCATGCCAAACAGCATCTTCATCAGGGTGCTTTTGCCCGCGCCGTTTTCGCCCACCAGCGCGTGGATTTCGCCCTCTTGCACGCTAAAGTTGATATTGTGGTTGGCCAAAACACCCCCCGGATAAATTTTGGTGATATCTTTTACCTCAAGCAAAGCATCCATAAACATTCCTCCTGTGTTCGCGGCTTATTCCGTAAAAGGCGCATCGTTGCAAATGGCCTGCAGACAATCCTGTAAATCTCCCTTAACCAGCTTAGATGTGCACGCTATCATTAAATTAAGCGGCAGGCCAAAATCTTCTACCCGGTAGCCTGCGGCATCGGTTTGGCTGCCCATTTTTTCTACCATTGTGCGGGTGTCGTCCATATAGGCATATATTATTTTGCCCTTGGCGTGCGCATAGCCAATTTCAAAAGCGGTTCCGCTGTCCATTTCGTGCCCTCTAAACGGGTTTACATTGGCGGCCACTATGTCGCAGGCATCAATGCGCTCCAGGTTCATCTTTAAAATATCATCCGCTGCCGGGGCACTGCCCACAGGCGCTTCGGTTTGAAAGGCGGGGTCGAACCCATGTTGTATGCAAAGATGCTGAATATTTTGCATATGCTGTCCCGCTTGGGGATGAAAAATATCAAACCCCGCTGTGTAAATTTTATTTCCCATGGTTTTTGCCGCCCTTTTAATGTGTTTTTAGCAAACCCTCAACCGTTGTAAAAAATTCTTGCTCAAAGGCCTTTGCATCTACCCGCAGCGCCCCCTGTGTACGCGCCGGGGTATTGTTGCTAGAAAGCGCAAGGCTCTCACAGGTGCGTCCCTTTGCCTCGCCCTCTATTTCGCAGGTTAGGTGGATAGGTATGGCCTGTATCCAATCGGGATGCAACGCCACGCCCACCGCCAGCGGGTCGTGCAGGCCACAGCCCGGCAGGTAAGAATGTTTTATGCGGTATGCGTTTAAATAATGCTTTGCGCACCCCACAAAAAAATCAGAACTTTGGGTTTTTATCTCTTCCCAGCGGGCAAGGTCTTTGTTGCCAAACAGTGTTTTGCGGGTAATATCAAGCCCCACTACAGTAAGGGGCAGGTCACTTTCCAACACAAACTTTGTTGCCTCCACGTCCAGTATTGCATTTGCTTCTGCAAAAGCCGTTGCATTGCCGGGGGCGGCCAGCGCCCCCACCATGCTTACCACACTGCCAATTTTATCCTTTACCCAAGGGGCTTTTTGCAGTACCTGGGCAAGGTCTGTAAGGGGGCCGGTGGTTACCAATGTAAGGTCTTTGCCGTATTTTTGGGTGCTTTCTATGATAAAATCGATACCCTCATCTTTTTTTACGGTTTCTACATCCTGCTGGGTATACTGGCCCAACAGGTTGGCCACCCCATCCCCACCATGAAAAAGACTTTCTGCCTCTAAATAATTGCGCAGGGGCTGTTCCAGTGGTTTTTCGCTGCCCGCAAAAACTGGGGCATTGCACCCCAGCATACGCAAAATATGTTTTGAGTTGCGGTAGGTATTGCCCACATAAGACATGCCGTAGCTTGCCACCACCCCAATTAATTCCATTGTTTGCTGGCCCGCCGCATATGCCAGTGCAAAAGCGTCGTCTATACCTGTGTCACAGTTCAAAATTAGTTTTTGCATATGTTTTATTTCTCCCAAATGGATTTGTCTTTGCTGCACTGTTTGCAGGGCTTATATACCCGCACGGGCAATTATTTGCTCCATATGGCTGGTGCTTTCGGCCATTATTTTATCTTCGTCCAGCGTAAGCACCTGCCTGTTTTGCATAATCATGCGCCCGTTGATAATCGAATCGGTTACATCGCGGCCGCTTGCCCCTGCCAAAAGGGTATTTGCCAAGTTTTGGCTGGGCAGTAAATGTGGCTGGTGGATGTTGATGATGATTACATCTGCTTTTTTGCCCACTTCAAGGCTTCCCAGCTCATCTTTATGGCCTATGGCGGCGGCCCCGCCCAACGAAGCCATTTTTAGCAGCTCTTTGGTGGGAAGCACCACAGGGTCAAACACCGGCAGACCCCAAAAGGCCAGTACCCCATCCTTCAATATTCGCAGTTGATCAAACATATCCAGTGCCACACCCGATGCCCCATCGCAGCCTATGCCCACCTCCGCGCCGCACTCTAAAATGCGGGGCGTTTTGGGAAAACCATGGTTAGAAAGATTGGCCCGCGGACAGTGCACAAACTTTACCTGCCGCTGCGCCATAAGGGTAATATCCCCCTCCGACAGGGTAACGTTATGGGCGGTAAGCAGGTTTGGCCCCAAAACGCCCATTTCTTCTAAAAAGGCGGTGGGGCGTTTTTTGTAGTTTTGCAGGCAAAAGCTTACTTCGTCTTTGTGCTCGCACAAATGTGCGTGGATGCCAGTGTCGTACTCTTTTGCCAGCTCTCCGGTTTTTCTCACCAATTCGGGAGAGCAGGTCATCACTTGGCGCAGGCCGTACCATATATCCACCCGCCCATCGCCCGCGCCGTTATATACGCGGTACAAATCTTGGGTATGGCGCAGGTTGTCTTCGCAAGATTCTTTCATGCTGTCGGGGATTGCTGCTCCCATATCCATAGTAGAGCGGCAGAGCGCCGCCCGCATACCGGACTCTATAACCACCTCGGCCACTTGGTCCATATGGGTGCCGCCCGCATCCGCAAATGCGGTATAGCCCGCCTTTATCATTTCTAGGCAGCAAAGCTGGGCACTTACCCGCACATCCTGCGGCGATAAATTGCTTTCAAACGGCACCAAAAACCGCGTCCAAATCATGGGGTATTCGTCGGTGGTGCGGCCCCGCAGCAATTGCTGGCAGGTATGGGTGTGGGCATCTACAAAACCGGGCATTATTAAATTGCCCTTTGCCTGCACCGTTTGTGCTGCCGTATATTTTTGCTTTGCCTCTTCGGTGGGCAAAATCTCGGCTATGCGGGTATCTTTTATTGCCACGGCCATATCCGGCTGCATCTTGCCATCTTCAGCCAGCAGGCATCCGTCCAAAATTAAAATATCGCAATCCATGCTATTCCTCCCGGTTTTGTGCCTGTTTTAAAACTGCCAGGTATTGTACTCAAACGGCTGCACTTCGGGCTTTTGTGTTTCATTTTTTTCGGCTTTGCAGTAAACCATATACTCCTCGTACGCGGCTTTAATGTCCTGCCCCTCCATTTGAGGAGATACCCTGCTGGCCTCGGTTAAAAAGTGCTGTTCATCCCGGCCCATGGCGCGCCCCTTTACGGTATGCATATCATAGGCATACTCGGGTACTTCGGGCAGCTCTCCGTTTGCAAATTTTTTAATCACTAGGTTCTTTTTATGGTCGCTAGATCTTTCTTTTAGGCTGCGGCACAGGCAGCGGATTGCATGTACAAAAAACAAGGGGCGGTCTCCATCCCCGTACAAAAACTCTTTGCGCATTTGGTTATAGGTATTTACCAGCACTGCTGCCATGGGGTCTCCAAAGCCTATATCTTCTACCGATATTGCCAGCAACCGCCGCCAAAGCTTATCCTCAAACTGGGGGCTGGTAATGTACATTTCGTATGCGGCGGCAAGGGCATTGTCTTCCATACCCCGGCGCACAGATTTTTGCAACATAGAGATCATTTCATCCCCTGTATAGCCGTTGCGGGTTTTAATGTTTGCCCATGGGTCGTAAGACATAAATTCGCTCATAGTACTCTCCTTATTTTTTATTCGGTTTATACTACTTCTATTTTTTGTACGCCATTGGCTTTGGCCAATTTTTGCAGTTCTTCCATTGTTTGGGTTGGCGGGCTTTGCATATCCTGCAAAGCACCCCGCACACCCCAATTTCTAAAGCGTATTAGCTTGTAGTTTACCTCGGGATAGTCTGCCAGTATCCTACTTACTTTATCCACAGTATCGGTGAAGCGCTGGCCCGGCACCACCACAGTGCGTACCTCGTACAGTTTTTTGTGTTGTGCAAGGTACACTAGGTTTTTCAGTACATTGGCGCAAGATTGCCCCGTAAGCGCTTTGTGTTCTTCTTCATCAGCAGATTTTACGTCCAGCATGGCCATATCCATGGCCTGTGTAAGCTGGGGCATATCGCAAAACAATGTTTGCCCATTGGTATCTACAAAGGCGGTTTTACCCGCCTTATGCGCTAAATCAAACAGTTCTGGCAGCAGCAGGTGCTGCTGGGTGCACTCTCCACCCGATACCGTTATGCCCTGAATAAAGGGCAGTTGGGGCAGGCATTCCTGCCATATTTGGGCGGCGGTTAACATACGTATGCGCGGGTTGCTGCTGTTGGGGCAAACCTGTATGCACTTATCACACCCGCAGCACAGTTCGGCATTCCAGTGTACTTCTCCATCCTGCATATACAGTGCGTTAACCGGGCACTGCGGTACGCAGGCACCGCAGTTGTTGCAAAGGCTAATGCTTTCGGGATTATGGCAGTATGTACACCTAAATCCACACCCCTGAAAAAACACCGAAGTACGGTTGCCCGGCCCATCTACATAGCTAAACGGGATTACATTGCATACCGGTGCCTTACGCTCCATCGCCAGACGACCTTACTTTTCTTTCAAACACACGCAGGCCCTTGGTGGCCCCGCTGCCCAAAACGGTAGAATTGCCCAGTACGCTTTTGCCGCTGTCGTATCGCTCAATGTCAGAGCGTTTTACCATATAGCCGGTAACCCGTATTACGTCTGCGTCGTTAGAGTAGTAAGAGAGGTAGCGCATATCCTGCGCAAAAGCACCCTTGATAATATCTAAAATGGCCTGCGGGTTGCGTTTTGCCGTATCGTCAAAGGGGTATAGCTCTCCCACACCGCCGTCAAAATATTTTTGCATCCGCGCGGTAACGGCAAGGTGCTGTGGCAGGGGCGGTTCTTCTCCCACCGGTATGCGCACATTGGGTGTGATGCCGGTATCGGTAGAAATACCTACCTGCCCGTGCAAGCAGTATTTGCCATATTTGGGTTTATACCCTTTTACCATGGTGTTTATAAGGGTTAAAATTTCTTCCCCAAGGGCGTTTGCGGCCTCTCCGTGCCCAAACCGTTCTTCTTTTTTGGGGTTTCCCAGTGCAATATTTACACACTCGGCTAGGCCCACAAGGCCAAACATGCCCACAAAACGGTCTTGTTCTATCAAGCCTTCCTCTGCCAAAAAAGAATTTTCGAAAAACTGGGCATCCTCCACCATGTAGGTGTCTCGTTTATCCATCTGCTCGCACTGGGCGTTTACAGCGCGTGGCAGCATGTTTTCTAACAGGTCTTTTTTATCTTTGCTGGCATCGGCTAATTTTTTTAGGTTTAAACGGCCAAGTGTATACCCACCGCCGCCCAAAGGTAAGGCATTGTAGCAACTTACCACTGCGTACCTGTCCCAATCTTTACTGTACATATCATCGTTTACAAAGCTGGGTTTTGAGGTTACCATCCCGGTTTGAACGGCATACAGTGCAAAATCATCGGGTGTATTTTTGTTGTAAATCAAAGACATATTGGGCACCGGGCGCTGCATTTCGGCGCTTAACTCCAAAATAATACGCCCTGCTTTGGTATCGTAGGGGCCAAGGTTAGCATGACAAAAAGAATCGCTTATGGTGCGGTCTACATGTACCAACAGCATCCATATGGCTTTTCGGGCTTCCTCTTCATCCTGCACAAAGGGCTCTAACAAACGGTCTAAATGGCCGATATATACAGGGGTGCCCACCACCGAAGGCACATGGTGATACAATGCCATTAGGCCGAACACCGCCTCCCAAATATCTTTTGGCGGGTCCAACATTAAAAAACGACTGCCCTGCTGCATAAACTTATCGTAATCGGGCACCACATAGCGTGGACGGTAGGGTGAAGAACCCTCGCCCATATCAAAAATAATTTCTTTTTGGGCAAACCATTCGGCTTCTTCCGAGATGTGGATGCCATTTTCGCTATTCTCTGCATACTTCGCAAGCTCCAAAAGGCGCTGCGGGTATGTAAGGTGCTTATCTGTTAAAATTTCATGCAATCGGCTCATGGTAAAACCCCCTGTCATATCTCTGCTATTCGTTTTAAAATAGTTGTTTATTTTGCTTCGCTTATCTGCTTTGCATACAGCGGCAGGGCCTCTTCAATTTCTTTTTGATAGGGCGTGGAGGGCGCCGTGCCAAACTTTTGTACCGAAAGCCCCGCCACAACGCAGGCATAGGCCGCTGCCTCAAAAAAATCTTTTCCATCTGCCAACGCCTTTACAAACCCACCGTTAAAGGCGTCGCCCGCCCCGGTGGTATCTATTACTTTAGCGGGGTAGGGCGGCAAAAACATCTCATTCTCTCCATCGTTGCAGTATGAACCTTTGCCCCCCAGTGTAATTACCACCTTTTTTACACCCTTGGCAAAAAAGGCATTGGCGGCTTTGGCGCAATCCTGTTCATCCTTTACCGGCTGGCCTGTTAGTATCTCGGCTTCTACCTCGTTTGGGGTAATAATATCTACCATAGAAATAAACGAGGGGCTTATGGCCTGTACCGGCGCGGGGTTAAGTATTACCCCAGTACCGTTCTCTTTGGCAATTTGCATTACCTCTTGGGTTGCGTCTACATTTGCCTCTAGCTGCACCAGTAAAAATTTACAGGTTTTTAGTATTGGCTCACACTGTTTTACGTCGCTATGTGTAAACTGTGCGCTGGCCCCCGGCACCACAATAATATTGTTTTCGTTACGGTCATCCACCGCTATTAATGCGGTACCGGTTACACATTTTGCATCAATAAAAACGCCAAGGGAGTGGATTTCTTCCTCCTTAAAACAATTTATCGCCAAATCGCCAAAAATGTCTTTACCTACCTTGGTAATAAAAAAAACATCGCCCCCGGCACGCTTTGCGGCAACCGCTTGGTTGCCGCCCTTGCCACCCGGCCCCATTTTAAATTGGGTACCCAAAACGGTTTCTCCCGGGGCGGGCAAATGAGGGGTACGCGCCGTAAGATCTGTAACATAACTGCCCATTACACAAATTTTTTGCCGGCTCATTGTATACCCTTCTCTCTTTTACCCAAAGCCCTTATGGTTTTCGCTTCCGCGCAAAATTACATTTGCCCGCAATACCTCTTGCTTTGGCTGTGTGTTATCTTCCAGTCTCTCCGAAAACCGCCTTACCAAAGTGTTAAAGGCTGTTTCTCCCAAATTTTCTAACGAGCATCCCACAGTGGAAAGGCTGCGTTCTATCATGTTTACGGTAAGTATGTCATCAAAGCTGATAAAAGCCACATCTTCGCCAACTTCTAAAGAGTGCTTTCTAAAATACTCAATGCAGCCAAAGGTCATGGTGCTGCCGCAAGAAAAAATAGCTGTAGGCGGTTCGGGCTGTTCCATCAACGCTTTACAGGCAGCATAACCACTTGTCATTTTAAAATCTACCTGGGCCTGATATTTCACATCCGGCTCAATACCATAATCGCGCAGCGCCTGAAAATACCCCTTAATACGCCCATCTCCGGGGCCTTCTTCCCATGGGCCAATAATAATAGCTATATTTTTATGCCCTTTTTCTAAAAAGACCTTTGTGGCTTCGTACCCACCCTCAAAGTTGTCTACCAGCACACCGCTAAACACATGCCCCTCAAAATCTCTGTCCAGCAGTACAACAGGGATGCCCGCATTTTCCAAATCTTGCAAATAGCGGCCTGTCATTTTATCTTCACAAGAGGCCGGTGTAATTAATAGGCCCCGTATCCAATGCTCTTTAATTGTGCTTAGCACCGCATACTCTTTTTCTCTGTTTTCATCCGTATCAAAAAACAAAATTTTAAAGCCCTGTTTATCGGCCGCACGCTCTATGGCTTTTACCAGCTCTGCAAAAAACGGATTGATAATGTCTGGCACAATTACCCCAATAAAAGGGGTTTCCCTTTTGCTAAGGCTGCGCGCAATATTGCTGGGCACATACCCCGCAGTGCGCATTGTTTCCAATACCCTTTCGCGCGTTTCTTCTTTTACATACCCTACATTGTTGATTACACGAGACACGGTTGCTGTAGAAACGCCTGCCAGCTTTGCAATACCGCTGATGTTCAAAAAGCGCCTCCAATCGTGGAAGAATTAAAAATTTTTATCGTCTCAACAAATATGTAAGCGGTTTCTTATTTTTACAACATCATAATAAGAAAAAGCGGCTTATCTGTCAATTTTTTTATTATTCAAAATTTTTATACTTATTATTTTATAAAGAGATATAATCGTTTTTAAAAATTCTCTTTTCCTATAAACGTCGTATTAAAGATATTTTTATTTTTACTTCTTTTTATAAAAGTATGATTATTTGTCATTTTCAATAAAATTAAGGTCCTTTTTTTGGCAGATAATAATTTTAAAAAACAAAGCCCCGGCTCTGCATTTACAGAGCCGGGGCACCATTACCCTTAATTTGTCACCATTATACTGCTTGCTTTTGGTTTGTCAAGAACAGCCCCGCGCTGCTTATAACAAACCCGCAAAAACAACGTGTAAAATATATAAAATGGCAAAAGAAAATTTTGCAATCATTTCTTTTTGTCTTCGTCGTCTCCAAAATTGGCAATTACATTGTCTTTGCTTTTTCCTTTTTTGCGTACCGAACCAAGCCCGTCTATAGAAGAAAGCTTTTTGCTTGTAATATATTTAAGTAGTACCCCTACTGCCACAACAACAACCAAAACCAATAGTGCTACCAATTGTGTCCCTGTCATTTCACTATACCTTTTTTGTTTTCATTTTTGCTTCTTTGGCACTATACCACAATAAAACCCTAATGTCTGCAAGCAAACTGCCCGCAAACAACACCGATGCAACCCCACTGGTGCTGTACAACACTGCCGTAGTGGCCGGGGGCAATCCCCCGCTGCCACCCTGCCCCGGGTTTGGCGGTACCACTACCTGCGATTGCTGTGTACTTTCTTGTGCTGGCAAAGAGGAGGGCTCTTCACTTACAGAAGATTCTTCCAGAGATGACGATTCTGGCAGCGAAGAAGAGGAGGAAGATGAACTGGAGGTTGCCATAACCTGTGGCTTGCTTGCCGCAGAAGAGGTGCTGCTTGCAACGGGCGGCTCTGACGACTGCGGCACCGATGACGGCGTAACCGGCGTACTTGTTGTAGAGGACGGCGAAGAAGTTGTACTGGAAGAGGCAGGGCCCGAGCTTCCTTTTACATACACCTCAGCCGCTATCCACGCATCCGAGTCATAATCAGGACTTCCCTCTGATCCGGCCCCAAACACGTTTAAAATAATTGTAAAGGGTTTGCATTCATTCGGTTGTATTGTAGAGGTATCGGCAATTAACAATGCTCCCACATCTATTGCGCTATACTCTAACCCCATTATTACCGTTGAGGCATCTTTATAAAAAACAACATCACCTTTAACCAAAGACCTAATCTGGCTTACAAGGCTTCCATTCTCCTGCCAGTATTTAATTTCTTCTGCTGTTACCGCCACATCATACGAGCGCATGCAGTAATAGGGCCTTGTGGTGTTATTGGTATCCTTGTGGTTTTCTTTTCTGTAAGTGACAGCATTTACACTCAGATTCTTTATTTCTTCCTGCTGGCCAACAGCGGGCGGCAGGGCTCCATATGCAGAAACGCAAAACAAACCAACCACAAGGCAGGCCATGGTAAGTGCTAAAATTTTTGCGATACTTTTCAACCGTTGGCCACCTTTCTTTTTTAAATTTTACCGCAATATGCTGCGGCATCTGGCTTATATACTTTTGGGCGGTATTATATTTTTATCTCGGCTCTTACTTTGGCAGAATACGCACGCCCCAATGGTAAAAGCGTACCATCTTTTAGGGTAATATCCTTAGAGGCCATGCTTGCCACTGCCGAAATGGCAACCAAATAAGCCCTGTGTGTACGCACAAAGCCTCTTCCCCAAAGGGTTTTTTCAATTTTATCCATCGTGGTGTAAAACTCAAAGTTTTCTTTTCCGTAATACACCGTAATAATATGGTCCTTTACTTCAAAGTATAAAATGTCCTTAATTTTAACAGTTCTAATTTCTCCTGCGCAAGAAAAGGTAATGCTTTCCTGCTCTTTATTTAATACCTTTTGTACTGCACGGGTAAATATTTCTTCAAATTTATCTTCGGTAATTTCTTTTTTTATAATGTAGTGCAGCGCCTCTACGTCGTATCCCTCTATAATATGGTTTTTAGAAATTGTAAAAAATATAATTTCACTGGTGCAGCCCTGCTCACGCAGTTTATGCGCCGCGGTTACACCATCGGTACCCGGCATTTTTATATCTAAATAAATGATATCCGGCCAGTGGGGTAAATCTTCCACCTCAAATATCATTTTATCTGCACTGGTATATTCCGAAATTTCTATATGGACACCTTGTTTTTGGGCAAGGGCAAGCAAACATTCCTTGCTGTATGCAAGATGCTTTAAGTCATCATCACAAAGGGCAATATGGATATTTCCCTGATGCATAATTGTGGGTCCCCCAGTTCTGTTACTGTTCTTTTTTTACTGCTATATGTTTAGAGTGCTCTTATAGTTAAATGTAATTATATGACAAAACGTCTGTAAATAAAAGAAATTTTTGCTTTTTGCAATGTGCTTTTTTTTTGTTTTAACACTTAAAAAATTACCCACAAAATAAATGTTAACCCTGCTTTTAACACTTATTGCCATTTATTTATCTTACAGCGTACTTTATAGTGGTTTTTTTGTGTTTTAAAAAATACTGTCTTTGTATAAAAACCTTTGCTTGTCTTTTTTTAAAAATATTACCCCAGTCTTTTTTAATAAAAAGTAATAAAAATATCTGCTTTTCTTTTTTGTTTTTAAAAGAAAAGTAAAAGAATAATAACGCCCTTTGTATATTTTGCATTTAGCGCTTTATATAGGTATACTATAGTACAAATATTACGGTGCCCGGCGTGCTTTACATTCTGTGTTACTAAACACTGTTTAAAAAGCTTTTGCCAGCTTCGTTTGCATCGGCCATACTTTTTAAGAGGTGTTGCAGCATGAGATTAGATTCGCTTTTTAAAACAAAAAAATGCCCCTTTGCACTAGAGGTTTTCCCTCCAAAGCGCACCAGCAATGTTTCTTCGGTGTACGGCACGCTGGACCAGCTTGCCAAATTGCCGGTAGACTATATTAGTGTAACATACAGCGCCGGGGGCAACGGCGCCAAAGAGTACACCGCCCAAATTGCGCAATACCTTAAAGATACCCTGCAAGTAGAGCCACTGGCACACCTTACCTGTGTCAGCTCATCTAAAACAGAGGTACAGGCCGCGCTGGATACCCTGCGTAAAACCGGGATTGAAAACATTTTGGCCCTGCGGGGAGACCGCAACCCAGACCCCGCTTTTGACAACGGAAAAGATTTTACCCATGCAAACCAATTGATTGAAGAAATTTCATCTTACGGCGGGTTTTATACCGCGGCGGCCTGCTACCCCGAGGGGCACCCCGAAAGCCCAAGCCTCACCTCAGACATTCAGTATTTACAGCACAAACTGGATGCGGGTGCTGGCCATTTTGTTTCTCAATTGTTTTTTGATAACAGCAAGTTTTTTGGCTTTTTAAACCTGCTTCGCAAAAGCGGTATTGCCTGCCCTGTAGAGGCGGGTATTATGCCCATTGTGCGCAAAGAGCAAATCCAGCGCACGGTTTCACTTTCCTCTGCCAGCCTGCCCTCCGGCTTTACAAAAATGGTAAGCAAATACTCTACCGACCCCGATTCTTTTTACGAAGCGGGGCTGGAATATTCTATTAACCAAATACGCGAACTGATTGAATTTGGGGTAGACGGCATACACCTGTACGCCATGAATAACCCCACTGTTGCCACCCGCGTATACGAGGGAATCGCCGATTTACTGTAAAGAATTACCCCACAACAAGGAAATGTTGCCATATGGTATTTACCACTGTTTTGCAAACCAGCATACAAGAAACCACCTATTTGCTGGGCTACAAAAACCATACGCCAGATGAGCGCACAGCGCTTGGCATACAAACGGCCTGCCAAAAAATAGAGCAGGCCGTTACTCCGCGTTGGACTTTTGCCTATTACACCTTAGATGACTCTTTGCTTTTACAGGGCACCACGCTACGCCTTACCGGCAGCGACATTCAAAAACATTTAACCGGCTGCCACGCTCTTTGCCTTTTGGGCATTACACTGGGCCAGCAAACCGAACAGGCAATACGCGCGGCCGAAACTGCCGATATGGAGCAGGCCGCCCTACTGGATGCCGCCGCCTCTGCCCTTACAGACCAGTATGCCGATGAAGCCGAGCGCCTGTTGCGCCTGCGCATACAAGAACAACACAAATATCTTACCGGGCGGTTTTCTCCGGGGTATGGCAACCTGCCCCTTGCCATACAGCCCGAGGTTGTTCGCCTGCTGGACGGCCCCCGCGCCATTGGCCTTTCGGTAAGCGAAAGCGGTATTTTACTGCCGCGCAAAAGCATTACCGCCATACTGGGTGTGGCAAACCATCCTGTACAGGGATATTTGGCGGGATGCGATACCTGTGCCCTTTACTCCTCTTGCGAAAAAAGAAAGGCGGGAACCCCCTGTGGAAAAAGCGATATTTGAGCCGGGCCGTTTTACAATATTGGATGGAGCCATGGGCACCATGCTGCAACACGCAGGGCTAAAAGCAGGTGCCCGCCCCGAAGAGCTTGTTTTTTCGCAGCCGGAACTGCTTACCTCGGTACACCGCGCCTATGTAGAGGCCGGGGCCGACATTATTGCCACAAATACCTTTGGGGCAAACAGCAAAAAGCTGGCGGGCAGCGGCCTTACCTTACAGGCGGTTGTTACCGCCGCTGTAAAGTGCGCCCGCAATGCCTGCGCCGGTACCAATGCCCGTGTTGCGCTGGATGTTGGCCCCCTTGGAGAACTGCTGGAACCCGCAGGCACCCTTAGCTTTGAAGACGCCTATGCCCTGTTTGCAGAGATTGTAACGGCAGGCGAAGCCGCCGGGGCAGACCTTATTTTGTTTGAAACCATGACAGACCTGTACGAATGCCGTGCAGGCCTTTTGGCTGCACGAGAACATACCAGCCTGCCCGTAATGATTTCGATGACGTTTGAAGAAAACGGGCGCACCTTTGCGGGCGTGCCGGTAGAGGCAATGGCTGCCTCGCTTGCACCGCTGGGTGCTTCTGCCCTTGGCATCAACTGTTCTTTAGGGCCTGCGGCCATAGTGCCCATGGCACAGCGGCTGTGCAATGCAAGCCCCCTGCCTGTTTTTATAAAACCCAACGCAGGCCTGCCAGACCCACTTACCGGGCAGCATATGTTAGAACCTGCCGGATTTTGCGAAGAAATGCAGCCCTACCTTACTATGGGTGTCTCTGCCGTAGGCGGCTGCTGCGGCACCACGCCAGAAACAATTAAGCTTTTGGTACAAAAATTTAAAAATCAGGTACCTTCTGCCTCTCCTTATATCCCCCACAGCGTATTATGCAGCGGCACAAACGCATTGCAGGTAACGGGCATTTGCCCCGTGGGCGAGCGCATTAACCCCACCGGCAAAAAACGCCTGCAAGCTGCGCTTGCCGATGGCGATGTTGCCTATATACAATCTTTGGCAGTTGCGCAAGAAAGCGCTGGTGCCGCCCTATTGGATGTAAACGTGGGCGCGCCGGGTGTAGACGAAGTAACGCTGTTGCCCCTTGCGGTAAAATCGGTACAGGCCGTAAGCGGGTTGCCCCTTACCCTAGACAGTTCTAACCCCAAGGCATTGGCAGCCGCCCTGCGTGTTTACAACGGCAAACCCCTTGTAAACTCTACCAGCGGCGAAGAAGAAAAACTGCACACCATACTGCCCCTTTGCAAGCAATATGGCGCGGCGGTGGTTGGCCTTACGCTGGATGAACACGGCATACCCGAAAGCGCCGAAGAGCGCCTTGCCATTGCAGAAAAAATACTGCGCACCGCTTTGCAGTACGGTATACCCAAAGAGGATGTGTACATAGACTGCCTTACACTGGCTGCCAGCGCAGGAGAACAAGGCCCTGCCGAAACCCTGCGCGCCGTAAGCCTTGTAAAGCAAAAGCTAGGCCTAAAAACATTGCTGGGCGTAAGCAATGTAAGCTTTGGCCTGCCCAACCGCCCCCTTGCAAACGAGACTTTTTTAAACCTTGCCTTTTACTGCGGGTTAGACCTGCCCATACTAAACCCCGCCAGCCAGGGTATGATGGATACCGTTGCCGCCTTTGAAATGCTAACCGGGGCAGACGAAGGCGCGCGCCATTACGTTTCCCGCTTTGCGGCAGAGGGTGCAAAGCCAATTGCACCCTCCCCGTCCGGCGGCAGCATTCCGCTGGATGTTGCCATTGAAGCAGGCCTAAAAAGCGAGGCCGGTGCGGGTGCCCGTGCCCTGCTTACGGCTGGCAATACCGAGGCCATGGACATTGTAAACAATTACCTTATGCCCGCGCTGGATACCATTGGCCGTGGCTTTGAGGCTGGCACTGTATTTTTGCCTCAACTACTGGCCGCTGCCGGTGCCGCACAGGCCGCCTTTGAAGAAATACGCGCTTATTACGGCAGCAGCGCCCCCCAAGGGGAACCCATTGTAATTGCCACCGTACACGGCGATGTGCATGACATAGGCAAAAACATCGTAAAGGTTCTTTTAGAAAACTACGGCTACCGTGTAATAGACCTTGGCCGCGATGTGCCTCCCGACCGTGTTGTGCAAGCCACAAAAGAAAGCGGCGCACGCCTTGTGGGGCTTTCGGCTTTAATGACTACTACCCTGCCCGCTATGGAGGCTACCATTGCTGCCCTGCATGCCAAAAACCTGCCCTGCCGTGTAATGGTAGGTGGTGCGGTGCTTACCGAGGAATATGCCCTTAAAATAGGCGCCGATTATTATGCCAAAGACGCAAAAAGATCGGTAGATATTGCCAAAGAGGTTTTGGGCAGCGCTCAATAACAAATTTATAAAGTCACAACTACATATCATCATTGCAGCAATACCCCGCCAAAGAAAATACTTTGGCAGGGGTATTTTTTTTTGTTTTTTTAAATTATATACAACACTTTTATTTACATCTTAAAATTGTATCGGTTGCCTAAGTTTCATCGCCTTACAAAACTTGCGGGTTGATTGGCTTTGCAAAATGCTTCTTGTCGTATCTTTTTAAAAATAGCTTTTTATTTTTTGCGTAGTCCCTATGCTCAAAAGCACTGTGTCCTAATTACTGCACATTGCTTTTATTTTTTATAAATAGTTTGCACGCAAACTTATTTATTGCTTTACCTGTTTTATTGTTGCGGCTTTTTATGGTACCCCTTTGGTTCATAGGGCTGCAATTCCTGCATCCATTTTTTTAGCAGCATTTTCAATTCCCACGGTACATCGGTTTCTTCTTTTACTTCCTGCTGTTCTACTACTTCAAAGGCAAAAGCAGCCTCACCCAAAGTTTTCCAGTATTGCTGTATTTCTTTGTTGGAATAGCGCCCCCCATCCAGTTGCATACGCAGGGTAAGCCACTGGTTTTTAAGGTTTGGGCTGGTACCCAGCACTACTTTGCCGTTTTGAGTGTTTTCTATTTTAAAAACACCCATATAGGTTTTCATCTCTTTATACTGCTGTTGCAGTTCTTTTCTTCTTTGCTTGTCCATTTTCCCTTTTCCTGCTCATTCATTTTTTGTGCGAGTTCCGTACCCCATTTGGTTTAGCATGTTTGCCAGTGTATGCAGCCGCTCTGCCATCATTTCATCATCCCGAGAGAGTGCATCTGCAAAAAGCTGTATATCCTCGTCCAACATGGGGTTCTCTGTGCATACCTCTACCGTCATGGCATCGCCTTGCAGGCCAATCCTGTCTATTTGGGGCTGGGCTTCGTCATACAGTTTTGGGTAACGGTAGGCATCTGCAAAGTATTGCTTGCCGCGGCAAACCAAAATGGCTAAGTCGATTACTCTATGCATTGGCATTTCTTCCGATTGGCGAGACCATTTTTCTCCTGTATAGCGCCACACCTTGGCAGAAATATCTACTTTTCCCCTATCATTCCACTGGGCCAATCCCAAAGATAAACCCTTTGCGTCCGACTTATAGGCATTCCGTCCATCTACATTTTCGTAGTTTTCTACCGTTATTACCGGTTTATGTTTTAGTGTTGTAGGTATTTTCATAATTTCTCCTTTGCATTTACTAAATTAGTAAATTACTACTTTACTAAATATTATCTCTTTTTTGCAATATAGTCAACCACGGCGGCGTACATATGCTTTACTGCGCATAGGGTGTATGGCTTTTACATACTCTTTTATAGCGTTGTCGTTTCATCTTACTAGGGTATTTTGCATATTGAATTTACGCGGTTTACGCTTTTGCTTTTCATCGGCTAAGGCTTATTCTTATCCATTTTCACATAAACAAAAAAGGCACCCACTGTGGGCGCCTTTAAAACTCTATTTAAACAGGGCTAAACGGCAGTTATGCAACAGTACGCTTTCCGTTTACCATTTTTCGTAATGTACAATCTCTTGCAGGTCTTTTCTTTTTTTAGGGCGTTTCGGCGTATCCGAATAGCCTACTGTTACTATCCCTACAACAAATTGATTTTCTGGTATTTGCAGTATTGGGCGCACATCTTTTTGCAGATACCACCCCGTCCAACAGGTGGCAAGCGCCATGCTCTCTGCCTGTAGCATCATATGGTCTATTGCTATGGATGTATCCCTTATGGCTCTTTTAAGCCCCATATCCGCTGTATCTTCATCCACAAAAGTAAGCTCCTGCTGGGCATGCGCTGCGGCATCGGCCACACACACTATCATAACCGGGGCTTGCATCATCCATTGCTGGTTATGGTCTGCCTGTGCAAGTTTTTGCCTTGTATTTACATCTTTTACCACAATAAACTGCCAAGGCTGGGCATTTTTGCCCGATGGGGCCATACGGGCTGCCTCCAACACCTGCATTAGTTTTTCTTCTTCCAGGGGGGTATTGTTATATTCGCGCGCGCTTTGGCGGCTTTTTAATAATTCCAGCATTTATTGCCTTCCTTTCGCATTTACTGTTTTTAAGTATAGCAGATATTTTTACCCAATGTGTGTAGTTTATTTTGTTCCGTACACAATGGCAATTTGCCCCAGCATACGTTTGGTTTTTAAAATGCGGGGCAGCCCAATTTCATTTGCCGATGGCTTCCAGTCAATTTTTTCTATTCCTTCTTTGCGCAGCTCCTCTACCATTTCCTCCATATTGCCATACAGGTTTTCTTTTAAAAACAAATCGTGAAAAGCAAAGCTTCCGCCCTTTTTAACCACCCGCAAAGCTTCTTTTACCGCGTCTCTTTTATTGGGGCAGCTTTGCACTTCGTGAAAAACAAAGTTGCTTATTGCTGCATCAAACCTGCCTTCATCAAACTCCATATGTCCGGCATCCCCTTTTATAAACTGGATGTGCTGCGCTACACCCCTGCTTTTGCGTTTTCTTCGCATTGCTTTTTGGCGTAGCCCCATCCCTCACCCCAATAATCTATCCCTGTTATTTGGGCATTTTTAAATTTTTGCACCGTCTTAATGGCAAGTGCACCGCTTCCGCAGCCAATATCCAGTATTTCCCCTTCTTTAAAGTTTAAATGTTGTAATACATACTCCAAAATTTTAGCTTGCATTTTTGCGCGCCCTTTGTAAGACAGCGCCCTGTAACAAAGCAGCATATACCCAGCCCTGTACAACAGCACCGCAAGCGCTGCCAATATGGCAATACGCACCCCCCACAAAAACACGGGCGACGCCATACGTGCAAAGCCCAAAAAACTTATGACAAACACAAGCACCAATAAACCAGATAAAATCAATTGCCTCCAAGTTTTTTTAAGGGATACCCAATTGCCGTATTTTACTTTCATATTATATTCCACCTTACGGATAAATTTGTTTGCAAGCTTTATATTAGCAATTGCTAACCAGATAATACAAGTCGATTTACAAAACCAGCCTGCTTAGGCCAATTATTTTTTTATTGCTTTAGGGCCGGTTCTTTCTTGCAGGGTTACACTTACCAAATCGCCCGGCTGTTTATTTATCTTTTGCCGTATCTGTTTTAGCACGCCCAGTATATGCCCCGGTGTACCCATACGCACCACGCTGCCCTCGTACACCTCTCCATCAAAGGTTGCGGTTACGGGTACACGCCCTTTTCCAAATTCTTCTTTTACATCAAAAGGGATTTCGATATAGGCGCCGTCTATCCCCTCTACCTTTTTTATTTCTGCTTCAAATTTGTAAATTTTATTCATTTTTCTTTCTCTTTTCTTTTTTATTTCATACTTTGCCGCCGGTATTTTATTTTTTACTTGGTATTGCGTGTAAATTAAACAGCTTTACCATTTACTTTTTAAATATTATTTATGTAGTAATGTTATTTATTTTTAATATTATCTATTTTTTATAGGCTATTTTATTTTTTTAAACATTACTTTTATGTAAGTTTTTTGTCATTTTTAAGTAAAATTTATCAGCCTTTTTCATCAAATCAATTCTCAATCCATTTTTATTTTTATATGTTTATACAAAAACTACTGCATTTTAATTACAAGTGCTGTAATTCCATTGAAGTTTTTTGCCCAATGACGTACTATAACCACTGTCGCTGGCATACACGTTGCCATGCAACCTAACACAAGAAAGAGAGAAAAAAATTATGATGAAAAAAGTAACTGCCTTTTTGGCCGTAGCAGCTTTGGCTGTAAGTCTTGTAGCTTGCGGTAACACCACCAGCTCCAGCACCCCCGCTTCTAGCGCTCCTGCTTCCAGCACTGTTTCTTCTGTAGCTGCTGATTCTTCTGTAGCTGCCGATTCTTCTGTAGCTGCTGATTCTTCTGTAGCATAAGCTTTACAAACAGAGCTGGCACTGTCAATAGACAGTGCCTTTTTTATTTCTAAAGGCAACTTGGTAAATGTATATTTAAAAAAATATACAAATGGTTTTGTTTTTCAATAAATACCCCGTTTGGTATAAAAATTGAATAGATATACAAAAGGGCCGCTTTATAAAGCGGCCCTTTTGTTATACGCTTAAGTCAACCTTTTTTTCTATATGGTCTTTATTTCTTTCTAGCAACGGCAATATAATCTCATTTAAATAGGCGTCTACCTGCTGGGGTGCCAGCCCTGTAAATTGCGAAGGATCTATCAAATCTTCTATGTCTTCTTTCGTAAGGCCAAAGGCGGGGTCTGCCGCAATACGCTGCAGCATATCGTTGGGCAGGCCTTCTTCTTTTACTGTTTTGCCCGCGGCCAAAGAATGCTCACGCAGTTTTTCGTGCAGCTCCTGCCTGTCTCCGCCTTTTTTTACTGCTTTCATCAAAATATTTTCGGTTGCCATAAAGGGCAGCTCTGCCATTACCCGTGCCTCAACTACTTTGGGGTATACCACCAGCCCATCGCATACGTTTAGCATTAGGTTTAAAATTGCGTCCGCTGCCAAAAACCCTTCGGCAACCGATATACGCTTGTTGGCAGAGTCGTCTAGGGTGCGCTCAAACCATTGTACAGACGCTGTAATAGCCGGGTTTAGGCTGTCTATCATTAAATAGCGAGAAAGCGCCGATATGCGCTCGGAGCGCATGGGGTTTCTTTTATAGGGCATGGCAGAAGAACCAATCTGGCTTTTTCCAAACGGCTCTTCCATCTCTTTAAAGCTTTGCAAAATACGCAGGTCGTTGGCAAACTTGCTTGCGGTTTGCCCTAAGCCCGATAGCGCCGATAATACCATATAATCCACTTTACGAGAGTAGGTTTGGCCCGATACCGGCACCACCCTGTTAAGGCCCATCTCCTTTGCAATGGCAGTTTCAACCCGTGTTACCTTTTCGGCATCGCCGCCAAACAGCTCTACAAAGCTTGCCTGTGTGCCGGTGGTTCCCTTGCTGCCCAGCAATGCCAAATTTTGCAGGCGGTGTTCCAGTTCTTCAAAATCCATATACAGTTCATTCATCCACAGGGTTGCCCGCTTGCCCACCGTGGTAAGCTGTGCAGGCTGCAAATGGGTATAGGCAAGGGCTGGCAAATTTTTATATTTCTGGGCAAAATCCGCTAATAACCCTAATACACCCAGCATTTTGCCGCGCAGCAGTAGCAGCCCCTCGCGCATTGCCAAAATATCGGCGTTGTCTCCCACATAACAGCTGGTGGCACCCAAATGCATAATACCCTTTGCCTTGGGGCACTGCACACCAAAAGCATATACGTGCGCCATTACATCGTGCCGCACTTCCTTTTCGCGCGCCTGCGCCACGTCGTAGTTAATGTCGTCTTTATGGGCTTCCATCTCTGCAATTTGCTCATCGGTTATGGCAAGGTCTTCGGCTTGCTCGGCACGCGCCAGCGCAATCCACAGGCGGCGCCATGTGCGAAATTTATTGTCTTCCGAAAAGATATACTGCATTTCGGCAGAGGCGTAACGTGTTTGAAAGGGTGAAATATAACTGTTGTGAGACATGAAAAACTCCTTTTTACTGCTGCTGTTTTTACTTAAATACAATGGTTTCATTTATAGTTTAGCAAATTTTTGCGCATCTCATAGCTATTTTACAGGGTTTTGTACAATCCGGCGGCAAAATAAACCCTTTATAGGCCAGTAATGCACCTTGCTGTAAATAGCATGCTTTTAATGGTGGAATAAGCGCAGCCCCGTAAAAGCCATGGCAATGCCATGTTTATCGCAGGCGGCAATTACATGATCGTCTCGGATAGAGCCGCCCGGCTGCGCTATGGCAACTACCCCGCTTTTATGTGCGCGCTCAATATTGTCTCCAAACGGAAAAAACGCGTCACTGCCCATCGATACGCCCTTTACCCTTGCCAGATATTCCCGCTTTTCCTCGGCAAAAAAGGGCACAGGCTCCTTTGCAAAATAAAGCTTCCAACCGTCGCCCACCAGTGCATAGTGCGCATCTTCCGATAGGTAAAGGTCTATGGCATTGTCTCGCTCGGCCCGGCCAATCCCCGCGGCAAAATGCAGCCCCAATACCTTAGGGTGCTGGCGCAAATGCCAATTGTCTGCCTTGCCCCCCGCCAAACGGGTACAGTGGATACGGCTTTGCTGCCCTGCCCCCACCCCAATGGCCTGCCCGTCTTTTGTATAACAAACCGAGTTTGACTGGGTGTATTTAAGCGTTATAAGAGCCACCAGTAAATCTCGTTTTTGCTCTTTGCTTAAAGTAGCGTTTTGGGTGGGCATATTTTGCAGCAATTCTTCTCCAATTTTGGCATCCTGCCGTCCCTGCCTAAAAGTAACGCCAAAAACATCTTTTTCTTCCTGCTGCGGTGGCTGATATTGGGGCGAAATAGCAAGAATATTGTAAGTTCCCCTGCGTTTTTGCTTTAAAATTTCCAATGCTTCTGGTGTATAGCCCGGCGCAATTACCCCATCACTTACCTCGGGCTTTAATAGCAAAGCTGTAGATTCATCGCATATATCAGACAATGCCGCAAAATCACCATAGCTGCTTACACGGTCGGCTCCGCGTGCCCGCGCATACGCGCAAGCCAAAGCCGAAAGCTGCAAATTCTCCGGTACAAAATATACACTTCGCAATAGCGGTGTAAGCGCAAGCCCCACCGCAGCCCCGGCAGGTGAGACATGTTTAAAAGAGGCCGCCGCAGGCAGTTTGGTTACCTGCTGCAACTCCTGCACAAGTTGCCATGCATTTAAGGCGTCCAGTAGGTTAATATACCCGGGGTTGCCGTTTAGCATCTGTATTGGCAACTCTCCCTCTTTACAATATACACAGGCTGGTTTTTGGTTTGGGTTACACCCATACTTTAGTTCCAATTGTTTCATTTTACATGTCCCTCCCGTGTAAGTTAAATGCAATCACCTTAAAAAGTAATTTTTATACCTCTTTGTACTTATTGTATAGCCAGCTTTTTTGCTGGGCAAGGCTTTGCAGGCGGCGCACCACCAATGATATTTTATTTTCTTCATCAAGCACCTGCCATAGCTCATTTGCAAAGCTCTCTGCGTTGCCGTTTATTGCAACCTCTATTGGCTCACCTGCAAAGCTGGGCAGCGGATTTGTCGGAGAAGCATAGGTATGTATAAAATGCCCCACACCTTTAAGCGGCTGGGGATATTCGTAAAAAAAGCGCCGGGCGACATCGGGGTTGCTCGCGGCCGATTTTAAGATAGAAAGCCTGTAACAAAATTCTTCCTCTTTGTATTCTATCATCCCAGATATACGTGGCGTATAGATAGGTGCATCCGGTTCAAAGGTTCTGGTACGCAAGGCCTCTTCAAAGGTTTTGCCCTGCTGCAAAAACTTTGCAATGGTATCCGTTTGGTCCCCATTGCCCACCACCACACCACCGGCAACACAGCGCACTGGGGCGTAAATAATTAAAGAGGGGTCTATAAGCAGGGCCGGATTGGCCGCCTGCGTATATACATTCTGCCCCTTTGTTTTAAATACGCGGTTGCGAGAGTTTTCGCTTCGGCCCATAATAAAATAAGCAAACAAGGCTTCTCCGCCTGTGGTTTGCCCTATTAAAAGCCCCCGCCCGGGGTATGGATTATTTTTAAGCAAAGAAAACAAATTTTGCAATTATATTTCCTCCGTTTGTTTGTCTTTACACTATACGTATTGTATTTTTCGATTTATAAATTACTTTTAAAAAGCAGCGCGTTTTCTTTTTTACACCATTAAAAACATATTAATGGCATACAACACAATTGGCAGGCACACTATCATAAGCACCATACTTTGCAGCACCGTACTGGCGGCAAAGCGCACATCTTTTTGTTGCTGCTCTGCCAAAATAACGTTGGTAGAGCCCACCGGCAAAGCGGTAAGCAGTACGCACGAGGCAGGTAAAACCCCGCGCATCCCCAGCGCCCACAGTACGCCCAACATGGCAAGCGGAAAAACCAGCATGCGCAAAAAAGACACAACGTACGAAAGTGGATTGTTCCACAAAGAAGATAGTTTAATTTCGGCAAGATTACTGCCGATAATAATAAGAGACAACGGCGCCGAAAGCTGGCCTATTTGATTAAAAGCGCCAAGCACTACCTCGGGCAAACGGAAGGGCGAAAAAAAGATAACAATTGCCAGTACCGAAACAATCATCATTGGGTCTAACAAAAACTTTTTCCAGTTAAATTTTTCTTCTTTATTTAACAAGCGCACCCCAATGGTAAACAAAAACAGTTGAAAAGCAAGGTTGTAAATAACCGCGTATAAAACACCCTCGCTGCCAAATAAAGCCGACGCAATTGGAAAGCCAATAAATGCGGTATTTGCAAACACAGACATATTGGCAAACAAACCGCTTTTTTCAGACGGCAGCTTCATGGCTCGGCTTAACACAACAACCGCCACAAGCGCCAATACATAGTAACCCACCGCAATTATGCCCGCCTGCAACACTCCGATACCCATAGAGGGTACAAACTCGCTGTTGCCAGACACTAAAATACCCGCCGGCAACACAGCCCTTAACAATAGTGTTGAAAGCCGTGCCCGAAACGATGCATCGATGATATGTGTTTTGTGTAAAACGAAGCCAAACAAAACCATAATGGCAATTTGCGCCAGCAAAACCCATAAAGCGCCCAATTTTGATCTCCTTTTTGCAGCCTGTAGGCAGCCGGAAATTTAAAATACTTTTTAATTTTACTGTACTAAATGATAGTATAGAATATTCACTGTTGCCATGCAATGCTTGCGCCTGCCTATTGCTGTGCAATTGCTTTGTATTTTGTGTTTTGGCGCAGGTATTTCTCCCGCTTTTAAAAACCGATTTTCGACAAGTTTTTAAGCATAGCCAAGCCCTTTACAACACCTACAACGGCTTTTTTGCTATACTTACAGTGGTTGGCCTCTTTTGTTTAGCCGTTTACGCCGCTTTAAATAATTGCAACACACCAAGCAATACCATGCGGCACAACTTTTTAAAAAACAAAAACTTTTTGCACCCGGATTTCCGGGTATACTTTGTACTATTAATGATGCCGAAGGAGGCTCTTTATGGAAAATTACCGCACACTGGCCGCCCGCGGCACCGCAACCATAGAAGAAAAAAAGAGCGAATTTATAGGCGTTGCCGCCCCTGCCACCACAGAGGAAGAGGCTCTTGCCGTTTTGCAAGAAATAAAAGCGGCGCACCGCACCGCCCGCCACAATGTGTATGCCTATCTTTTAGGTGAGGGGAACCGTACCCGCTGCTCGGACGATGGCGAGCCCGCCAAAACCGCGGGCGTCCCTATTCTAAATGTATTGCAGCATTCTGATATTACAGATTGTATCATAGTGGTTACCCGGTATTTTGGGGGTACTTTGCTGGGCACAGGTGGGCTGGTGCGCGCCTATACCTCTGCTGCCAAGGCGGCGTTGGATGCTGCCGATATTCGCATAATGCAGGTTTGTGTTACCATTTGCTTAACCGTTGGGTACGCCTTATACGAGCCCTGCCGCAAAATATTAGAAGAGGGCACAGCCGTTGTGCAGGAGCCTGTTTTTACCGATGCTGTTGCCATTACCGCCACTGTGGCACAACCACTGGCCTTGGGCTTACAAGCACAGCTAAACGAGCTTTGCCGGGGCAGCGTAAAAATTGATATCAGCGCTCCGTTTTTTGCCCCTGTGTAAGCTTATTTCTTTTATTGAATAAACCGGGCATATTTTCTCGCAATTAAAGATAATATATCTCTGTACATACCCAAATCAGCAGCGCAGCATAAAACAATCCGTTCTTCTTATAGTAAGAGAAGAACAGATTGTTTTTTAACGATTAAATAGTACCATATTTTTATTTTATTGTTTGTTTTTTGCATCTCACAGCGCGCCTATCTTGTGTTGATACAAAACAAGCACATCAAATTAAAGCATTCTGCAAAGTCTATCTACAGCAAATCAAGCTTTTCCATCAGGCTGGGCAATGCCTTTTCAAAACACACGCCATAACGGCGCTCGCTTTTTTCTTCTACTGTAAGCACAATGCATAGCTGGGTGTAATCTACCGCAATTTGTGTTGCCTGGGGCAAAGTGCGCCCATTTAGTAGGCCCGCCAGCAGAGCGCTGCCAAAAACATCTCCTGTACCATGAAAGTACCCCTCTATTTTAGGGGCATACGCATATTCTATCCTGCCGGTTTCTTTATCGTAGCTGGCGGCGCCAAGCTGTTCGGGCGTAAACCACACCCCTGTAAGCACCACCTGCTTTGGCCCAAGCTCTGCCAAGCCATACAATAATTCTTGTATATATTGTGGGGTATAGGGCCCCTCTTTATATTCTTTATTTAATATAAAGCAGGCCTCGGTAATGTTTGGCACCACAATGTCTGCTTTGGCGCACAGTTTTGCCATGCCCGCCGCCATTTGGGGAGAATAAATGCTGTATATTTTGCCCTCGTCTGCCATTACAGGGTCTACCATAATCAGGTTTTGGGGCGTTTTAAAGGCGGCAAATAAATCCGCCACCAAATCTATCTGCTCAAACGAGCCTAAAAAACCGCTGTACAGTGCGTCAAATTGCAAGCCAAGACTTTGCCAATGCTGCGAAATTGGCTGGATATCCTCGGTTAAATCTCGGTAGGTATACCCGGTAAATCCCCCTGTATGTGTAGAGAGAACCGCCGTAGGCAATACCCCTGTATTTATGCCTGCGGCAGACAAAATGGGCAAAGCCACCGTAAGTGAGCAACGCCCTAAACAAGAAATATCGTGGATAGCTGCTACTGTTTTTTGAGACATATTGATACACCTCCTTATAGCAGAATACACTTTAAACTGGTTCTTTGAAAAGGCGCACTTTTTAAAAAAATAATAGTATCAGTTGAGGGCTTTTTGCTTTTAAAATGTGCAATGCTCGGCAATTTGTATTGCTTTTTACAAACTCCTAGGCAAGCCATACCCCGCTTTAACACAAAAAACCAGAAGGCAAATGCCTTCTGGTTTTAGCTAGCAGTATTTTACACCAGTTCGAACACATCTACATCAAACAAGCCCTTATCTGTAAGGCGCAGGGAGGGGATAACCGGCAGTGCCATAAACGAAAGGCTTATAAATGGGTCTATATAATAGGGGATGCCCATCTGCTTGGCTTTGCCAATAATTTCGCCTGTATCTTTTTGCACCTTTTCGGCGGCTTCGGTACTCATCAGGCCCGCAATGGCAAGCGGTACCTCGCCCTCTACCTTGCCGTTTCTTACCAAAACATACCCGCCGTTAATTTCGCTAAGACGGTTAATGGCCAAGGCCAAATCCTCGTCGTTATCTCCCGCCGCTATAATATTGTGGCTGTCGTGCGCAACGGTGGTAGCCAGCGCTCCGCCGCGGATTCCATAGCCCTTTATTGGCGCCACCGCAATGTTGCCGTTGCGGCCATGCCTTTCTACCACCACCAGCTTGGTGTACGCCTCGTTGGGCGTAAAGTAGCCATCCTTGGCAGGCAGTTCCTCCTGCAAATGGTTTGTTACCAGCTGATAGGGTACCATTTCTATTACATGGGCTTTGCCCTCTGTTTTTAAAACAAGGTCCTGCGCAGTAACAGCCGGAGCCATAACCGAGTGCAGTATTGCTTCGCTTTTGGGCAGGGCTGCCGGCATTTGCTTTAGCTGCTGCTCGGCCGGTATACCATCTTTATACACGGCGGCCACTTTTACTTTTTTAAGGCTGCTTAGCAACACAATATCTGCCTTATATCCGGGTGCTATTGCGCCAACATCCTTTAGGCCATATACCTGTGCAGCGTTCCAACTGCCCATGCGTATTGCCTCCACCGGCTTCATGCCAAGGTCTATCGCCAGTTTTACATTCCAGCTAATATGACCGTCGCGGCCAATATCGTCTAGGTGCTTATCATCGGTGCAAAACATAAACCGGTTTGTGGGCACATCGTTGTCTACCAGGCCATTTACAATGGCAGCAAGGTTATGTGCGGCACTGCCCTCCCGTACCAGTATTGCAAACCCTGCGCGGGCTTTTTCCAGCGCTTCGGCAAAGCTGGTTGCCTCGTGCTCGGTCCCAATTCCGGCTGCTTTATAAGCCTGCAAGTCTTTGCCCGCAAGCCCGGGCGCATGCCCGTCGGCAATATAACCATCTAAGGTTTGCAGCTTTTGCAGTATGTGCCCGCCGCCCGCAACAACATCGGTAAAGCACATTACTTCGCCAAGGCCCAGCACACGGGTTTTGCCAACAAAGGGGCGCATTTCTTCTGCGGTAAAATCTGCGCCGGATGTTTCAAACGGGGTAGCCGGTACGCTGGAGGGCAACATTACATATATGTTGCAGGGCAGCCCCTCGGTGGCGTCCAACATGTACTGCATACCCTCGGCACCACATACATTTACAATTTCATGCGGGTCTGCCACCATTGTGGTGGTTCCGCTTGGCAGGGTAAGGCGTACCAGCTCGGCGGGGGTAACCATCGTGCTTTCTATATGCAGGTGCGCGTCTATAAAACCGGGGCACAGGTACTGGTCTGTACAATCCACCTGTTCTTTCCCCTCGTACTCACCCACACCCGCAATTACACCATCTACTACAGCCACATCTCCGGGCAAAATTTCGCCCGTAAACACATTTACAACATTTGCATGCTTAAAAACCAAATCTGCCGGGCAGCGGCCCGCGGCCACATCTATCAGCTTTTTTACGTCTTTCATACCTTCCTCCTTTCTGGATGCATTGCATTTTTTAAATCCGCAAGGTTTGTATAAAAGCAGGCACATTTTCATAGTAAACTGTATTGTGTTTAAAAAAGTGTCAATTCATCACGCATTCTGCCTTATGGCAGAATTTGTATACCACTTATACACAGCCCCAGCACTGTTTGCAGACAGCAGGCATTGCCCGCCCCATTAAAAACAACAACTTGTTTTTAATTTTATTTGTTATATTATATCATAAAATCAAAACATATAAGCAAACATTTGTATGCTTTGTATGACTATTTATTTTTTACCCTAGGAGGAACCTCGCCATGAGCCGTTTAGACAAAACCACCGCCCTAGCCCTGCTGCAAACCACTACCACACAGCCCCACCTGCTACAGCACGCCGTGGCTGTAAGCGCCGCAATGGGCGCTATGGCGCGGCATTTTGAAGAAGATCGCCCTTATTGGGAGTCAGTTGGCCTATTGCACGATTACGACTACGAACAATACCCCGAAGAACATTTGGCACACACCGAAGAACCCTTGCGCGCCGCCGGAGTGGATGAAGAAAGCATTCGCGCTATAATGGCACACGGTTGGGGCCTTTGCACTGATGTTGAACCGCTGACCCCCATGGAAAAAAGCCTGTACGCGGTGGATGAACTGACAGGCTTGATAAGTGCCGCCGCCCGTATGCGCCCCACTGGCATTGCAGATTTGGAAACCGGCAGCGTAAAAAAGAAGTTTAAAGACAAAAAATTTGCAGCAAAAATAAGCCGTGATGTAATTGCCAAAGGGGCAGACCTGCTGGGCCTTTCTTTAGAAGAACTGATTGCCTTGTGCATTGATGGAATGCGCCCCTATGCCGCAGAACTTGGCCTTTTGAGTACCGGCGCATGAGCGCCACCACAACGCTTACTCTCGATTCCAATCAGGCACGCCTTTTTGTGCTGTATTTGCAGGGGCTTTGGGGCAACAAGCGGTTTGAGGGCAGCCGGGTAGAAGGGGTAGATTCCACCCTATACATTTGCACCTCTCATCTGCCCTTTTTACAGTCTTTACAAAACATACAGGGCAGCCCCTCTCGCATAGAGTTTTTACCCCCGCTGGATGGGTTGTTGTGGGATAGAGAATTGGTGCGGCAATTGTTTGATTTTTGCTACACTTGGGAAGCTTATACTCCTGCTGCAAAGCGCACTTACGGCCACTATATTTTGCCTGTATTGTACGGCTCTTATTTTTGCGGCCGGATAGAAATACAGGCTTTGTACCGCAAAAAGACTTTGTCGGTTAAACACTACTGGCCCGAAGAAAACCGCTCACCTTCCCCTGCCTTTTTTAAATCTCTTACACACAAGCTAAATACTTTTGCACGTTTTAACGATTGTATTGAACTTAATTCACCTTTTTAAAAAACAATATACAGCATATGCTTTATTTTTATTCCATAAATATATGATGTTTATGCATAATTTTTATCACCTGCCGCCATAATACATATATATAGTGGCTGCGGGTACTTTATAGTTTTAAATCCTACATCATATTGATGCATCGTATTTTTTTAACGTTCCATCCTCGCTTTTTGCTTGACTGAGCCTTTCAGAACCGCTATAATTAGTACTGAAACACATTTATATTGT
Source organism: Oscillospiraceae bacterium (assembly GCA_047972265.1). Classification (GTDB taxonomy): domain Bacteria; phylum Bacillota; class Clostridia; order Oscillospirales; family Ruminococcaceae; genus JAAYCI01. The sequence continues at coordinate 3,313 of JBKEAM010000073.1, read as the reverse complement.
CTTTAAAATAAACATTTGTTTTTTAAGGTTTAACCACCTGATAAAAGCGGCTTCTCACTCTCTCATATACAGGAGAAAAATCATGAAATCAATTAGCAAAGTACATAAATTAATAGCCGGTGTAGCAGTTGCGCTGCTTGCTGTTATTATATGCGTTGCGCAAATTGCAACGGTTCTTGCAGCCGAGCGGACCCCCGTAAAGGCTTCTTCTTCGGTTGCAGTCTCTTCTTCTGTACCGGATTCCTCCGAGGAGGCCCCTGCCGCTGTTTCTTCCTCTAAAAAAGGCAGCACCGGCACATCGCAGCAAGAGGTAGTGGTACCGCCCGCAACGGGCAACACCACAAACAATAGTTCCGGCAACAAAGTCGCTGCTTCCAGCAGCACCGCTTCTTCTCAAACAAGTCCGGCCAGTTCTGCCAGCGCAGAGTCTGCTTCTGTGGCACAGTCTTCCTCATCCGAGGCCGCGTCTTCTGCTTCTTCTGCCGCTTCCTCTGCGGCATCGTCTTCTGCGGTTTCTTCTGTAGCATCTTCTAAGCCTGCGTCCTCATCGGCTGCGTCTTCTAAACCTGCTTCTTCTTCTGCAGCCTCTTCTAAACCGGCATCTTCCTCTGCCGCTTCCTCGCAGGCTCCTTCCTCTTCTTCGCAGCCGGCTTCTTCCTCGGTTGCATCTTCCTCCGCTACTTCTTCGTCACAACCCGCCTCTTCCAGTTCTTCTGAGATAAAAACAGGCTGGCAAACAATTGACGGTAAACAATATTATTACGACAGCACCGGCAAAGCCGTAAGCGGCCAGTTTACAGACAACGGCAAAACCTATTATGCGGCAGCCGACGGTGCCGTACAAAGCGGATTGATTACAGCCGCCGATGGCGTGCGCTATGCAGATCCTTCTACTTTGGTGCTGCAAACCGGATGGAAAGCCATAGACAGCAACACCTATTACTTTGGCAGCGGCTTTATTGCCGCCAACGGACAAACCACCATAGACGGCGTTGCCTACCTGTTTAGCGGCAGCATTTTACAGGGGCGCACCCTTACTGTAACCTTTAAAGGCGTGGTAACCACCGATCTTGCTAAAAATATTTTGGCCCGTATTGTTGCAGGCGAAACCGGCGGGCTTAACAGTGTGGAAAGTTACCGCGCACAGGCAGTTGCCGCCCAGTCTTACATCCTGTTTTACAACAACCGTGGCACAGTGGCCCCCTCTATGGTAGACGGCACACCTACCCAGGCAATACGCGATGCAGTGGCCCCCGTTGCCGACATAGCCGTTTACTATAATGGCGCACCCGCCAACGCTGTATATACTGCTTCCAACTCAGGCGTTACCAATTCTTCTACCGAGGTATGGAATACCAATTATGCTTATCTTACCGCCGGAGTAGAAAGCAAATACGATTATCTTTCCACAAACTTTACCACCTCTTTTACCGTTACAAGAGCGCAGATGGAAACTGCCCTTACACGCATGTATAATGGCTCGGGCAATTCTCCCCTTTCGTTCAGTCACGACCCTTCTACTTGGATAGGATACACTACAGTGGATAAGGCAGGGCGTGCCGTTGCCGCTAAGATGCAGTTGGATATACGTTTTATCAGTGGTGGAGAATCCCGCATTTATGCGCCTACCGCCAACTGGTTTAAAGAAAACAGCGGCCTTGGCATACGTTCCAATACCTTTGCCATTGTATACAATGGCAACCAAACATGGACAGTTACCACTTACGGATACGGGCATGGCGTTGGGCTTAGCCAGTGGGGCTCTTACTACTACGCTAAAAACGATGGCTGGAATTACCAGCAAATTTTGGCCCATTACTATCCCGGCACTACCCTGCAAAACTTGGCACCCACTGTTTCTTAAAAGAAAAAGCAAGCCCTCCGGCAATTATGTCGGAGGGCTTTTGTTTTATTGTAAAACAAACCGCAACAAATTTGTTTTACAGTTTGCGTACAAAGCACCTAGGCCGCAACCGCAAGCCTACGTAGATACTGCTTTGGTGTAGTTCCCTTATATTTTTTAAACACCCGTATAAAATAGCTTAAATCATTAAAGCCACATTCGTAGGCAACTTCGGTTGTGGTGTAATCCCCCGTCATTAGCAAAAAGCAGGATACCTCTATGCGGTGATAATTTAAATAATCTATAGGCGTGCGTTGTGTCATCCGTTGAAAAAAGTGGCAAAAGTATTTTGGCGTCATTCCGGCCGCTTGTGCAAGTTCTTCTAGTGTAATGGCATTTGCATAAGAGGTCTCTATTAAGTGCAATGCTTTTTTAAGCTGCTGGGTTTTACGGCTGGTAGCGGGTGCCTCGCCTTTGCTGCGGCTGCGGTGCCCACCCGCCACAATTTTACCAAAAATTTGAAAAAGCAACCCCTCGGTAACCAGTTGGTACCCCGGCGCTTTATGTCCCAAAGTATCAAACAGCAGGTTTAACAGGCGGTATACTTCACCATCCTCTTTTTTAAAGCTGGGTTTTACCATCCACCGCCTGGTACTAAACTCATCTAAAATAGAGTGGCAGGCATCACCCTGCTTCATTAACATACCAAGGTCAAACACCACACACTCGTACCGGCAATCTGCCGACACCCCCGCATGCAGCGAACCACCGTTGATAAAAACCACTTCTCCGGGGCATATCGTCCAACTTTTACCATCCACTACACAGGCAAAGCTGCCCTCTAACACGCGAATAATTTCATATTCTAAATGCCAGTGGCACGACATTACATACTGTGGATGGCGTTTATCTATTGGGTACAATTCTATAGGGAACCCCGACACTCCCCTTTTTAAAGATTCTTTAAAATCCAAGTACTGCATGGCATCTCCTGTTGTAAAAATGGCCTTTTCGTCAAAACCTGAATATCGTCCTATTTTTGTATCATTATACTACAATCTTTTATTTTTGTACAAGATTATAATAAAAATAGACATTTTTGGGGCTTTTTTATTTATGATTGTACTTTTTATGCAAAATAGCCGCCAAAATAAGCCAGTGTAAACCACATCTATTATTGCGCCCTGCCAAAGCAGGCAGGCGCCCACCAACAGGAGGTAAGAAATATGGCAAAAAGCAGACTGATAGGAGACTACCCGGTAATAGGCATTCGCCCCACAATAGACGGACGCAGGGGCCCGCTGAAAGTGCGGGAATCTTTGGAAGAACAAACCATGAACATGGCAAAATCTGCCAAGGCATTGTTTGAACAAAACCTGTGCTATAGCAACGGCGAGCCGGTAAAGGTAATCATTGCCGATACCACCATTGGCCGCGTGCCCGAGGCCGCCGCCTGCGCCGATAAATTTA
>JBKEAM010000125.1:0-22903 GCA_047972265.1 Oscillospiraceae bacterium | reverse complement strand
GCTAAACGTTGTTTTATTTTTTAAAACGTTGCTTTGCCAAATTAGCAAAAAGCAATTTAAAAATTCTATCTTTACGGCCCTTAAATATGTTATAATTGGCTACACAGAAAAAATGAAGATGAAAACGCCGCCGGTTTTTTGAACCGGCTAAGAGTTTAAGGAGGCAAACTGATGGCAAACGAGATTGATTATTCTGCAATTACCCCCGAAATTGAAAAGTTGGCAGAAATGTGCACCTCCCGTGTAATACCCACCAATTTGTATACCGATTACAAAGTAAACCGCGGCCTGCGCGACATCAACGGCAACGGCGTTTTGGCCGGTCTTACAAACATTTCTAAGGTTACTGCAAAGCAAATAGTGGATGGTGTAGAGATGCCCATGGAGGGCAAGCTTTACTACCAGGGCATCAATATCAACGATATTGTTGATGGCTTTTTAAAAGAAGACCGCTTTGGCTTTGAAGAAACAGTTTACCTGCTTTTGTTTGGGCACCTGCCCAACCAAACAGAACTAACCGGATTTTCGGACATGCTGCACGACTACACCTCTTTGCCTCCCAAATTTGTGCGGGATATCATTATGAAGGCCCCCAGCCGCGATATGATGAACACCCTTGCACGCAGCGTGCTTACCCTTTACTATTACGACGATAACCCGGATGATATTTCTGTCCCCAACGTTTTACGCCAGTGCATCCGGTTAATTGCACAATTTCCCTTGCTTGCTATTTACGGCTATCACGCCCATAATCATTACGAAAAAGGCCAAAGCCTTGTAATCCACCAGCCAGACCCTGGCCTTTCGGTTGCAGAAAACATCCTGCATCTTCTACGTCCAGACCAGCAGTATACCGAGCTGGAAGCCCGCGTGCTGGATTTGGCCCTTGTACTGCACGCAGAGCACGGCGGCGGTAACAACTCATCGTTTACCGTGCATGTTGTTTCTTCCTCTGCCACCGATACTTACAGCGCAGTTGCTGCTGCACTTGGCAGCTTAAAAGGCCCCAAACATGGCGGTGCCAACATACGTGTTACCAACATGATGGAAGACTTAAAGCAGCATGTAACCAACTGGGAAGACGAAGGCCAACTGTCCGATTACATCAAAAAGCTGCTGCACAAGCAAGCGTTTGACCGCTCGGGCCTTGTATATGGCATAGGCCACGCCATTTATTCTCTTAGCGATCCTCGCGCCGTTTTGTTCGAGCGTTTTGTACAGCAGCTAAGTGTTGCCAAAGGGCGCGAAGAAGAGTATAAACTATATGCCAATGTAGCCCGCCTTGCACCCGAAATTATTGCCGACGAACGCAAGATGTACAAGGGTGTTTCGGCCAATGTAGACTTTTACAGTGGTTTTGTGTATGATATGCTTAATCTGCCTACGGAATTGTATACTCCCATCTTTGCAATCTCCCGCATTGCAGGCTGGAGCGCACACCGTATTGAGGAACTTATCAACTCCTCCAAGATTATCCGCCCTGCTTACCGCAGCGTGGCACAAGAAAATCCCTATATTCCATTGAACGAACGTTAATTTTGTTCGCCCTGTGCTTTTTCACAAAAGCGCCGGGCGGCTTTATTGTATCGGCCTGTTTTTGTACGCCTGCAACGCTAAAAATTGCCAAAATTGGTGTTTGCCGCACATACCCGGGTAAGCACCAGTTTATACGCCTTGTTTAGTGTTGCATTTACAACATACATAGTATACAATATTAGTATAGTATACTAACATACACCAGTTTTAGGAGGTCTTTGCTTTGTTTCAAAGTGGAAATTGGAATGCGGACATCAACGTGCGCGATTTTATTGTGCGCAACTACACACCTTACGACGGGGACGATTCCTTTCTTTCTCCGCCAACAGCACGTACCGAAGCTCTGTGGAGTAAAACCAAGGAACTTCTGAAAGCAGAACGGGACGCCGGCGGCGTTTTGGACATCGACACCAAAACTATCTCTACCGTAAGCGCCCACGAGGCAGGCTATATCGGCAAAGATTTAGAGCTTGTTGTAGGCCTGCAAACCGATGCGCCCCTTAAGCGCGCCATCATGCCTTTTGGCGGCATCCGTGTAGTAGAATCCTCTTTAAAAGCATACGGACGCGAAATGGACCCCGAGGTTGCCAACGTGTTTAAGTACCGCAAAACACACAACGATGGTGTTTTTGATGCTTATACCGATGAGATTCGCGCCGCTCGTCACTCCGGCATTATCACCGGCCTGCCGGATGCCTATGGCCGTGGACGCATTATTGGCGACTACCGCCGCGTTGCCCTTTACGGCGTAGACTTTTTGATTGCCAAAAAAGAAGAAGCAAAAAAAGAGTACACCACTTCTACCATGGACGAAGAGGTTATGCGCAAACGCGAAGAGGTTTCGGAGCAAATTCGCGCTTTGCACGAATTAAAAGATATGGCTGCCAAATACGGCATTGATATCTCTCGTCCGGCAGTAAACACCCTAGAAGCTGTACAGTGGCTGTATTTTGGCTACCTTGGTGCCATTAAAGACCAAAACGGTGCCGCTATGAGCCTTGGCCGTGTATCTACCTTTTTGGATATTTACGCCCAGCACGATTTGGAAGAGGGCAAACTGACCGAATCGGAAGTACAGGAAATTTTTGACCAGTTTATTATCAAGCTGCGTTTGGTACGGTTTTTGCGTACCCCTTCTTACGATGCTCTTTTCTCTGGCGACCCTGTTTGGACCACCGAGTCTCTGGCCGGTATGTGTGTAGACGGACGCCATATGGTTACAAAATCCACTTTCCGCTTTTTGCATTCCCTTACCAACCTTGGCCCCGCGCCCGAACCAAACATGACCGTACTGTGGAGCACCCGCCTGCCCGAGCCTTTTAAACTTTTCTGTGCAAAACTCTCGTGCGAAACCTCCAGCATTCAGTACGAAAACGACGACATTATGTCTGAGAAGTTTGGCGACGACTACGGCATTGCCTGCTGTGTATCTCCTATGCGCATAGGCAAACAAATGCAATTTTTTGGCGCACGCGCCAACCTTGCAAAAGCTCTGCTGTACGCTATTAACGGCGGCAAAGACGAAATTACAGGCGCACAGGTAGCACCTCCCATTGCACCCATCACCTCTGATGTTTTGGATTATGCCGAAGTACGCGCACGTTTTGGCGTTATTTGCGAATGGCTGGCCAACCTGTATGTTAATACCCTTAACGTAATCCACTTTATGCACGATAAATACTGCTATGAAAAACTGCAAATGGCCCTGCACGACGAAGATATTGTGCGCACCATGGCTTGCGGCGTTGCCGGGCTTTCGGTAGTAGCAGATAGCCTTTCGGCCATTAAATACGCCAAGGTTCGTCCTATCCGCAACGAGGATGGCATTGCCGTTGACTTTGAAATTGAGGGTGAGTTCCCCTGCTTTGGAAACAACGACCCCCGCGTAGATGAAATTGCGCAGGACGTTGTGCGCAAATTTATGACCCGCCTGCGCCGCCAAACCACCTACCGCGAGGCAAAGCAGACCATGTCTATTCTTACCATTACCTCCAACGTGGTTTACGGCAAAAAAACCGGCACCACACCCGACGGACGCAAAAAGGGCGAGCCCTTTGCACCCGGTGCCAACCCCATGCACGGCCGCGATACTCACGGCCCGGTTGCCTCGCTTGCCTCTGTTGCCTCATTGCCGTTTGATTACAGCGAAGACGGAATTTCTTACACCTTCTCTATTGTGCCGGGCGCGCTTGGCAAAAGCAAAGACCAGCGCGAAGAGAACCTGGTTGGCCTGATGGACGGATTTTTTGGCGAGCATGGCCACCACGTAAACATCAACGTAATCGAAAAAGAAGTGCTGATGGATGCCATGGAACACCCCGAGCTGTATCCCCAGCTTACCATTCGCGTATCGGGCTATGCTGTAAACTTTATCAAGCTTACCCGCGAGCAGCAGCTGGACGTAATTGGCCGCACCTTCCACACCTTCCTTTAATTCAAAATTTTATTTTACAGAAAGGGTCTTTTGTGTGTTAAGCAAACCGCATCTTGTACTTTCTCCCCAAGAAGAATCTGATTTAAGCAGTGTACGCGGCAGCCTTTGTAGCCGGGAAACTTTTGGAACGGTAGACGGGCCGGGTATACGTTACATCTTTTTTTTGCAGGGATGCTTGTACCGCTGTTTGTATTGCCACAACCCAGATTCGGTTGCGTGCCGCGGCGGCGAACTTTGGACCGCCGGGCAGGTACTGGAAGAAACCCTGCGTTATAAAAACTATATCCGTAGCGGCGGCGTTACCTTTTCGGGCGGCGAGCCGTTGATGCAGGCCGAATTTGTAGAGGCTTGCACCCGCCTTTTACATTCTCGCGGCATTCACGTGGCGGTAGATACCGCCGGTGTACCCCTTACGGATGCGGCCGCCTCTGCGGTAAACAATGCCGATATGCTGCTGCTGGACATTAAAGCCATAGACGATGAAATGTGCCGCCGCCTTACAGGGCAAACCAACCGATATTCTTTAGAAATGTTGGATTATTGCGAAAAAATAGGCAAACCCGTTTGGCTGCGCCAGGTATTACTGCGTGGCTATACGCTGGACGATGCCCAGCTTAACCTTCTTGCCCAGCATTTGTCTAAATACTCCTGCATAGACCGTGTGGAGCTTCTTCCATTTCATAAATTGGGAGAGCCCAAGTGGGAGGGGCTGGATCGGTCTTACACCCTTGCAGATGTTGAGGCCACCACCCGCGAAGAAGCCGATGCCGCGCGCGAACTTTTACGCAGTTATGGCTTAAAAGTACAATAAAAGCCCTGTATTTATGGGGCTAAATAAAACAGCCTGTGCCGTATGTTATACGTGCGCCGGCTGTTTTTATTTGCAAATTTTCATCAATGGTTTTGTATTGTGGTATGATAATAATAGTTTATCTATTGCGCACTTGTGCCTATTTCTCTTTTAATCTATCCTGCCGCTTACACAGTAAAGGGGGTAAATTTAACAGCATGAAAACCATACGATGCAAAAAATGCAGTACAAACAACAGCTTTGGAACAAAATACTGCCAACACTGCGGCAGCCCGCTTACATACAGCCAAAGCTTTACCAAAATGCTTGCCGGTTTAAATTTTGATGCATTGGCTGGGCTGGGACAAAAAAACGTAAGCCTTGCCCCGCTGTTTACCGCCAATTTACTGGGCTCCAAAAAGCCGGATGTAAAAAGAGGAAAAAGGATACAAATTGCCGCCATACCCCTGCCAGACGGCAAATGGTTTTGCCCCGATTGCGGCTGGAAAAACCTGCCCGGCATCCTTTTTTGCGATAATTGCAGCAGGCATATTTAAACACCCTTGCGCTAATTTACTATACTTAAAAAAGGAACCAGCCTTTAAACAGGCTGGTTCCTTTTTGGCTTTTACCAGTTGTATCTGCACCCAAATTTAAAAGCAAACGGCGTTTGGGCAATCTCACTTTTTAATAAAGCGTCCAGCATATTCTGCTGCAGTACCATTTTACCCTTTACAAGGCTGTTTTTGCTTTAGTTTTCTTCTTTTTCTTCTTTTTGTATTTCTTTACGCAGTTTAAGGGCGTCTATTACGGCGCTTATGCCCGCAACCGCAAAGTGCAGCCCCAGCACACGTACCCACAAGGGTTCTTCATCTGCAAAAGGAGAAAACAATAACAGCAAACCCAAAATTAGCTGAAAAACACTCTCCGCAAGTTCCCGCACAAAGGGTCTTTTATTTTTAATGGCTGAGGCCACCAGCGAAAGATGCAAAATGGCCACTAAAACCACATACAGGCCAAACAAAAGCTCTAAAAACAGAAAAGAAAGATCTCTTTTTGCCAAAAAAACCATGCCAACCAGTATATTTACAAGGCTTTGGGCCAATTTTAACCCAGGGGCAGCGGTGCGGTTTTTAAACACTGCTAACTGTATTAGCCCCTGCACCCCCACAATTACAATTACCAGGCCAATTAAAGGCGGAAATACCCGTAATGCTACCGAAGGCCAAAAAACAAGAATGCACCCCAGCACAAACAACGCAGCGCCGGATGCAGCAGACATCCCCTGCCCCTTTGCCAGCTTGCCCATTGTTTCACCCCACAGTTTTACATATGCATTTTATTGCGTTAGCAAATTGGTAAGTGCCTGCTTTTCTGCTACCGCCAACTCGGTATCAGCCACCAAAAATTCGTACCGGAACAGCGCAAAGCCCGTAAACCCCTCTACGCCGCGGGCGTAGGCAATTTGGTCGGCTATATTATGCCCACTGCTCCACTCACTTTGGTCATTTGCACCGCCATCGCCTACGCCAATACGGTACGCGCCAAGCCCGTTGTACAGCTTTATACTGTCCAGCCTTTCGTACCCCGCCCACTCGGCACATTTGTTGCCAAAGGCAGCTTTATCGCTGCCGTTAGAAGATTGATAATCAAAGCCCCAATAGTTTTGCGGCATTATATAATCGACATAACCGGGGGTTTTCATCCACATATTTACATCACTGTGCTGCGTATTATAATTGTTTTCGTTGTTGCCCTGCGGGCTAATGCCAAAAGCCAGCGTGGGCTTTATGCTTTTAATGGTTGCATATACGCGAGACACCAGTGTGTTTACATTCTCCCGCCGCCAGGCAGCCCTGTCCATCCCTTGCCCAAGTGCGGCATAGCTTGCTGCGTCAAAATCTTCGGTATTTCCCTCGGGGTAAAAATAATCGTCAAAATGGATGCCGTCTACATCGTAGTTTTGCACAATCTCGCGCACACCCTCAACCACCATATCCTGCACTTCGGCAATGCCGGGGTCGTACCACAGTGCGCCTTGCACCTCCTGCGCCCAGTCTGGGTGCAGCACCGCCGGGTTATCGGCAGAAAGTTGTTTTGGCCCAATGCTTGCATGCTGTACCCTGTAGGGGTTTATCCATGCCTCCAGCCGCAGGCCGCGCGCATGAGCCTCCTCAATCATTACAGCCAGCGGGTCGTAGCCGGGGTCTTGCCCCTGTATCCCGGTAATCAAATGGCTCCAGGGGTATACCTCGCTTTTATACAATGCATCTCCAAAAGGCCGCACCATTACCAGCACTGTATTAAGCCCCATATCTTTGCAGTCGTCAAACAATTTACCCGCTACCTGCCGCATAGCTGCTTCGGTAGAAATATCGTACTGCTGCCATTCTAAAAAAGAGATCCACATGGCACGCATTTCTTCAGGCAGGTCTGCCTCTTGTTGGGTCTGGGCAACACTGCCAGAACCCGAGCCCGATGCTGCAGGCTGCCCACTGCCGGAGGGCAAAGAGGAGTTGCCTCTTACCCCACCGCCGCTCATTTGCAGGGCTGCCCACACCGCAACCCCAATTACGGCTAAGGCTACTATTATTGCTATAATTACCGGAGCCTTGCTTTTTCTTCTTCTCTTTTTATGCATTGTACCCTCCAGTCTGGCTTAAAGGCATGCTTGCGGCGTTTGCGCCGCCATGCAAAAAGCACAGAACAATATGCTGTTATATAGTATTTACAGTATACTATATATTTTGTTTTTTATGTTACCAAAACCATAGGGCAAATATACAAAAAAGTCAATCTGGCGGCATTTTCTGTTTTGGTCTTTTCTGTACTTATAAGGCCGCACGTGGTATAATATTTAATATTCGGTTTTAAAAAGCCAGCCTTTATTTTTTTACAAACCTGTGGTTTGTTTGGCTTTTGTAAAATTGTTTTAAAGGTGCCTGCACTTAAATTAAAATATATTGCTGCGCGGCACTTTTCAGCCGTCCTCCCTTGTAACATGCACGGGTGGTGGTTGCTTTTTTTTTCAAAAATAGTACAATAAAGCAGGTAAACTATATCAAATTGGTATTATTTGCGCTTGCCATGGAGGTAGTAACTTGAGACTGGGTCTGGACATTGGCTCTACCACTATTAAGTGTGTGGTGCTAGACGATAACAACAATATTATACACAGCCGGTACGAGCGGCATTTTTCTCATATTACAGAGAAAGCGGCCGAGCTTTTGGCTGCTTTAGAAGAGGAATTTGGCACCGAAGAATTTTATTCTGCCATTACCGGCTCGGCCGGGATGGGGCTGGCCGAAACCTGCAGCGTACCCTTTGTGCAGGAGGTTTTTGCTACTCGCGTTGCCGCAAAGCAGCTTACGCCAGATGCCGATGTAATTGTAGAGCTTGGCGGCGAGGATGCAAAAATATTGTTTTTAACCGATGGCGTAGAAGTACGCATGAACGGTAGTTGTGCGGGCGGCACCGGCGCTTTTATAGACCAAATGGCAACCCTGCTTAGAATTTCCCCTGCCGATTTAAACGAAAAAGCCAAGCAGCAAGAAAAAATATATACCATTGCCAGCCGCTGCGGTGTGTTTGCAAAAACCGACGTACAACCCCTTTTAAATCAGGGCGCGCGGGTAGAGGATGTATCGGCCTCCATCCTATATTCTGTTGTAAACCAAACCATTGCTGGGCTTGCACAGGGCCGCAGCATCAAGGGCCATGTGGTGTATTTGGGTGGCCCGCTTACCTTTATGAGCGAATTGCGCGGTGCCTTTGACAAGGTTCTTAAAACCACCGGCATCCTGCCGGAAAACAGCCTTTACTTTGTATCTTTAGGCGCTGCATTATACGCAGACGAAGCCTTTACCCTGCCCGAACTGCACGACCGTTTGGCCGCCAATGCGGGCAAAGTTACCTTCCAGCATTCTGATCCTTTATTTAAGGATCAGGACGAATATACCGAATTTTTGCGCCGCCACGAAAAGGCCACAATCCCTGTGGGCCGTTTAGAGGGCTTTTCGGGCCGCGCCCATTTGGGAATAGACGCCGGGTCTACCACTGTTAAAACCGTGTTGATTAGCGAAGATGGTGAGCTGTTAAACACCACCTACCAGCCCAACAGCGGCAACCCCGTACCCCTTGTACGCGACGCGATTATAAACATGTACAAAACCTGCCCCGATATGACCCTTGCCAGTGTTTCTACCACCGGCTATGGAGAGCAGCTATGTAAAGAGGCATTTAACGCCGATTATAATTTGGTAGAAACCATGGCGCACTTTGCGGCAGCCAAGCACTTTCAGCCCGATGTTGATTTTATCATAGACATTGGCGGGCAGGACATGAAGTGCTTTAAAATTGCTGATGGCGCCATCAGCGATATCTTTTTAAACGAGGCCTGTTCTTCTGGCTGCGGCAGCTTTTTGCAAACCTTTGCCGAGGCGCTTGGCAAAGATGTGCGCGAATTTGCAAAGCTGGGCTTGTTTGGCGATGCCCCGGTAGAGCTGGGCAGCCGCTGCACCGTATTTATGAACTCCAGCGTTAAGCAGGCGCAAAAAGACGGCGCCAGCCTAGAAAATATTAGCGCAGGTCTTGCCAGCAGCGTTGTTAAAAACGCACTGTACAAGGTTATCCGCGCCTCTTCTCCCGAAGAGCTTGGCAAAAACGTAGTGGTACAGGGCGGCACCTTTTATAACGATGCCGTGCTGCGCGCATTTGAAAAAGAAATGGGCATGGAGGTTATCCGTCCCTCTATTGCAGGACTTATGGGCGCTTTTGGCGCGGCTTTGTATGGGCGCCAACGCTCTAAGGGCAAAGAAAAAAGCAGCGCGTTAAATATGCAGGGGCTTTCTGAACTGGAGCACAAGGTGCAAACCACCAACTGCCGCCTTTGCACAAACAATTGCAGCCTTACCATCAATACCTTTTCGGGCGGGCGCAAGTTTATATCGGGCAACCGGTGCGATAGGCCTATTACCCACCGCGGCGCCGAAAACCCGCTGGACATTTACGACTACAAGCTTGCACTGTTAGACAGCTACGCACCTGTACCCGGCCCCCGCGGTAAAATTGGGGTGCCCATGGCTCTTAATATGTTCGAAACCCTGCCTTTTTGGCACACCTTTTTTTCCCGCCTTGGCTTTGAGTTTGTGCGCAGCCCCCACTCTACCCGTAAACTGTACTTTGAGGGGCAGGCCACGATACCCAGTGACACGGTGTGTTACCCCGCCAAGCTGGTGCACGGCCATATTAAGGCACTAAGCGAAATGCCCGACCTTAAATATGTTTTTTACCCCTGCATGAGCTACAACATAGACGAAGGCCTTGGAGACAACCACTTTAACTGCCCAGTTGTTGCCTATTACCCCGAGGTTGTAAAATCCAGTTGCAGCGAGCTGGAGGGTAAAACCTATATCTACGATTATGTGGGCATCCACCGGCCAAAAGATTTTGTTAAAAAGATTTATACCATTTTAGGCCAGTATTTTAAGGATATTTCTCGCAAAGAGATACAGGCTGCCGCCGATGCGGCTTATGCCGAGTATGATGCATTTTTGGCCAAAGTGCGTGAACGCGGAGCCGAAATTATTACTCAGGCACGCGCCGAGGGACGCCAGATTATTTTACTGGCCGGACGCCCCTATCACTTGGATAACGAGGTAAACCACGGCATTAACAAACTAATTGCCAGCCAGGGCGCTGCGGTTATAAGCGAGGATGCCGTAAGCCACTTGATGGAAAAATCGCCCACAACGGTGCTTAACCAGTGGACTTACCACGCGCGCCTGTATGCCGCCGCACACTATATTGCAGACCAAAAAGATATTAACCTTGTACAGTTGGTAAGCTTTGGATGCGGGCTGGACGCCGTTACCACCGACGAAGTACGCGAAACCCTGCACCGTGAGGGCAAACTGTACACCCAGATAAAAATAGACGAAATTGCCAACCTTGGCGCAGTAAACATTCGTTTACGCAGCCTGTTTTCGGCATTGGAGCAAGAGCAACAGGAGGCCGCCTCATGAGCAGTACACAAACCGTAGCCACTGTAAAACAGCCCGAGGCTTATATGCCCGTCTACCCCAAATTTACGCCCGAAATGAAATCCACCCACAAAATACTTATCCCTCAAATGGCACCCATCCATTTTGAGATGATTGCCGCCGCCATGCGGCAGGACGGTTACCGGATAGAAGTACTGGAAAACGGCGGCCCCGAAGTAGCACAAGAAGGGCTTAAGTATGTGCATAACGACACCTGCTACCCCGCCCTTTTGGTTATTGGCCAGTTTATAGACGCTTTAAAAAGCGGCAAATACGACCTTGACCATACCGCCCTTATGATTACCCAAACCGGCGGCGGATGCCGTGCCTCTAACTATATTCACCTATTGCGCAAAGCCCTTGTAAAGGCCGGGTTCCCGCAGGTACCTGTGGCCAGCCTTAACTTTTCGGGCTTAGAAAAGGACAGTGGTTTTAAATACACCCTGCCCCTTATCCGCAAAGCGATTGCGGGCGTTTTTTACGGCGATGAGCTGATGAGCTTATCCAACCAACTGCGCCCCTACGAAAATACCCCCGGCTCTACCGATGCCCTTGTTAAAAAATGGCAGCAGGAAATTTGCACCCAGTTTGAAAGTGGCAAAGGCGTAAACAAGCGCGAAATGAAAAAGAACTTTGAAGCCATTGCCGACGATTTTGCCCTGTTGCCGGTTACCAAAGTACCCCGCGTAAAGGTTGGCATTGTAGGCGAAATTTACGTTAAGTATTCTCCCCTTGGCAACAGCCATTTAGAGGATTTTTTGGCAAGTGAGGGCTGCGAAGTAAACATGCCCAGCCTAATGGGTTTTATACAGTACTGTATTGTAAACGGCAGCGTTAATATAGAGCTGTACGGCGGCAGTAAACTGGTAAAAACCGTTTACGAGAGAGTAATGGACTTTACCACTGTGCGCGAAAAGCTGATGGTAAATGCCATTGCGCGCCACCCAAACCTGCACGCCCCCACCCTGTTTGAAGAAACCAAAAAGCTGGCCAACGGTTTTATTGGCTACGGCGCAAAAATGGGCGAAGGCTGGCTGCTTACCGCCGAAATGGTGGAGCTTGTGCAAAGCGGATTTCCCAACATTGTATGCGCACAGCCCTTTGGCTGCCTGCCAAACCACGTTGTGGGCAAAGCCATGATAAGCAAAATACGCGCGGTACACCCCGAAGCAAACATTACCCCTATCGACTACGACCCCAGCGCCACCAAGGTAAACCAAGAAAACCGCATTAAGCTAATGCTTGCGGTGGGCAAAGAGCGATTAGAAGATACCAAAAAGGGCCTTACCGCGCCCCCAAAGCTAGACAGCCTGCCCACCTCGAACATTCAGCTTTCTAACAGCGCAATCTAAACACAAAAGAAGCCCCGTAAAAGGGCTTCTTTTTTATGCTTATAGGCATTATTTTGTTTAGCTCCACATCATTTTAGGGGTATTTTTAGCGTACCTCTTTTTTAATACCATACTTTCAAAATTTTTTAGTGGGAAGATGCAAACCAAGCCCCAATTTAATTTTTGCTAAATGCACATAAACTATTTGATTTATTTTTACCTATAAATTGGCAAAATAAAATATTTTTCGCTTTATCTTCGCATTATTTATTTCATTTTGCTAAAAATATGATATACTTTTTACGCACAGGAGGTGACGAATATGACTGCCCAAAAAGGTACCCGCAACCCCGCCAGTAATTTGCAGACGGGCCTGTACAGGTTTGCCTTTTTTCACCTTGGCCTTTCTGCTTAAAAGAAAGGACCTTTGCAAATGAAATTACCACAAGATAAAATTACCGTACTGCCCCTTACCCTGCAACAACTAAGCTGGATGATTGAGGATATGCCCTCTTTAGAGGCAGACCTTGGCCTTGCGTACCGCGGCGAATGGATAGACAACGAGTTTAGGGATATTCTTATATTTCAAAAGCAACATATAGAGCAGGAACTTGCACATCTGCTTTTTTACACCCTTTGGCTTTTTGTTTTAAATGGCCAGTTTATTATTGGCTCGGCCTGTTTTAAGGGGCCGCCCAACACACAGGGAGAAATAGAAATAGGCTATGGCATTTCCCTCATTTTTCAAAATTTGGGCTACACCACAAATGCCATAGCCCAAGTATGCACCCTTGCCTTTACAATGCCCGGCATAAAGGCCATTGTGGCAGAAACCGATATTGGCAATATTGCCTCCCACAGGGTACTGCAAAAATGCCGCTTTACCCGCTACAAACAAGTAGAACAATTTTATTGGTGGCGATTGCCGGCCAATGCCTAAACCGGAGGTACGCTTATGCAGGACACAACCTATGCACCCTCTGCCCCAAAACAGCGCCTTGTTGGCATATTGCTTTTTGATGATGTGGAGGTGCTGGATTTTGCCGGCCCGTTTGAAGCGTTTTCGATTGCGCAAAACAAAAGCGGCACCCCGCCTTTTAAGGTAATTACCGTTTCGCAAGAGGGCACCCCCATTACCGCTGTAGGCGGCCTTACTGTTTTGCCCTCTTACTCTTTTGCCACCTGCCCACGGTTGGATGTACTGATAGTACCCGGCGGCAAAGGCGCACGTAGCCAACAATTGTATAACCCCGCCCTTTTGCAGTGGGTTACACACCAAAGCGCCCAGGCAGAATATGTTGCTTCGGTTTGCACCGGTGCATTTATTTTGGCGCAGGTTGGCCTACTAAACGGAAAAACCGCAACAACCCATACAGCGCATGTAAACCAGCTTGCACTTATCTACCCCAATATTACTGTGTTTAAAAACCGCCGCTTTGTAGAGGTTGGCAACATTATTACTTCGGCCGGGGTTTCGGCCGGCATAGATATGTCTTTGCATTTAATAAAAAAAATGTGCGGAGAAGCAGTTTCTTTGCAGGCAGCGCAAAACATGGAATATGTTTCTTCTTTTTAATCCTTTTCATTCTTTAAAAATATTTCACACAATAAAACCCACCCCGGAAATAAAACCGGGGTGGGTTTGTTTTAGCAAAAGTGCTGTTAATGGTCTGATAAAATCAGCAGAGATCTATCCCTCGTTTATCGCCTCTATCAATTGGCTTACTGCCTGCTTTACAATGGCGGGCGTAGTGCCAAGGTTAATGCGTATAAATCCACGGCCTTCTTCACCAAACCACTCGCCAAAATCAATTGCAAGCTTTGCCTTTTCCTGCACAATCTGCTTTACCTTTTTAACATCTGTGCCAAGGTAACCGCGCAAATCCAGCCACGCAAGGTAGGTGCCTTCCAGCGGCGAAAGTATGGCTTTGGGCAGGTTTGCTTCTACCTCTTGTTTTAGCAAAAGATAATTTTGCTCAATTACCCGCAAAAGCCCCTCCAGCCAATCCTCGCCCTTTTGGTATGCCGCCTGTGTTGCAACACAGCTCATAATATTTAAAGGGGCTTCGCCCATGGTTGCTTTTATATAATCATCGTATTGCTTACGCAGTTTTTCATCTGCCAAAAAAATGTGTGCGTGGGCAAGACCCGCCATGTTAAAAGTTTTAGAGGCTGCTGTAAGGGTAACCACATGGTCTGCATGTGAGCCCCCCGCTACGGATAAGGTAGGAATATGTTTGCTTTTTGCCAACAAAATATCCTGATGTATTTCATCCGAAATTACCAGTACATTGTGTTTGCGGCAAATGTTTAACACACTTTCATGCTCCTCCAGCGTCCATACGCGTCCCACCGGGTTATGGGGTGAGCAATACACAAGTATCTTCACAGCATTTTGGGCAATCTGCTCTTCAAACCCTTTAAAATCGATTGTGTATCTTCCGTTTGTGTTTTGCAAAGAGTGCGCCACGGTTTTGCGCCCCATCCCCTCTATTACCCTTTTAAAGGGATAGTACACAGGGGTCATAATCATTATTGCATCCTCTGGGGCAGTAAATGCGCCAACCATCCTGTACAGGGCCGATACCACACCGCTGGAAAACCGAAGCCATTCTTTTTGTATTTTATAGCCATGGCGATTTTGCTGCCAATTGCTTACTGCATCGTGATAGCCCGCAGGCGCAAAGCCGTACCCAAAAGCACCATGCTGTATCTTATCCACCATGGCCTCTTGCACGGCTGGGGGCGTTTTAAAATCCATATCCGCAACCCAAAGCGGCAACAAATCCTCTTGCCCATATATCTGCTGCAGGCCATCCCACTTTTCGCAGCCGGTGTTGCGCCGCTCTACACTATATTCTTCCAAAAATTCTGTCGCCGTCATATATTCATCCCCTTTATGGTTTAAAACAAGCTAATAAGCAGGTACCAAATGGGTGGCACCAATAGAGCCGGCAGTAAATTGCCCACCTTTATTTTTGTTATTTCCAGCATATTAAGCCCCAAAGCAGCAATTAAAATGCCCCCTACTACCGATATTTCGCGCAGCATGTCGGTAGTAAGGTAGGGGCTTATCCACACCGCCAAAAGGGTGATAGACCCCTGATACAAAAACACGCTGGCAGCCGAAAAGAGTACTCCAACCCCCAAAGTAGAGGCCATTACCAAAGAGGTTATTCCGTCCAAGGTGCTTTTGGCCAGCAAAATAGAATGGTTCGCGTTCAAACCACTTTCCAGCGGGCCAAGCACCGCCATTGTCCCCACACAAAACAGTAGGCTAGCCGCCACAAACCCGGTAGAAACATTGCCGTACTCTTGTTTTAATTTCACTCTTTTTTGCAGCCAATTGCCCAATTGGTCTAGCCTGTCTTCAATGCGTATCAATTCTCCTAATAAGCCGCCCAAGGCAAGGCTGATGATAAACAAAACCGGGTTTGCCTCGGGCAGTATCATTTTAGAAATAGACCCCGAAACCCCCACAAACAGTACCGAAAGACCTATGGCCTGGGTGATAATTTTACGAAGCCGCTCTGGGATGCCGCCCTTTAGCAAAAGCCCTACAAATCCAGCCCCTAAAATGGCCGCCGCATTTATAATTGTACCTATCATAGCGCATCCCCTTTTGCACAAAATTTGTTTATTGCGTAATGCTATCATACAAACAAAAGCAGCGTCAACCGGTTTTTACAAGGTTTAACGCCGCCTTTTAACTATTTTTATATATACTTATATTTGCGCGGCAATTTGTGCAAGCATATCCACCGCTTGTATTTCCTGCTGGGCAGAAGAAAACCCACCATATCCCAGCACCAGCGCATCCTCTGTACCGGGCATCTGTGTCTTTGTTTCAAGGCAATATTCTGCCAAAGCGCGCACCGCAATACCGTTTTCTCGCGCCTTTTTGGCAATTGCAGTGGCGTTTTTGTTATGCAGCCTTGCCACAAAATACAGGCCTGTATGCAGGTTTTCGGTAGTATATTCCAGATTTACAAAACTTTGTTTTAGCGCGTTTACCAGCCACTCGCGCCGTTCTTTATAGGTAACGCGCATCCTGTTAAGGTTGCGCGCAAAATACCCCCCCTGCAAAAACCGTGCCAAGGTACGCTGCTCTGGGCGGGATACCGTACAGGCATACTCTCCATATGCCTGCCGCCAGCGTTGCAGCACCTTTGGCGGCAGTACCATGTATGCGGCGCGCAGCCCTGGTGCCAAAGAGCGCGAAAAGGTGCCCGCATATACCACGCAGCCCGCATGGTCCATCCCCTGTAAGCTGGGCAAAGGCCGCCCATCAAACCTAAACTCGCTGTCGTAATCATCCTCTACAAGCAGCCTATCTCCCTCTGCCGCCCATTGCAGCAATTCCATCCGTCTGCCCACCGGCATTACCTGCCCGGTGGGGTACTGGTGGCTTGGCGTAAGGTAGGCTAGGCTTGCGCCCGCTTTTTCCAGGCTCTCTCGCCGCATCCCAAAGTCATCTATAGCAAGCGGCAGGGTTTTTAGCCCGTTATTGTTTAAAATATGCATTGTTTTGGGGTAGCCGGGGTTTTCAAGCGCAGCAAGCCCCCCTGCGTACAGGCGCGCCAACATCCCCACCAGTACCTCTAGCCCTGCCCCCACTACAATCTGCTCTGCGTCGCATCGCACGCCCCTATATTCTTTTAAATAAGCGGTAAGGGCCAGACGCAGTTCTTCTTCACCTGCGCCCTCACCGCGTGCAAACAGGCCGCTGTCTTCCGACAAAACCTCCCGCAGCAGGCGGTTCCATGTTTTGCGCGGAAAAAGCGCCGGGTCTATATCTCCCGTTGCAAAAGAATATTTTTTTGCTGCCGTTTTCTCGCTTTTTTGTGGCATTGATTTTTTTGCCATCTGCCCACCGGCGGGCAGCATGGCTTCTACTCGGTTTACTACAAAGCCACTGCGTGCGTGCGCTGTAACATATCCTTCTGCCGCAAGCATTTGGTAGGCTTGGTCTACCGTATTTACACTTACCCCCAGTTGAGAAGCCGCTGTGCGCTTGCCCGGCAGTTTTTCTCCCTCGGGCAAATCTCCCGCCATTACGCCCTGCGCAATATGCCTGTACAATTGGTAGTACAAGGGGGTTTGTTTTTCTTTTTGCAAAAACAGATTTAAAAAGTTCATTTTGCACCGCCATCTGATACCATTATTTGTTTATAATCTGGATATTTAACACCATCCAGTTTTGCTTTACACTGAGCATACAGTAAACAGCAGCAGGCGTCAACACAAGCGGCGTACCTGCCCTTTGGAGGAATTTTTGTGGACAAAACCAAAAAGAACTTTTTTACCGTACGCAACCTTGCATTAATTGGGCTGCTGGCCGCCCTGGTGTTTGTACTTTCATTAATAGAAATACGCATACCCCTTGGCCTTGGCGATAACACGCGCCTGCACCTTGGTAATGTAATGGCCCTTTTGGCCGGTGTTTTATTTGGCCCGCTGGTGGGCGGCCTTTCGGCCGGGTTTGGCTCTATGATTTACGATTTGATTAACCCGCTGTACATCAGCGAGTTTTGGATTACCTTTTTAACCAAGTTTGCTTTGGGGTGGATGGCCGGTTTTGTGTATAAAACCCTTTCTGCCGGGCGTTTGCATGAGTTTCCCAAAACACTTATCAGCGGCATATTCGGCTCTGGTCTATACATTATATTGTACGGTATAAAATCGGCCATTATGCAGCATTTTGTAAACGGAAACGCCTGGGCTGTAGTATGGCCGGTTGTAGGAGGCAAGGTGCTTATCTCTGCCGTAAACGGCGGCATTGCGGTGGTTGCCACTGTTTTGCTGGCTCCCATCCTCCGCCGCGCTTTGGCTGCCTCGGGGCTTTTTACAAACCTGCTTATTCACCCGCGTGAGACGCCGCCCAAAAGCGCAGGTTAATATATACCTTTAACTTTCCCCTTGCCCAGTGTGGCCCCTTTTGCCAATAACTTCATTTATTATACTGTGTTATCAATGGCAAAATTCAATCGATAAAGCTTTATATAATCCCGCCGGAACCCATATCCGGCGGGATTTGCCATTCTGGTTTTGATACTGTATAATAACCAAAGTTGTATCTAAAATTTAAGTTTTAGTGGTAACGCTGGAAAACAAGGAGGCATACCTATGCCGAACAATACCCCGCGAGGGCCCCAATATCCTGATAACTCTTATCCCGAAAACAACGGGTATGGAAACCAGGATTTTTACGACCAAAACGGCCTGTTTGACGAAACCCCTTCTTCCCCCGACCTTTTTGGTGAAGCGCCCATGGGTGGCGACGGCCCTTATTACGACGATGGCTATTATGATGACGCTAACGCTAACGCCGATGGCGGGTTTGATATGTTTGGCGGTGAGGCCGGCTTTGAGCCAGACCCCTACGATAATTATGATGCCCCGCGGCCAAGCAATGCGCGCGGCATGTTTGGTGAGGAAATTCCCTCTTCGCAGGATGCTTCTCCAAACCTGTTTGAAGAAGATGATCCCTCTTACGGCGAGCCGGACGGCGGCCTTTATGTAGGCTTTGCAGACCAGGAGCCTCCCCACAATATGCCCCCAAAAAGTGCACCCCAGCGCAAGGTGTATTCTGCCGGAAAAGGCTCTGCAAACGGAAAGGGTTCCTCTAAAAAATCCGCTTCCCCATCTGGTGCGCCCGGTGCACCCGGCGGCAAAGGCAACTCACCCGCTGGGCGGGCAGCAAGCAAGCGGCAAAAACAAAAAAAGATGTTTATTATTGCAGGCTCCGGCATTGGCGCCTTAGTTTTAATTCTTTTACTTGCCATTTTGCTGCCTCCTTTTTTGCGCGGCAACAGTGATTCTTCTCTGCTTACCAGCTCCTCATTAACGGTAGACAGCGGCGTAACAGGAGAATTTTCTATCCCGGTAGAGCAGCTTCAAGGAACCATTTTAGGTGAAACCGAAGATGCCGGTGCAGAGTATGTAACAGACACCCTCTTTATTGGAGACTCCAACACCGCCCGAATGGTAAGCTACCGCACCGATACAGGTGTTACGCTGGACAACGGCATTGGCATTGTGGGCATGGGTATTACCGATGTTGCCACTGCCGCCTGTGTAAAATTTGTAGGCTACAGCAGCCAGGTCAGCATTCCCGAGGCTGTAAAAATTATGCAGCCCCGCCGTGTTGTACTTACCTTTGGCACAAATAACGTTGGTGGTATTTCGGTTTCTTCTTTTACCGATTCTTATAAAAAGGCCACCGATGCCATTCAAAGTGCATACCCCTATGCTGATATTATCATTGCTGCCATTCCCCCCATTGCAAAGCAGCATGCAGGTAACTCTTCTCTCTCCCAGTCTGGCATTGACGAATACAACCTTGCGCTGGCAAACCTGGCCGAGGCCGAAGGATATAAGTTTTTAAACTGGACCGAAGTTTTAAAAGATTCTAAAACCGGATACATAAAAGATGGTTACGTGCTGGGCAATGATGGCATCCATCTTACACGCGCCGCCATGACCTCTATGTTTACCTATTTCCGCACACATGCTTATGTTGGCGAAGACACCCGCCCAAAGCCTCTCAACGATGTTCCAAAACGTTCTGAAGTGCCAAGCCCCTATGTCTCCAGCGGAGACCCCACGGGCACCGAAAGTTCTAGTGCTTCCGGCTCCGAGTCTGAGGTGACCGAGGGCGTTAAAATATCTGTATTTGCATACGATGATACCAACGGCAAATCGGGCGGCGGCACCATTGTTTACAGCGGATCAGAAAAGGCTTCTTTCTCTGTAACCATTAAAGCAGGTGGCACCGCAGGGCCTTTTCAGGCAAAAGCCGCTGCCGGGTACGAGTTTGTTGGCTGGGGTGCCCCGCAAGATGGGCGCATCAGTGCCGGCAGCGCCTCCACATCTATACAGCTTATTTCTTCTAAAACAGGAGACACTGTTAACTTGGTTGCGCACTTTAAAAAGGTAGCCACCTCTTCTTCGGCTACTTCTACACCACCAGCTTCTTCTACAACATCAACCGCACCCTCTTCTACAGCGCCTCCTTCTTCCACCCAGCCTCCTGCATCTTCTACCGAGCCTCCCGCATCTTCTACCGAGCCAACCGCACCCTCTTCTACCGAGGATACCGGGGAAGGTGGCGGCGGTTAAAGCACAGGTATATTTTGCCGATGTAGCCACCCTTTCTTGACAAATTTCTTCAATCCCTCTATAATTTTTTTATTCTGTACTGGAAAGGATGCTACTTTTTTCATGGACGACGACGGCAGTAACCCTGCTTTACGCCGCGGCTTTTTTAGCATGAGCCTTATATTTACACAAGACATGGTCTGCGCTTTTTTGCGTAAGGCTGTGTCTTGTTTTTGCATTTTGGGCGCTCCACCGGGCTAAAGCAAAACACACATATTTTGCAAATACTTTGTAATTGTACCCCTGCCCCAAATATGCTCGTGGTTTGTGTTTACTTCGGTGTAGAACTGGAGCACCGTATACAGTAAACAACATTTAAAAAATAACATTAAAATTAAACATTTTACCTTTGGGAGGTTTTCAATTTGTCTGCTGGCACTATAGTGCTGCTCATCCTTTTACAATTTGTCTTTATCTTTATAAACGCTATTTTTGCGTCTACAGAACTGGCTGTTATGCAGCTAAGCCCGTCCCGTCTTCGTCGCCAGATTGAAGAAGGGGATAAAAAAGCCGTGCGCGTTTTAAAAATGGTAGAAGAACCCTCCGATTTTCTTTCAACCATTCAAATAGCTATTACTTTGGCCGGTTATTTGGGCGCGGCTTTTGCTGCCGATAACTTTGCCGGCCCCCTTACCGATTGGATTTTTACCACTCTAAACTTCACACCCATCCCCTATGGGGTGCTAAACACCCTTATCATTGTTTTGCTTACCCTTGTGCTGGCTTACTTTACCCTTGTTTTGGGTGAACTTGTGCCTAAACAGGTAGCCCTGCATAAACCCTATCCCGTTGCCAAGTTTACCTCTGGCCTTATTGCCGGGCTTGCAAAGTTTTTGCGTCCCATTATTCGCATGCTTTCTGCCTCTACTCGTTTGGTTTTGCGCTTGTTTGGCATTAAGGGAGACCGCAGCGAAGAGCAAGTTACCGAGGATGAAATACGCATGATGGTGGATGTAGGCCACGAAAGCGGAACCATTGAGCTGGACGAAAAAGAAATGATAGACAATGTTTTCGATTTGGGCGATACCATTGCGCGGGACGTCATGACACACAGGGTAGATGTGGTTGCCATTGAGGTGGACGCTACCCAAAACGAAATTGTTGACGCAATTTCCAGCAGTGGTTTATCCCGCTTTCCGGTATATGACGATAGCCTAGACAATATCCTCGGCATCTTAAATTCTCGCACCTATCTTTTAAACCTTCGTTCAGACACTCCCTTAGAAGTGCGTGAGCTTCTGCGCTCACCCATTTTTGTGCCCGAAACTGTCCCCGCCGATGTACTTTTGCGGGATATGCAGCAGCGCAAAGACCATTTAGCCCTTGTTTTAGACGAGTACGGCGGCTTTAGCGGTGTTGTTTCTATGGAAGACTTGATTGAGGAAATTGTCGGTACCATTTACGACGAATTTGATACTCCCGATGAACCCGACATTTTTAAAATTGCAGACAATGTTTGGCGTATTGCGGGTGAAACCGATATTGAGGACATTGAGGACGAACTGGATATTAAATTGCCCGATGACAGGGAATACGATACCCTGGGTGGCCTTGTATTTAGCCAGTTAAGCTCTATTCCCGATGAGGGGCAGGAAGTGGATGTTACCATATATGGCCTGCACATCCACACCGCCCCCATTAAAGACCACCATGTGGAGTGGGCGCAGGTAACATTGCTTATGCCCGAGCCTGAAGAAAAAGAGACCGAACCTGAAGCCAATAGTAAAAAGAAAGATAAACAACGCGCCAAAGAAAACGATAGTGAATAAGCCAGCATCTTGTATTGGATAGGCCTGTGCACTCCCCCTAACAGTGGCGGCGCGGTACAGGTATCGATACAATGTTTTTCCCGATTCTTCCCTCACACGGCCTTTTGGTCGTGGGGCAATTTGCTTTTTGGTGGCTGTAGTGTAAATAGGTACAATTTATCTGCCATGATCTAATTTAGGGCAAATAGCGCGCTAAATTCTTCTCATAGTTTGCAGTATTTTTCTTTCCCTTCGTATCAATATCCATATGATTAAATTCGTTTGTACGTATCTGTTCCTAATTGTTAAACTATAGAAGATATTGCCAAAATAAAGAGCAACGACCCCTGTATAAACATAGGGGTCGTTTTTTATTTAAAACTATAAGCCAGCTATTAAATCAACCTTTGCCAGACACTTTAAACTGAATACCAAAGAGAGTCCTTGCAAAGGGTATCCTTTTCCTCTTTATTCAATACACAATGTGCAAAGCTTCTTTTCGCTTAATAACCCCACATTTATATTTGCCTTTGCGCCATTTACAAAAGTGGAGATTAATGGTAATATAATAAAGCTTGTTTCGTGTTTTGCATGGCTATATTACTTTTGTTTGTCCGACCTTTTTGGCGTTAAAAGCAGCATAGTTTACAAGCATGCACTTCTTTGGAGAGGTATCGAAGTGGTCATAACGGGGCTGACTCGAAATCAGTTTGCGCGCAAGCGCACGAGGGTTCGAATCCCTCCCTCTCCGCCAACGCATTGTAATCCGAACTCATTAACGCCGATTGGCGATGGGTTCGGATTTGTGCTATTTATAGCATAAATAAAAACGAGGGTTAACTGCAAAGGTTAGCTCTCGCTTT
>JBKEAM010000121.1:0-46329 GCA_047972265.1 Oscillospiraceae bacterium | reverse complement strand
GTGGCAATTATATTTGTACTGCCGGGCGATTTTGCGGTTATGGTACCGTTATCGTCAATTACAGCAATTTCGGTGTTGGCAGATGACCAGGTTATATCGGTATTTGCCGCATTTTGCGGGGTAACGGTAGCTGTGGCTTTTGCGGTTTCGGTTTGTCCCAAAACAAGGTTAGAATTATCTAGTGTAACAGCAATGGAAGAAACCGGCACAGGCAGCCAGCGTGCGTACAAGGTGAGGTTTGCTGTAACGGCACTCTCTGTAAAAGAGAACGCAGTGTTTTCTTCAAAGGCAGAACTGGTGTGCCAACCGCCAAAGGTGTGTTTTTCTTTTTCTGGGGTGGTGGGGCGTTTGCCGGCGGGTATGGTTTCGCCATAGGGCACCTCTACAGCATCTATTGTTTCACTCTCTCCAACTTTACCGCCCTGTAAATCAAAGTTAACAACTGCATTGGCATATAGTTCTGCGCTGCCACCGTTATCCGCGCGTGTAAAAACGTTTTGGTAGTAATTATCTGCCAGTTGTACACTTACTGCGCTGGCACTGGCGGTTGCAGGCAGCCAAAAATACAATTTGCCATCGCTGTCGCTTTGTATATCCTTAATGCCGTAAACAAGCCCGGTGGCGCTGGCAGGGTTGGCTGTAGCCGCTGTTCCATCTATACCGGCGGCGGTAAGAGTCTTGCTTTTTTGCGGGGTAGAAAGCACATAGGGGTTAACCTTGGTGCTGGCAGAGTTAACCGCTTGCTGCCCGGTGGGAAGTATGGTGTTTAACGAGCCGCCGTTTACAGTTATTTTACCTGCGGTAAGGTTGCTGCTATTTATAAAGGTGCCAATGCCGCCCGGGACATTTATTGTGCCGCCCTTTATAGTAACATTGCCGCCTGTGCCGGTTAACGAAGAATCGGACATATAGGTACCAATGCCAAAGCCGTTGCTGCCGGTTTGCATGCTTATGCTGCCGCCATTAATGGTAACAGCGCCGGAACTGCCGGAAACTCCAGTAAGAAGTACGCTGCCAATGCCAAGGCTTTTGGCGCCTACATTTATATTTATGGTTCCACTGTTAAGGGTGATGTTGCCGCCGTTTGCATTAGAAGCAAGGCGGCTGCCGATGCCTACAGAGTAGTTGCTGCCAGCGGTAACATTTAAAGAACCGGCATCTTCTCCTTGAATGGTTAAGCTACTGCCGCCCTCAAGGCTTATCGCCGCACCTGCCGGGGCAGTGCTTTCGACAGAGTTTGCGCCCTGCAAGGTAAGGGTGACTTTTGCGCTATTTTTTATTGTAAAAGGGGCGGTGCTTTTTAATGCAATGCCGTTTAACGCAAGGGAGATATTACCGGATATTCCCGTACCGTCAACAATAACGATGTTGCCGGTAGAGACTGTTTTGCCCAACTGATTTTGAGAAACCAACCCGATAGCAGCAGTAAGGGGAATGCCCGACTTTATTTGTGAAGAACCATATGTAACTTTAAGGGTGGTGGATGTGTCCTTTTCAATGGTTACATCACCTTCCGAAACATCAAAAGAATATTCACTGTGGTTTGAGGCCCCCGCAGCAGTAAACGAAAAATGTACAAACAATGTAGCAGCAAATAAAAGGCCAAATGCTGCAGAAACAATCCGGGCAGTTTTCGTTTTCATTTTTTAAATCCTCCAAGGTTTTAAAAACCATTTGTAATGTAAACTAAACAGAAAACAATGTCCTGCATATATTGCCGGTTCTATCTATAATACGTTTTTGGGGCATTTTACCTTTCAAGTAGTTGAAAATTTCTCTTTGTTTTGGCAGGGCGTATTTTTATAATTATCATATTATCGTAAAAATATGAATTAGCTGTTAAAAAATAAAATAAAAGCGGTGAACAAAGATATTGCCGCATTTTATTGCCAAGGGTTATCGTTATTACGCGGCAATACTGTAACCAGAAAGCAAAAACACAAAATAGTAGAGCCGGAATGCCCCTTCTTCATGCAAAAAGCACAACAATTGCCTGTAAAATTGTACCTGTAAAAAGGACAAAGTGTGCCGCCGTATCTTGCACGAAAGGCAGTTTTAGGGTACAATAAAAAATTGAAAATTCCGGAATTTGGCTGTAAGAGCAGGAGGCGGCGTATTTTGCGCACTTTGGTGGAATTATTGGACAAGGAACCTATCGAAAATGTGATAGGCTCCTGCGTGTTCCAGCCCGAGATCGTGGTTTTTCTCTGCGATGCCTCCGACAGTACTTTTTTTAAAGAATCTGCGATATACAGGCTTTTTAAAAGAAGAAAACTGCGTACCCGCCCCCGTTTTTATTATTTTGATACCACCAATGTTGCCCAAATAAAACGGGTATTGGCGGCGGTATGGCACGATTTTCCTGATTGTGTGTTTGATTTTACGGGTGGAAGTGACCTTTTGCTGCTGTTTGCCGGTAATTTTTGCATCGAGAACAAGGTGCCGGGCTACTATATAGATCTTTCTCGAGAGCGCTTTGTAAATGTACAGGAATGCGAGCAACTGGCCCCGGATTTTGCTGTGCCGGGTATGATGGCTGAGGATGTTTTTGCCCTTACAGGGGCATCAATACAGGGCAACGGGCATTTTGATGCACTGCCATTGCAGCCGGAGTTTGAGCAAGAAGCATTGCAGGTGTGGCAGGTGGTGCAGCGCAATCCCCATGCATGGGGTATATTTGTTGGGTATTTGCAGGCGGTGTGTGCGGGCAGCGGAACCAGTCAAACATTGGTGACGGCCAGCGCTTCACTGCATGGCAAAGGGGCCGGGATGAAGGCAAACCCTGCAATATTAGATGCTTTGGCCCGCGCGGGCGTTTTGCGTTGGAAACGGGAAAATGGCGGTATTCAGATAGAGTTTAAAAGCCTTTTGCATAAAAAGAGCCTTTTAAACCATGGTATTTGGCTAGAATTGTACTGTTATGTACAGGCAAAACTAAGCAACGAGTTTGATGATGTGCGCACCAGTATTGTAATAGACTGGGACGGTGTAGATGGCGGGGCAGACAATACAAAAAACGAAGTGGATGTTTTTTGCACACGTGGTGTGGTGCCTGTTTTTATCAGTTGTAAAATGAGCGCGCCAAGTGCACTGGCATTGTCCGAAATTAGATTGCTAAGCCTAAAGTTTGGAGCAAGAAACAGCCGCACTGTGCTTCTTACCGCCGAGCGCCTTACTGCCGAGCACAATGCAATTGTGCAACGTGCGGCAGATTTGGATATTTTACTGCTAGACGCCACAGACATTGAGCAGGGCAGGGTGGCAGAAAAGCTTTTGTCAATTTCCATGCCGGTTTCTGTGCGGCATAAGTTCAGACCTATTAATAAAGCAGACAGCAGCGCTGCTTCCATCAGGGAGGGCTAACCAATGGCCATTGCAACAATTAAAATTCCTTACGCACCTATTCACGAGCGTCCTACAGAAGAAAGTCTTCGGGTAGACGAAGCCTTATATGGAATGTCTGTACAGGTAATGGAAAATACCGGTGCGGGGTGGCTGCAAGTTCGTACCGAGTACCACACACAGGGGTATATTCATGTAGATAACCTGCTTACCAATCCCGAAATTGCCGCTTCCTGGCGTAAATACCCCAAGTGGGTAATTCTTTCTCCTTGGGCGGATATTCAAAAAAGCGCTTCGGCCAACTCTCCGGTTTTGGCCACTATTCCGCGTGGCTCGGTTTTGGTGGTGCTGGGGCAGCCGGTATCCGGATGGCAAAAAATAGGGCAGGTAGACGGCAGTGTAGGGTATACCCGTGTATCTTATTTGGGAGAAGTGATTACAGACTGGAACCAGCTTTCTCCCTCTGATATGCGCTGGAACCTTGTGGAAACCGCTCTTTCTTACAACGGGGCCTCTTACCGTGCAGGCGGGCGTACCCCCCAAGGCATAGATTCTGTAGGGCTGGCAGCCATGAGCTACTATTTAAACGGCGTTACCATCTGGCGCGAAACATACATGAAGCAAGGCCTTGCACTGCATTCCATCCAGCCGGAGCTAATGGATGAGGGTGATTTAATCTATTTCCCCGAAAGCGTGGGCATTTATATGGGCAATGCCAAGTTTGTACACGCCACCTCTACCCCCGGGCAGGAGGGCGTAATTGTAAGTAGCTTGGAGCCGCAGGACGAAGATTATCGCCAAGATTTGGCAGACCATATTTTGGGTGTGGGCAGTTTGTTTTAGGCAAAACTGCCGCCCCTCCAATTTATTGTAAAAGGAGAACACCGCGATGGCGGCAAATTACTATTGTATTTTGTTCGATCTGGACGGGACTTTGCTGGATTTTGTTTCGGCAGAGCAGGTTTCTATTGCAAGCACGCTGGAGGCGTTTGAGCTTCCCGCCGATGAGGAAGTTTGCGCTCAGTTTTCTGCCATCAATGCCTCTTTGTGGGAGCAATTGGAAAAAGGACAGATAAAAAAAGACAAGCTTTCTGTAATGCGGTTTTCTATGCTGCTGGAAAAGCTGGGAATGGCGGGTGACGCCATACGCATGAACAACGACTATATGACACGGCTTTCGGCCGCTGCCATGCCCTTCGCAGGCGCCAAAGAGCTTTTAGAAGAACTGTCCGAGTTTGCAACATTGGCAGTTACCTCCAACGGCAACCAATCTGTGCAAGAAAGCAGGCTTGAAAAAAGCGGCCTGGCTCCTTATTTTGACGAAATTTTTGTAAGCGAAAAGCTGGGGGTTACAAAACCCCAGGCACGCTTTTTTGACACCGCCCTGCGCCGCCTTGGCATAAAATCGAAAGAAAAGGTTTTGGTGGTGGGCGATAGCCTTACGGCAGACATACAGGGTGGCATAAATGCGGGGTTGGATACCTGCTGGTGCAATTTTACAAACGCCGAAAACACCTTGGGCATTGCGCCCACCTACACCGTACAAGGGTACGAGCAGCTTAAACTGGTTGCAGTAGGAGAGGAGGAGTTAAAACGTGCCGAAAGCAGAGAAAAAAGACATTTGGTTTGATTCTGCCGATGGAAAAAGCAAAATAGCGGGGTACTTTTATACCGGTAAAACAAAGCCTTTTTGCATTGTGCAACTTTCTCATGGTATGTGCGAATATGTTGGCCGTTACGAAGAACTGGCCGATTATCTTACAGAACATGGGGTTGTATTTTGCGGCAACGACCATTTGGGCCACGGCGCCAGTGCTGCTAATCCCGAGGATCTTGGTTATTTTGGGGGCAAAGGCAGCCGTAAGTACTGCCTGCAAGATTTGCATACCATGAACGAACTTGCCAAAAAAGAATATCCCGGCCTGCCGGTTATATTGCTGGGGCACAGCATGGGCAGCTTTTTTGCCCGTATTTATGCGGCACGGTGGCCCCAAAGTATTGACGGGCTAATTATTAGCGGCACAGGCGGGCCAAACCCGGCAGCAGGTATGGGCATGGCGCTTGCCTCTTTACTGGGCAGCATTAAGGGGCAAAGGTACCGTTCTGCCTTTGTAAACAACTTGGCATTTGGTACCTATCTTAAACAGATTGAAAGCCCCAAAACGCCTTACGACTGGATTAGCCGTGATGATGCGATTGTGGCACAGTATGCCAAAGACCCGCTGTGTACCTTTGTGTTTACAGTTATGGGCTTTTACGAGTTATTTGGCGCCTTAAAAGAGGTTAGCAGCCCGGCGTGGGCGGCAAAGCTGGATAAAGACAAACCGTTGTTTATGCTGGCGGGCGATAAAGACCCTGTGGGCGCTTATGGCAAAGGTGTGCAAACGGTGTGCGGCTGGATACATGAAGCTGGAGTGCATAACTTTGAGCAAAAAATGTATCCCGGCGGGCGGCACGAAATGTACAACGAAACAAACCGAACCGATGTATATGCAGATACCTTATCTTTTTTGCAAAAGTACTGGAACTAAAAGGGGAACCAACGGCACTTGTTGCTGAAAAATATAGAATACAGGGAGGACATTATGCAAGCAGTTCTTGATTTTTTTCAAAAAATGTTTGGGTCATTGATTGAAATGGTTGCCACCGATCCTTGGTCTTTGTTGCGTATGCTGGTTATGTGGGCAATAGGCGGGCTATTAATTTATCTGGCCATTAAAAAGGATATGGAACCGGCTTTGTTGCTGCCAATGGGCTTTGGCGCTATCTTGGTTAACCTGCCTTTCTCGGGCGCTATTACACAAACCATTGAGGGCATTGTAGAAGAAGGCCCGCTCTCTACCTTATTTGATGCGGGCATTGCAAACGAATTGTTTCCGCTGATTTTGTTTATTGGCATTGGCGCCATGATCGATTTTGGCCCGTTGCTTAAAAACCCCAAGCTTTTAATATTTGGCGCTGCGGCCCAGTTTGGTATTTTTGTTACCATTTTGCTGGCGGCAGGCATTGGGCAAATCTTCCCCGGAACCTTTAGCATACAGGATGCCGCAGCGGCAGGCATCATTGGTGCAGCCGATGGTCCCTCTGCTATTTTTGCGGCAAACTACTATGGAACCAAATATATGGGTGCTATAATGGTGGCAGCCTACAGCTATATGGCGCTGGTGCCGGTTATTCAGCCACCCTGCATCCGCCTGGTTACCACCAAAAAAGAGCGTATGATCCGTATGCCTTACGAGTCGGGCGATGTATCGCGCTTTGTGCGCATTTTGTTCCCCATTGTTGTAACCATCATTGCAGGCCTTGTGGCGCCTCGCAGTGTTGCTTTGGTAGGTTTCTTAATGTTTGGCAACCTGCTGCGCGAATGTGGTGTGCTGGGCAGCCTGTCCGAAACTGCACAAAATGCACTTGCAAACCTCATCACCATTTTCTTGGGCATTACTGTGGCAACCAAAATGCAGGCAGAACTCTTCCTTACTTTCGAAACAATTTTGATTATGCTTTTGGGCCTGTTTGCCTTTGTGTTTGATACCATTGGCGGCGTTATGTTTGCAAAGTTTATCAACCTGTTTACAAAAAATAAAATCAACCCAATGATTGGGGCCTGCGGCATCTCTGCCTTCCCCATGAGCAGCCGTGTAGTGCATAAAATGGGCCTTAAAGAAGACCCGCAAAACTTTTTGCTTATGCATGCAGCGGGCGTTAACGTAGGCGGACAAATTGCCAGCGTAATTGCCACCGGTATGGTTTTAAATCTTATACCTAAATTTTGACGGCTTGCAGGGCATTACCTGCTTTGAAAGGAGAATGAAACAAGCATGATTATTGATGCATTGTGGGCCATGTTATTTGGCATGTTGGGTATTTTTATTGTAATGGGGCTTATTA
Source organism: Oscillospiraceae bacterium (assembly GCA_047972265.1). Lineage (GTDB taxonomy): Bacteria > Bacillota > Clostridia > Oscillospirales > Ruminococcaceae > JAAYCI01. Next base: position 39,099 of record JBKEAM010000121.1, on the reverse strand, counting down.
TACTTACGGTTTCGCTGCTTAATAAGGCTTCTACCAAAAAGCCCAGCTCTAAAGAAGACACAGGCGAATAAAGCGCATTGTAATTGCATATATTAAAAGAGGCAGACCCTGCAAAGGGTCTGCCTCTTTGGTTTTGCGGTTGATAAAGCTATTCGTCTATGCCTACCATTACAGAGGTAGCTTTAATAATGGCATAGGCCTCTTTGCCAACTGTAAGGCCTAGTTCTTTAATTGCACTCATAGAAATGGTAGAGGTAATTTGGTTTCCGCCGCCAATGTCTATTACTACAATGCCATTTACAGCGCCTTCGGTTATGCCAACAACTTTTCCCTTTAGTTGGTTGCGTGCACTTAATTTCATTTTTAAAATCCTCCTTTATTATAACGGATTCTATTTGTATCATAAGCCATAAAAGGGGATATAGCAAATATTTTTTAAAGTTGCAGGGTATAAAAAAAGCAGGCAATAAAAGCTGGTTGCTTTTATTGCCTGCATATGTGTAAATATAAAGCTTATTCCGCTATAGCCATGCGGTAAGCGCCAACATCAATGGCAAAGTTATCAAAGCTGTACAGTACCAAAATGCTGTCATATTTATCTTCTTCAAAAACATCGTCTACAGGGTATGGCCAAGCACGCAGGTCTATTATGCCTATGGTGGCGTAATTTTCTATCAAATAGGGGATAAAAGAGTTACCATAACTGTCTTTTACTACCAAAATACTGCCGGTGCCGTTTCCATTTATTACAGAATATCCGTTGTTGCCCTGTATAAATGCGGCGTATTTATCCGGAACTTCTAATTTCGCGGTGTCCATCAAGGGCAGTTCTTCCTCTGCAAAAGAGCCGTCTGCCTGTGGCTGATGTACTGTTATGGTATTGGGCAGGTCGTAGTATTCAAGCGTATCCGGCTGTGTGCCGGGCAGGTGGGTTTTTGTGTAGTTGGTACCTAAAAAACCATCTACAAAGGTAAGCGAACTCTGCGGCGGAAAAACAGGGGCCAGGCCGTGTGTATTGCAAAAAGCTTCATAGGCAAGCCGTGCACCGCCGGTGGTGGTCCAGTGATGGTCTGTACGGTAAAAAAGCTGGGTATCTGTATTCTCGTTTAATATAGCACGAAGGTCAATTACATTGCCGCCAGCCTGTGTAAATTGTGCAAACATATTGTCCAGCAGTTCATCTTCGTTGCGCTGAGGCGGGTTTGCAGGCAGCTTGTCCTGCAAAATGTTTTCGGGCGAGGGAACAATCATAATATCCACCTTGCCGCTAAAACGCCCGGCAAGCGCGGCAACAGCATCCACATTTTGCTGTAATTTTTTTGCATCATCGGCAGTGAAAACATCGTTTTTGGCAATTTGGTACCCATCTTTGGCAAGCCAAACTCCGTTTAGCTCCAACCGTCCTAGGCCCACATCCATAAGTGTAGAAAAACGGGCAAAAGTATCATTAAAAATAAAGTGATCTTCGGTATAGTTTGTATACTCGGCACTCCAAACGCCTTTGCCAATACTTTCTGCTGTAATCTGCGGTTGTGATGCAAGCCTACGCCCGGCTGTTTCTTCGTTAGGGGATATAAACGCTAAAGCAAAAAAGACAAGTAAAAAGGCAAAGAAAAATAAAACAACCGGATATGTTTTAACCTGTTTCATTTATTGCCCTCCTTTAAAATGTACGGTATAAATCAAATCCCGCGCCTGTATTGCTGCGGAAAAGATAAACCACGCTTAACAGTAGCAACACAGCCATAACAATAAGGCGCAGCCACTTGTGCTTTTCAACCCGGCCATAAAGTTTAGCGGGCAGAGGAGTGCAGCATATAAGCGATATGATAAGAGGAGCGGCATAGCTGCGCAGATAGTAAATTGCGCCTGCGCCCTCATGGGGTGTAAATAAACGTGCAAACAAAGGCTGTAGCCCGGCCCCGGGGGTAGCGGCAGCAAATAAGGCCATTGCAGGGATTAACACAATAAAAAGGTAAAGATGAGGCCATATAACAGCTTTTTTTAGTTTGGGCAGTAAAACAGTTTGTTCCACTACCAAAACCACAAAAAGGTAAAGTGCAAGCAGTATAAAGTTTAAACCGGGTGCCAACCATAGGCCAAACAGAAGGCAAGTGATAAAAAGAGCAAAGATTTTTTTGCCGCCCGAGGGTGCTTTGCCACATAGTGGCAGGTAGATATATCTTTTAAACCATCCGCTAAGGGTGCCATGCCAGGCAGAACCAAACTGCGTTAAAGAACGGCTGGTATAAGGAGAAGAAAAGCTTGCGGGAAAAGAGAACCCTAACATTGCTGCAAGCCCCTGCCCCATAGAGATATAGCCCGAAAGCTCGAAATAAAGCCATAGTGCAAACGTAAGTAAAAGCAGCCATGCCAAAGGGGTAGAAACTGTGTTTAACCCAATGCCCGACCCGCCGGATTGCAATGCTCCGTTAGAATAACGGCCCATCACTGCAGCCCACAGGCTGCCCAAAGAACCGGCCAATAAAACCTTTTTGGCAAGGCCAATAATAAATAAAGAAATTCCTTCGTCTATGCCTGCAAGGCTAATACGTGTTTTGGGGCTTTTTAACGCACCCAGCATATCTTTGTATTGAATAAAAGGCCCAGAGGCAACCACCGGGAAAAAGAGGCAGTATACGCCAAAATCAACAATGTTTTTTTCTGCTGCATTATCTTGTCGTAAAACATCTCTAAGGTAAGAGATAGAACGAAAAATATAAAAACTGATACCCAACGGCAGTACAGCCCGCAGCAGGGTGGTGCCAAGCCATGCCTCGGGGGCAAAAACACCTTCTCCGGTATATTTTACCCACACAAGCAAACCAAGGTTTACGCCAACGCCAATTAAAAACAGCAAACGGCGGGGCAGGGGGCTTTTTGTAAATTTGCTAATGCCCAGTGCGCACAAGTAGGTAAGTACAATGGCGCCGGCCAACCAAGGCAAAAAACCAATTTCTTCCCATGCGTAAAAAAACAAACTGCCCAACAGCAGCACTGTGTTTTTTATTTTTGCAGGGGCTACATAATATAACAATAAAAAAATAGGCAAAAAACGAAATAAAAATAACACAGAAGTAAATGTCATAAAATGGGCCTCACTTTGCAAAGGCATTGTTTTTAGCTAAAAAATCCATGTTGCATAAGCGTTGGTTTTAAACAAAGCTTATACCCTTACTATAAAAAAAATAAGCGGTGCTGGTATGCTAAAGGCAAAACCAGGCACCACTTGCAAATACATTATGCAAATAAGGTGTTTAAAGCGGCGTCCAAAGTATCATAATCGCCGGTGGCAGAAGCCGCAAAAACAACAAAATTATCTTTAACAACAATTTTGGCGGCTTCTAGGTTGGCAAAAGCTTCGGGAAAATCCTCTTTATAGTTTTCGCTTGCATTTAAAATGCCATCACGAAAATCTTCTAATCCGCTCTTTACAGCGTCAGCGTTGCCCTCGGTAGCTTCTACTACAATTACAACCCCGCCGTTGTCATTAAACAGGTTGGATTTTGCACCGGCCATGTTGGCAATATCTTCTTCTGTTAACGGGCTTTGAAATTGAAGGTCTGTCTGCGTATACGCAAGGGTGGCGCCAAGCCCGGCAGCTTCGCTTACTGTTGTAAGCAGCTCGTTTACGTCGTATGCACTGGCAGCCGAAGACGAGGGCTGCGAGACAACCGCAGAGGAAGAGGGCGCAGTGGATACCGGTGCGCTGGAAGAAGAAACAACCGGAGAAGAGCAGCCAGCCAAAACCGAAAGAGAAATAACAGCAGTAAGGCAAAAAGCCAAAGATTTTTTCATAAGTACATCTCCCATATCATAACAATAAAAACCTCTACTATCTTACACAATTTTACACTTTATAGCAAGGCTTTATGGCCGATAAATAAAAGAAAGCCGCCCAAAAGGGCGGCCTGTAGCAGCTAAAAATAATACAAATTAGGGATTAAAATTGCTTACAACCACTGCGGCTGTATCGCCAGAAGACATGCTGGGCTCTAATGCAATAAACAAAGCAACAAAATTTTCGGTTGCATAGGTAGCACCGGCAACAACATCCACTTTGGTAATGTCGTGCTTTTCCATGTACTGGTTAATCAAATCCTGTACATACTGGTTGGGGCTTGTACCTTCCAGCGCTTCCATATCTGCTTTGTACTGCTCATCGGCAGAGCGCAAATCTCCATTTGCGTTTTTGGCATCATACTCCATACGGGTAACAATGCCTTCTTCAACTGTTACAACAATATACTCTTTATAGCCACTGCTGTCATAGTCTGCAAATTCGGCTGTATAGGTGCCATCCTTAAAGTTAAACTCGGTAGAACATCCCGAAACAATCACTGCCAGCATCAACAAGCTAATTACAACAGCAGCTATCTTTTTAATCTGCACCATCAACACCTCCATTCATACAAAAGTTTTGTACAAAATGCCATTACAGCATATACTGTACGGCGGTATTTGTCAATTTTTAAAAACAACGTTTATGCATCCTTTTTAAAATAAAAGAATGTAGCAATGTGCGAATTGGCCGTGGAAACAGGCCACCCCTTGCTTGACATAAAAGCCACCTCATCATAATATAAAAAGGTCCTCTTTAATCTGGCTTATTTCAAGTGATTTAACGTTGCAACATTTAAAAAAGAAAAATGACCGCAAAAAGAGGTACATGGATTATACAACAGCAGAACGTAAAAATCAACCCTGCACCCTCTTATTCAAGTCAGAAAGGCATTTTTACAATGGATTTTGGTAAAAATAAAAAACGCACCATAGCTGTTATTTCGGTTATGGGTGTGCTGTGCATCGCTGTACTGGTGGCAATCTTTGTATTGGTAAAGCCGGGCAAAACCACTTACGAAGAATATTCTACAATGACCTTTGCGATGGACACGGTAATAACACAATCGGCACACGGGCCAAATGCTCAAAAGGCAATGGAAGAAGTAAACATTGCATTGGCCGATTGGGAAAAAGAATTTTCGATGTATCAGGTAGGCAGCGACATAGACCGTATCAATGCGGCTGCGGGCAAAGAGGGGGTAGAGGTGTCGGAACGTACCGCAACCCTGCTTAAGCAAGCGGTAGAACTTTCTGCCACAAGCGAGGGCGTTTTTGCCATTACCATTGCGCCGCTGTCTAAAGCATGGGGAATAAATACAGACCATGCCCGTGTGGTACCGCAGGATGAAATTGACCAGCTAAAAAAACTGGTGGATGACAACAGCTTAATTATCGAGGGCACTACGGTAACCCTTTTACATGAGGGAATGGGCATAGACCTTGGCGGTATTGCCAAGGGGGCGGCATGCTCTATTGCAAAAGAGATATATCAAAAATACAATTTAGACGGTGCCTTGCTTAGCATAGGCGGCAATGTGTACGCTTATGGCAACAATAATTCCGGCAATCAGTACCGTATTGGTTTTAGAGACCCCAGCAGTGGAAACGAAAACGCATTTATCTGCTCGTTTACCATGAAAGATTTGGTCATTGCGGTTTCGGGTGGGTACGAGCGTTACTCTGATATTGATGGCGAGCGCTATATACATATTATAGACCCGCGCACAGGCGCACCCGCCCAAAGCGATATTGTATCGGTTGGGGCCATCCGCGAGGATGGTGCTATATCCGAATTATACTCTACCACCTACTTTATATGGGGCAAAGAACGCACCTTGCAAGATATGCGGGAGGGCGGCGTTGCCATTATGCTGGATGATGAAAACAACTTGTATGTTTCTGCAAGCCTCGAGGATTCTTTTAATATGAACGCAGAGGTAAAAGACCAGTATAATGTGATATTTGTGGAGGGGAGCTGACGCATGAAAAGATCAGGGGCCCGCAAGGTGGCTCTTACCGGCATGTTGTTTGCTCTTGCCATCGCACTCGGTATTTTCGAATCGTCTTTGGCTCCCTTTTTAGGTCTTCCGCCGGGGGTTAAGCTGGGGCTTGCCAATGTGGTGGTTATGTATGCCCTGTTTTTTCAAACCCGTCGCGAGGCGCTGGCACTTGTGGTGTTAAAAGCTTTGTTTGGGGCATTAACACGCGGGGCCATGGCGGGGCTTATCAGCCTGGCCGGCGGCACATTATCTTTTGTAATAATGGTATTGCTAATGCTTTTACCCCAGCCACCCAGCGTGTTGTTGCTTTCTATTGCGGGTGCCTTGGGGCATAACTTTGGCCAGTTTATAGCGGTACGCTTTTTACTGGGTCCAAACTATATTATGTACGCGCCAGTTTTGCTGGTTTCGGGCGTGGTTATGGGATGCCTTACCGCTTTTACTGTGCGCATGTTAGAGCCAGCCCTTAAACGTATGGGGTATGCGCAGGCCAAAAGCAAAAAACCAAAAGAAGAACCCCCAACAACCCCGCCCCCCGATACAAAACAAGAATAATAAGCACCTGCTGCCTGCATAAGGGCGGTGGGTGTTTTGCGTTTTGCGGTGCAGCGGGCTATTGTGTACAACAATAGGTTAGGGGTATAATCTAAACAACAAAATAGATTTCGAAAGGCGGCGTTTGCATGTCGATTGAATCGATTGTACAAGAGCAAAAAGAATTTTTTGCAAAAGGAGAAACCAAAAAGGTCGAATTTCGCCTAAATGCGCTGCAAAAGCTGCGTATGGAGATGCAACTGCGCACCAAAGAGCTGGAAGAAGCGCTGTATCAAGATTTGGGCAAGGTAGCTTACGAAGCATATATGGCCGAAATTGGCCTGACGTTAGAAGAGCTTAACTATGTAATTAAGCATGTTAAAAAGTGGGCCAAAGACAAAACCGTTAAAACACCTTTGGCCTCCTGGCCGGGCAAAAGCTTTATACGGCACGAGCCATATGGTACGGTGCTTATTATGTCACCATGGAACTACCCTGTACTGCTTTCTTTAGAGCCGCTTATTGGGGCCTTGGCAGCAGGCAACTGCGCGGTGTTAAAACCATCGGCTTATGCACCCGCCACCAGTGCAGTGCTACGCCAACTGATAGAAAGCTGCTTTGCTCCCGGGCATGTGGCTGTGGTTGAGGGTGGGAGAGAAGAAAACAATGCCCTGTTAGAACAACGTTTTGACTATATCTTTTTTACGGGCAGCGTAGAGGTAGGCAAGCTGGTAATGCAAAAAGCCTCCCAAAACCTTACTCCTGTCAGCTTAGAGCTGGGCGGCAAAAGCCCCTGCATTGTGGATGAAACGGCGGATATAAAGCTGGCCGCCCGCCGCATTGCATTTGGAAAATACATCAACGCGGGGCAAACCTGTATAGCGCCGGATTATTTGTTGGTGCAAAAAGATGTAAAAACCCAACTGATGCAGGAACTGAAAGTGGCAGTGCACGAGTTTTTTGGAGACAGCCCCCTGTCTCACCCAGAGCTGCCCAAAATTGTTAACGAAAGGCATTTTAACCGCCTGTTGGGCCTAATGCAGGGCCTTACGCCGGTTTTTGGCGGCGAAAACGACGGAGCCCAGCGTATAGCCCCCACTGTGCTGGAAAATGTTACACCCCAAAGCCCCATTATGCAGGAAGAAATTTTTGGCCCTCTGCTGCCTGTAATGACTTATGATGTACTGGATACGGCTATTGAGTTTGTAAACGAGCGGGAAAAACCGCTTGCCTTTTACTTTTTTAGTACCAGCCAAGAAGCACAGCAGCGGGTGCTGGAAGAATGCAGCTTTGGCGGTGGATGCATTAACGATACAATACTGCACATTGCCACCAGTCACATGGGCTTTGGCGGGGTAGGCCACAGCGGAATGGGCAGTTATCATGGCAAAAAAAGTTTTGATACCTTTACCCACGAAAAAAGCATTTTGCAGCGCAAGGGCAAAATAGATGTAAAAATGCGCTACCATCCTTATACGGCCTTTAAAAATAAAATACTGCGTAAAATTTTAAAATAGGAGAAACAAAGATGAAGATACGATTTAATAGCCGCATTGCCCTTTTTTACCCGGCAGGTTTTGAAAAAACAGAAGAGCTGGAAAGCTTGCTAAGGGCCCATAAAATCGAGATGCGCATTATAGATGCATCTGCCCTTTCGTACACTGCGGCATCTTTGGCAGGCTATATAGATAGTGCAGAGCCCACCCAGACTTACGATGACGAAGAAAATCCAAATCAAAGCACCTTGGTGTTTTCTGGCTTAACAGAGCAGCGCTTAAATAATATTTTGGATGCCCTGCGGGAGGCAAAACTGCCCATTGGTTTAAAAGCTGTGCTTACAGGAGAAAACCGCAGCTGGGCGTTTGGCGCACTTATTAAAGAACTGTTGCAAGAAAAGGCCGAAGTTGAAAAAGAATCGAAAGATGATCCCGCAAAAGAGTAAGCGCCTTTATTAAAATTGATAAGTTTTATACATAAACTATATATAAAGCATAATAAGGAGGAAAATCATGAATAACAACCGACAACCGTATGTTAACCCCGAAGATACCTTTGGAAAGTGGATGCTTACCATATTTGTAAGCGCTATACCCATTATTGGCTTTATTATGCTATTGGTTTGGGGCTTTGGCAGCAATCCCTCCGGGCGCCGCAATTATGCTAGGGCAACATTGATGTGGCAGGTTATAGGTATTGTTGCCGCGTTTGTATTTTTTATGTTTGTAATGACAACAGGCGCATTTGCAGGTTGGTATGCCGGGCGTTAAGCAGGCACCTACAAAAGAGTAAAATAAAAGCTTTAAAGGGTTTATTGCAATCGTTTATAAAAGAATGTGCCAATTGTTCTTTGGCAAAATATCTACAGGCGTTACAAGTATACCAATGACAAAAAAGAGACAATTTTAAACGAATTGTCTCTTTTTTTGTGTATATAAACAGCTTTGTTTTTTCCTTTTCAACCTTCTATCTTCCGCCGCAAATAATGCATATAATAATCTGCAAAAAGTTAAAATTCTTCATTCATTTATAATCTTGAAACGCCATATAAATCGGACTATTATAGTAAGATCAAATTTAAATATAGTTGGGCAAAAGTTATGGGGGCTTTATGAAGATTTTTAAGCGGGTTACAATATTAGTGGTGGCATTATTTGTAATAGGTGTATTGCCAGTATCCTCCACTGTATGGGCAGCATCAAATTCTCAACCGGTACATACCGAAGCAAAAGCAGACCATTCGCATTATCTTGAATGGGGCGTATTGGTGTATGCTGTAGGAGAGTTTGCAGGGCTAATTGGTACAGGTATATGCTCTATGAGAAAAGAAAAAAGGCAAGAAAAAATTAAACAAGCGCAATCTCTTAAAGCGGTGCGTAGTTATGCTCCATACGTAAAACATGGTGGTTCTTACTAAGGGCGCTGCCTTTTTACAACAAATCATGCACTTAATTGCAGTTTATATGGCAGTTGGTTAATATTGGGCATAAAATAATTAATACACAGGGCAAGAGTGTAGAGTGCTATCCAGAGTATTTTTGAATCAAAAAAAGTTATAGCATCGGATTATAGCATTTGCTGTAGTCTGATTTTTTTATTTGAAGCCATTGTAATAAAAAAATATAATCTTTTTATATAACAGTTAGAGTACGGTATTGTTGTTTTTGCAGAATCAGCCTTTTAATATATTCTATACACGCCTACAAATAGTTAAAAATAACAACAAAAAGCTAACCAATAAGAGCTGGAACACAAACCCGCACAAATAAACCACTGTGTAAAAACTGTGTCGACTAATGTATATTTTTATGGTTCTTTATACTCTTTTTTATAGCTTAAAACATCAAAAAACCGCGTAATCACTGGGGTTTCCAGTAAGTACGCGGTTTTACTATATGGTGGGAAATTAGGGACTCGAACCCCAGACTTCCTGCGTGTGATGCAGGCACTCTAACCAGCTGAGCTAATTTCCCGGAACGAATGCTATTATAGCACCATCACATATCTAAAAGCAACCGCATTTTTAAATATTATATTTAAAAGGCAGGTGGCCTTTACGCTATAAATTGCGTACATATTTACATTTGGCGGTAAAAATGATACATTTTATGTTGGATATTGTTGAAAATATATTATCTGGCGCATTTTGGCAGCAATAACATGTTGTATATAGCAATACTTGCCCTGCGTTCATTGCAATAAAGCAGATAGTAACAATAGTATACGGATAGGGGTGCTGTAATGACAATTGAAGATTTTGTTAGCAAATTACCTTTGTTTAGCACAGGCGTGCTTAGCACCAGCGTAAATGACAAAACAGACGCGCGCGGTTGGCAGTTGCAAGACTATGAGGATGGGCGGTTTTATTTTATAACCACCAAAACTAAAAGTGTGTACAAGCAACTGCAAGCCAACCCATATGCAACCTTTTATACTATAAGTGCTGATGAAGAATTTAGAATTTCGGGCAAGGTTTTTTTGTTGAAGATGAAGAAGAAAAGAAAGATTCGTTTTTAAAAATGTCTCCTATGGTGCAAAAACAGTATAGATCACATGATAATCGTTTGCTGGTGTTTTTTTATATTGCCGAGGGTGGGGCAACACTTTCGGACAATACCCAGTTACTAGAAAAAGTAAGCTTTTAAATTATCTACCGGTCGGCAGTAAGCCGACCGGTTTTTCTTTATAAAAACAGCCTTTCTGCATTTTGCAGAAAGGCTGCTGATATATTAAATACTTTGTGTAGAGGAGCTTGAACTGGATTGCGAATACGAAAATGAAGAGATATTGGATACTTTTTGGGGTGAAGACGGGGATAGTATTAAAAGAAAAAACAGCATTAGGTAAGAAACCAAAAATAAGGTAAGAACAAGAATAAAGCTGTTATCTTTTAAAAAACGAAAAAGTTTTTGGATATACAGTTTAATATTCATTTAAGGATACCGCCTTAATTGTAATATACACCTTCACACAAAGTAAAACCGTTACTTTCCAAAAACAACCGATGGAGAAAAGCGAAGGGCTGTGGCAAAAGATAATCCCACAGCGATAAAACAAAAGGGCATACATAAAATTATGTATATTTATAATCTCGATTATAAATAATATTATATATTTTTGCGCGTAAATTGGCAATTGTTTGCCGGCTGTAATGTGTAAAATGCTAAAATAGGTGTAGTTTGAACATGAAAATAAGCAAAATATACTTTTGCGGTAAAAAATAATATAAGATATAGACCGAAATTTGATAAATATTTGAGGTGCAAATGTGATATACTGACACCGTAAAAGATAAAGTGAAATATAAAAGTTTAAGACAATTTAAGCAGCCAAAATGAATAAATACAAAGTGGAGGTAGCAAAATGTGGAAAAATGATGATGAACTTTTTGCAATGATGAAAGAAAAGCTGTATACGCCGGTTTTAGGAGATATTTTAGATTCTTTGGGTCATTTTCATCAGTTTTTGCCGCAAAAGATACAACCCATGAAAGAAGAAATGAAAATAGCAGGCCGCGCCATGCCGGTTTTGATGATAGATGTATTTGGCCCGCAGGAAAAGCCCTTTGGCCTGCTTACCCAAGCGCTGGATCAACTAGAAAAGAACGATGTATACCTGGCGGCAGGCGGCACGGGACGCTGTGCGTATTGGGGAGAGCTGCTTACAGCAACAGCACGTACACGGGGTGCCGTAGGTGCCGTGTTGGATGGATGGCACAGAGATACCCCGCAAGTGCTGGAGCAAAATTGGCCGGTGTTTAGCTGGGGGCGTTATGCACAAGATTCTGGCGTGCGTACACAAGTAGTAAATTACCGCTGCCCTATTGAGGTAGGGGATGTTTGGGTAGAACCGGGAGATATTGTTTTTGCCGATTTGGATGGTGTGCTGATTATTCCGCAGGAAGTGGAACGCGAAGTAATAGAAAAAGCGCTTGAAAAAGCCAGTGCCGAAAAGGTGGTGCGTCATGCAATAGAAGAGGGTATGACGAGTACCGACGCCTTTAAAAAGTATGGTGTTTTGTAAGTGGGTTTTACTGCTTAAATGCGTTGTTTAAGTAATTATGTAAATGCCGCCTTGCTTGTTATGCAAGGCGGCTTTGTTTATTGTTTTTTATTGTACTCTTTGATGGTGTTGTAATGCTAAGCTTTTCCATTGCGGCAAACATATCGTGAAATTTCCAGGAGCCTAAAGGAGATGCATCGATAAAATGAGATTCTCCAGTAGGGGGTACAATTTGCAATTTTAAATCGGTATTAACATTGCGCCCAGTGCGTGTTTTATAGCCTACCTGGCACTGGGTTAGGTTATATTCATTTTGCAGCTTTCCGTTTTTAATGTACCTAAACCTGCCGTCGGGGTAAAGTTCAAAAGCAATATTTTCGCTAAAAATTGCCGAGTACACCATGAAAATTAATATAAGCACAGCAATGCCTACAGAAATAAAAAGGGCAGTGGTCTCGGCAATCGAGATAAAGGAGCAGATAACCCAGGCTATAATGCCAACGGCAACAGCACCACCTACTGCCAGCCCCAGGCTTTTTATAAGCCCAAATGCGTTTCGTTTGTAAACAGACATAAAATAAAATCCTCCCCAGTATTAAAATCGATACCCAACACCATTTGTGGTAGCAAATACAATTTTATACTGTACAGCGATATTTTGCAATTGTAAAAAAAGCCTTAAAAAGGTTACACAAACAGTAAAACCGCCAAAGTAAGCTTGGCGGTTTTATATGTTTACCAATGTAGTTTTCTGTTTTGCAATGCCTGGGTCATAAAATTATTTTTTCACCGGTACCCAAATCCAGCAAAGGTAATCCTCGGCAGATTGGTCTCCGTCTGTATACACCTCTATATCAGGGGCATCAGCGTATTGGTAACCGCTATTGGGAAACCACTCGGTCATAATTCTTTCCTGCATTTTTTGTATAGAAAATGGCATAGCGCCCCGACACTCAAAAACGGCCCATGTAGATGCAGGAACTTCGTATTCGCTTAGCCCTTCCGGTAGAGGCTGTGTGCTGGATACAGCAATGTAATAATTAAAGGTGCCGTCCTGCTGCCAGTCTCCAACGCTTACGCCTAAAACACCTTCGGGCTGCCCGTCCATATACTGGCATAAGCGTGGGATAAGCCCATTTTGATATTGTTCTCCCCAAAATTTGGGAACCTGCTCAAACGCCTCCTGCTTTTCGGCTGTCCATGTGGCTTCCAACTTTGCGCCAATAATCCTAAAAGCATCTTTTTTCTCAATACGGTAATTCATTTCGGCTTCTCCTCGTATGGTAATTTTGAAGCTGATGGGAGGATAGGCTTTTAAATCAATGCCCTCTTGCCTTGCGGTAGAGGGCGCAACACCATGTACGCTTTGAAAAGCACGATTGAACGCAGTAGGGGATTCGTACCCGTAGTGAAGCGCAATATCAATGATTTTATCAGAGCTGTTTTGCAAATCAAATGCCGCTTTTGTCATTCTGCGCCGCCGAATATACTCGGCAAGAGAAACCCCGGCCATGTAAGAAAACATCCGTTGAAAATGAAAAACAGAGCAGCATGCAATTTTGGCAAGCTGGCTGGGGTCAATTTCTTTGTCCAGTTGCTTTTCTATATAGTTTAGCGCGTCATTTAGTTGGTTTAGCCAATTCATACCATCATCTCCTGGTGTTTAATGTTACAGTAGCCCGGTTGGGCTGTCCTCTCTTTTTTTGCCCGATAGAGCGAGATAAGAAACACTAAATATATATGTAATGTGTTTTATAAAGTAAAAGCAAAGTTTTAGGTACATATAGCATGCATATTAATGGGTATATTGTATCAATAAGTGCTTAAAAAGAAAAATGTGGTTTTGCCCGCCTACTGTGCTTGATAAGATAGATGCAAGAAGACGATGGCAAAGATGCAAACCCCGGCAATTGGATGCTCATATATTTATTGGGATTGATATATGAAAAAAAAATATAGAAGATTTGCGGAAATGAAAAATAGAAAAGTATACTTGCCAAAAATTAGCTTATTTTTTACGCGTTAATTCGCCCATACTATTAAGTGCTGACACACATAGCATATTTAGAAGTATGGGATGCAATTTGGCGACAATTTTTAAAAATAAGAACTTGCCCAAAAATGTGTTTTGTTGTGGTTGACATAGAAAAAATAAATCGGATATAATCATCTCTGCCTTGGTTAGACAATGCTAACCGATAAGAAAGTTCGATATTATCTGTAACATGGAAAGGAATCTGTAATGAGATTTAAAAAGCTTGGTTCTTTGCTACTTGCAACAATGTTGTCCCTTTCGGCTGTGGCCTGCTCCGGTGCACAGTCTTCCTCCAGCGCTCCGGCACAGGATAGCTCGGCTGTTTCTTCTGTGGCACAAGGTACCGAACAAGAGTATCCCATTGTAATACAGCACGCTTTTGGAGAAACTGTTATTGAAGAAAAGCCCGAGCGCGTAGCTACCATTGCCTGGGCAAACCAGGATACCCCTTTGGCCTTGGGCGTGATGCCTGTAGGCTTTTCGATGGCAAACTTTGGCCCGGTAGATGAATTTGGTATGCATTCTTGGACTGCAGCCAAAGTTGCCGAGCTGGGCGTAACTAGCCCCAATGTATTTCAGGATACAGACGGCATAGACTACGAAGCCATTAGCGATACCCAACCGGATGTTATTTTGGCGGCATACTCTGGCCTTACACAAGAAGAGTACGACCTGCTTAGCCAAATTGCCCCGGTGGTTGCATACCCCAAAGAGCCCTGGCAAACCTACTGGAGAGACCAGATTATTTTAAATGCAACAGGCATGGGCATGAAAGCCGAGGGCGAAGAGTATGTAGCAGAAATGGAAGACCTGATTGCTACCACCACTGCACAATACCCCCAGTTAGAGGGCAAAAACGGCGCCTTTTTATGGATTGACGCCACCGACCTTTCTAAGCTTTATCTTTACTTCACCATCGATACCCGCGCTGCTTATTTAACCGATTTGGGCATTGCTTTCCCCGAATCTTTAAATGAGCTAAAAACAGACGATACCAGCTTTGCGGTAACCGTTAGCTCTGAAAACCTAGATATTTTGAACGATTTGGATATTATTGTAGCCTATGGGGATGCAACCCTGCTTACCACCCTGCAGGCAGATCCGTTGTTTGGTACAGTTCCCGCAATTCAGAGAGGGTCTGTGGTTTTGATTGACAGCAACTCTGATTTGGCCGGTGCAGCCACACCCAGCGCACTTTCTATCCCAGCTATCATAGATGAATATGTTGCCCTGCTTGCAGAAGCAGCCGATAAAGTGTAATGAAAGAAATAGAACAAAAAGCATACCAAAACCAAGAGGTACTGCATTTTAAAAAAGTGGCTCTTTTGTTTGTTAGCAGCATTGTGGTAATTCTGCTTTGCATCTTTCTTTCTATAGTACTTGGCTCGCGCCAAGTATCTATAGAGGATGTGGTTGCCGGTTTATTTGGCAACGCACAGCAGTCTCTTGGTGCCGCAGTGGTAAATGGGCGCATTGTGCGCACGGTTTTTGATCTTGTGGCAGGGGCGGCGCTTGGTGTTTCGGGCGCGCTTATGCAGGCCATTACCCGCAACCCCATTGCAGACCCCAGCGTTTTGGGGGTAAACACGGGTGCTTCTTTGTTTGTGGTAATCGGCATTGCCTTTTTAGGCATAAGCACAGCTGTGCAGTATATTTGGCTGGCCTTGCTGGGCGCCGGTTTAACCGCAGTGTTTGTATATGGAATAGGCTCAATGGGGCGTGGCGGTGCCACGCCCATTAAGCTTGCTTTGGCAGGTGCTGCCACCAGTGCGGCGCTTTCTTCGCTTGTAACGGCTATTATGCTGCCCCGCGGCCAGGTAATGGATGTTTTTAGGTTTTGGCAGGTGGGCAGTGTAGGCGGCGCAACGTGGGATAGCATCCTTCTCATTTTACCTTTTTTGGTTGCTGGTATGCTCATTGGCATATTTTCGGCACCGGGGCTAAATGCGCTTGCACTGGGGGATGATGTAGCCACCGGGCTGGGTGTTAATACAAGCGTTTTAAGAACAGTAAGTGCCACAGCCGGTGTTATGCTGTGCGGCGCTATAACGGCGCTGGCAGGTCCCATTGGTTTTGTGGGGCTTATGGCGCCCCATGTTGTGCGCCTTATTTTGGGGCCAGACCAACGTGTGATGATACCCATGTCGGCAGTGGTAGGGGCGTGTGTGCTCTCTTTGTCAGATGTGATTGGGCGTATGCTTGGCAGGCCAGGAGAACTTGAAGTTGGCGTTGTTACAGCCTTTATTGGGGCCCCGGTGCTGGTTATGATTGCAATGAAATCAAAGGTGCGGTCAATTTGATGAATACAAAAACAATAGATACAATCCAATCTGGGCGCAGGGCAAGGCGCCTGCGATGGAACCTCGCAACTATATTATTGGCGGTTGCGGCATTGGTACTTTGTGTTGCCATGATTCTTTTGGGCAATACAATTTACCCGCTGGATGTGGTTTGGCGGGTATTTAAAGGCGAGCAGGTGCAGGGGGCAACCTTTGCCATCCTTACACTGCGGTTGCCGCGCATGCTTTCGGGCCTTTTGGCGGGCTTTGCTTTTGGCATGGCAGGCAGTGTTTTTCAAACCATGCTTCGCAACCCCCTTGCCAGCCCCAATATTATAGGCGTTACCTCCGGCTCCAGTGTGGCGGCGGTATTTTGCCTTCTTATTATTAAAGTAAGCGGTGCAGCGGCCTCTTTTGCTGCTGTTGCGGCGGGCTTGGTGGTTACAGCTCTTATTTATCTGCTATCGCAGGGCGGGGGATTTTCTGGCGGTAAGCTTATTTTAATAGGCATTGGTGTGCAGGCAATGCTAAATGCCTTGGTGTCTTTTATGATTTTAAAGGCTGCCAGCAACGATGTACCTGCAGCCATGCGCTGGCTTAGTGGCAGTTTAAACACCATCCAAATAAAAGATTTGCCCCCGCTGGCCATAGCCATAATTGTATTTTGCCCGCTTATACTTTTACTTGGCAGGCGGCTTACTATTTTAGAGCTGGCGAGCACTCGGCCATAACACTGGGTGTGCCCGCAAACAAAACCAGCGTTCTTCTTATTTTAGCTTCGGTTTGTTTGCTTGCATTTGCAACAGCAACAACAGGACCCATTGCATTTGTCGCCTTTTTGGCGGGGCCCATTGCCAGGCGCTTGGTGGGCATCGGTTTTTCTTACGAGCTGCCGGCGGGGCTAACCGGCGCGGTACTGGTGCTATGCGCCGATTTAATGGGCCAGTTCCTTTTTTCTACCAAGTTCCCCGTGGGGGTAATTACCGGTATTATCGGGGCCCCATATCTAATCTTTTTATTAATTCGTACAAACAGGGCGGGTGATGCACAATGAATACACATGTTTTTAAAGCCGAAAATTTGGTTGCCGGGTATGATAAAAGAACCGTTGTAAACAATGTAAGCATAACCATACCAAGCGGTAAAATAAGCGTTGTGCTGGGTGCCAATGCCAGTGGTAAATCTACCCTGTTAAAAACTCTTGTTCGCCTTATAAAGCCAACAGCGGGTAAAGTAACGCTGGATGGCAAAAGCATTGGCAAAATCCCTTCAAAGCAGTTGGCGCAAACGGTAGGGCTGCTGCCGCAGTCTCCCATTGTGCCCGAGGGCATAGCAGTGGCCGATTTGGTTGGCCGCGGGCGGTTTCTGCATCAAAGCTTTTTAAAAGGGTGGAGCAAAGAAGATGCCAAAGCTGTGGCCGATGCTTTGGATATTATGGGCATCGCAGACCTTGCAAACCGCAATATAGACGAGCTTTCTGGCGGGCAGCGCCAGCGTGTATGGATTGCAATGGCTTTGGCGCAGCAAACAGATATTTTGATTTTGGATGAACCCACTACATTTTTGGATATAACCTATCAGGTGGAAATTTTAGACCTGCTTACAGACCTTAACCAAAAATACGGTACTACTATTGTTATGGTGCTGCACGATATCAACCTTTCGGCCCGCTATGCAGACCATATTTTTGTTATGCGGGGGGGGCGCTTATTGCCGAGGGTACGCCTGATGAAGTAATAACCTCGCAATTAATAAAAGAAGCGTTTGAACTGGAATGTGATATTATAAGCGATCCGGTTTCTCATTCTCCGTTTTTGGTACCCAAAGGCAGGCACCATGTTGTAAGTAAAGAACAATAAATATTGTATTAAAACAAGGCTTTGGTGTTTTGCCAAAGCCTTGTTTTAATACATGTAATCCCTCAAACTGAAGTACATTATTTTATAAAATTAGAAGAAAAACGTGCAAGCTAAGTTTTAGCTTGCACGTTTTTGGTTTTAAACTATCTAGGTTAAAGCATATCGCCTATAGGCATCGTCAACAGCGTTTACAAGGCGCTCGGCGGTATCTGCCCTAAAAGGGAGGGCATGCCCGTGAAACATATAGTATTGTAAGTAACTGTCAAAAGTTTCGTACCCGCCCTTTACCCATTCTTCACGGTGGGGCAGGTAGCCGGTGCATCCGTTTGTATACCCGTTAAAAAGCAATAATGGGTCATTGCAATCCTTGGCAATTTGCAGGGCGATTTCACAAAAAATCTCGTCCGGCACGCCACATAGGCAACCCTCATTTAAAAACAAAAATTGAATGTGATTTGTCTGCATCTGTTCGTCAATTCCGGCACTTTTAAGGCGGGCGCACTCGGCAAGCCAGCTCTTTGCGTCAAACCCGGCCTTTTCCACAATTTGCAGGGCTTCTTTTTCGCTGGGCACGTCCGAGTAAAAGTTTATTTCAGTTTCGTACATTTGCAGGCGGGTTATCTCCTTGGGGGCAAAGTTAAAATGCAAAGCAGACTGTACAAGCATATTGGCTATACGCAGGGTATCTTTTAAATCTCCGCCATTTATAGTATCCACCCCGGCAGGTTTAGTATTTCCCGCGGCACCCTGCATAATCATAACAGGGCAGTTCCACTTAATAGCAAGGGATTCTCGCGCTACGCCAATATAATCACTGGATATTTTTTGACTCTTACTCATAAGGGTATTGGCATGCGCACTAACTCGCAGCAAAACAGCAATGGGCTTTTTGCTTATTGCATGTGTAATTTGCAGCGCCCCAAGGTGCTTATCGGTAATGGTGCAACCATTGCGCCGGTTTTCTCCTATATCAGTTTTGCCAAGTGCCCAAGCGGCAAGGCAGGGCTGTAAGTTTTTTAATGCCTGCTTTGCACAATTGATAATACGGCGGCACAGCAATGCAAAATATTTTTGCCCGTTTACGGGCGACTTGGGCGCAGGGGCCGAGTGGGTGTGAGAAAAATTAAGCATCACATCTACTGCACTTGTGCTAAGCACCTTAGCAACCATTTCTCTCAGCTCATTTGCAAGCTGTACAGTAAGGCCAAGGCTGTCTATTGTAATTAGACAGCAACGGATTGTTTGGTGCTCAAACAGCAGCACCTGTGCATGTAAGGGGTGTAAAACTCCGTCCGGCCGGTTGCTCTTTCGGTAACACCCAATCATTTCTACGGGAAAATCGGGTGTAATATTTGTTTGCGCAAAAGCAGCTTTGCAATCATTTGGTATATTCATAATGGCTTTCTCCTTAAAGGTAGTGTAAAAGGAAAGCAAAGCCTAATAGTAAAGGGCACTTATTTGCTTTATGCGTTGCCGCCCCTTAGGCTTTGCATAAAGCAGAGACAATGGTAAGTTTCACGCAGCTCACTCCTTATATCGTTTGCTTATAGTACATTATATGCCCCACATGTACAGGGGGCAATATAGCAAAATGCAATCCTAAAAATAACTACCGCCCCTCTGGCTGCGGCAAACGAACCGTAAAAACAGAACCCTGGCCCAACTGGCTTTTTACAGCAATGGTGCCACCGTGTGCCGTAATAATGCGCTGTGCCAATGCAAGGCCCAGTCCGTTTCCATCGGTTTTGCGTGAGGTATCGCCCTGATAAAATTTCTCAAAGATATGGCGCTGTACTTTCTCTGTCATGCCAATACCGTGGTCTTCTACCTGTATGCTAATGCTTTTGTTTGTACGGTACAGGGCAACCAATACCTTGCCCCCGTTGTCAGAATACTTGATGGCGTTTGCAAGCAGATTTTGCCATACCTGCAGCAGCAGTTCTTCATTTCCGTGGTATAGGGCTTCATCAAAGTCAACTTCAAGCTCAATGTTTTTTTGCGCCCACCGGGTATCTAGTTGTAAAACGGCCTGCCGAAGTTGTTCATCCAGGCTAAACTCTGCTTTTTCAATGGGCAAATCGCTGCTTTCCAGTTTGGATAGCTTTAATATATTGCCGGTAAGAGAAGATAGCTGCTTTGAAGCCTCTCGAATCATGGTTATATATTCTTGACGTTCTTCTTGGGTAATAGTATCGTCCTGCAACAGTACGGCGCAGCCCTCAATGGCGGCCAGTGGGGTTTTAAACTCGTGCGAAACATTCAGCACAAAATCGTTACGCAGGGTTTCTATGCTGCTTAGCTCTTGCACCATGCTGTTAAAGTTGGTAAAAAAATCTTGCAATTCTACAATTTGGCGGGAGGATTCTAGCCGAATGGTAAAATCTCCGGTTGCCACAGCTTTGGTGGCCTCGCTTATGTCGTTAATGGGGCGCAGTATTATTTTGCCCACCATGCCCGAAATGCAGGTGCCTAGCACAACACTAAATATTAACAGGATGGTAAAGGGCAAAAACGGGCCCGGGCCAAAAGGTTGGTGCTGTGCAAAGTAATAGGCAAGGGGCAAAATAAAAATTGCAGTAACCAGCAAAATGAAAAATATACTGGTTACAAATGCCAAACGCAAGTTCATAATTCTTTTTTTCTTCATACTGTTTTTACCGCCTTATATCCAAGCCCCCGCACGGTTACAACCGCTATATCCTTATTATCCATCAGACGTTCTCTCAGCTTGTTTATGTGTACATCCACCGTGCGCAAATCACTTTGCGTTTCCAGCCCCCAAATATCATCCATAATTTGCTGGCGAGTAAATACCTTGCCGGGGCTGGCCAGTAGTTTAAACAAAAGGTAAAACTCTTTTTGCGGCAATACCTGCACATCGCTGCCCTGCATAAGCTCTAAAGAGTTATACAGCAGTTTTGTATTGCCACTGGTAATTTCTTTGTCGGTGGTAATTTTTGCGCGCCGGAGCAGGGCTTCTATGCGCAGCAACATCTCATTTAAGTCAATGGGTTTTACCATGTAATCGTCAGACCCCGCCCTAAAGCCCTCCTGCTTTGCAGGAAAGCTGTCTCGCGCGGTAGCCATTAAAATGGGGAAATCGTACTTTGCCATGCGTATTTGTCTTGTAAGCTCTATACCATCCATGCCGGGCATCATCACATCGCATATCATAAGGTCTATTATCTTTTGTTCCAGTGCCTCCAGCGCCTTGGCTGCATTTTCGGCTGCAATTACTTCGTAGCCGTTTTTTTGCAGCAAAGCCGTATATATTTTTTGCAGGCGTTCGTCATCTTCTACTACAAGAATTTTTGGCATTGTCTGCACCTCCGCGTGGGTATTTGCTTATAGTATACAATATTCTCTTTTTGTTAAGCTAACAATAAGCATTGTAATTTCTTTAAATTTTCACATTTAAATCCATAAAGTTAAACTTTAGTTAACATTACAGTGGTTCAATAATTAATGTTAACACGCAAAATGGTTTGGAGGTAAAAATGTGATAAAGATTTTTAAGTATTTAAAATCAAAAGATTGGGGTCTTATTGGCGCCAGCTTGGTATTTATTGTGGCACAGGTATGGTTAGACCTTAAAATGCCCGATTATATGTCCGAGATTACAAAGCTTGTACAAACGCCGGGCAGCGCAATGGCAGATATATGGGGAGCCGGCGGAATGATGCTGTTGTGCGCCTTGGGCAGCCTTGCGGCATCTATTACGGTGGGGTACTTTGCGGCTAAGGTGGCGGCAAACTTATCGGCCACTCTGCGGGGTAACTTGTTTAACAAGGTACAGTCTTTTTCGATGAAAGAGATTAACCAGTTTTCTACAGCCAGCCTAATTACCCGCTCTACAAACGATATTACCCAGGTACAAACAATTGTTGCTATGGGGCTGCAAATGATGATTAAAGCCCCCATTACAGCGGTTTGGGCCATTGTAAAAATATCCGGCAAAAGTTGGCAATGGACAACAGCCACAGCGGTTGCGGTTGGCATACTGCTGGTACTTATAATGATGCTGGTGCTTGTGGTACTGCCCAAAAATAAACGTATACAGGCCATGACAGATAACCTGAACGAAGTAACACGAGAGAACTTAACAGGCCTGCGGGTGGTGCGTGCCTATAACGCCGAAGACTACCAGCAAAAAAAGTTTGATGAAGCAAATGGAGAGCTTACAAGTACCAACCTGTTTGTAACACGCATGATGGCATTGATGATGCCTGCAATGACCTTGATTAACAGTGGCCTTTCGCTGGCAATTTATTGGATTGGCACCTATTTAATTGATGCAGCCCAAATGATGGATAAAATAAGCTTGTTTAGCGATATGATAGTGTTT
This sequence comes from Oscillospiraceae bacterium, assembly GCA_047972265.1. Taxonomy (GTDB): domain Bacteria; phylum Bacillota; class Clostridia; order Oscillospirales; family Ruminococcaceae; genus JAAYCI01. Next base: position 16,705 of record JBKEAM010000121.1, on the reverse strand, counting down.
ATATCGTATGCAATGCAAATACTAATGTCGTTTATGATGCTTACCATCATCTTTATTATGCTGCCCCGCGCAATGGTATCTGCTATACGTATTAACGAAGTACTGGATACAGAGCTTAGCATTACAGATGGCGCAGGCATAAAAGAACCCACAAAAGAAAAGGGCACAGTAGAGTTTAAAAATGTAAGCTTTATGTATCCCGGCGCAACAGGGCATATTTTGCGCAATATTAACTTTACGGCGCAGCAAGGCGAGGTAGTGGCATTTATTGGTTCTACCGGCAGCGGCAAAAGCACACTTATTAACCTTGTGCCCCGATTTTACGATGTAACAGACGGGCAGGTACTGGTAGACGGGGTGGATGTGCGGGAATATAAGCAAGAAGAACTAAACAATAAACTGGGCTATGTATCGCAAAAGGCAGTACTTTTTAGTGGTACTGTGGCAAGCAATGTTGCCTATGGAGAAACTGTGTATGGGGAGCCCGGCGAAGAAGACATACGGCAGGCAGTACAAATTGCACAGGCTGCCGAGTTTGTTGATAAGATGGATAAAGGGATAGAATCCTCCATTTCTCAGGGGGGTACAAACGTATCCGGCGGGCAAAAACAGCGTCTTTCTATAGCGCGTGCGGTATGCCGCAAGCCCGAAATATACATTTTTGATGATTCTTTTTCTGCGCTGGATTATAAAACCGACCGTGTGCTGCGCACCGCCCTTAAAAAAGAAACAGGCGATGTAACCAGCCTTATTGTGGCACAGCGCGTGGGTACAATTATGGATGCAGATAAAATTATTGTACTGGATAAAGGCGAAGTAGTGGGTATGGGTAAACATAAAGACCTTTTGCGTACCTGTGATGTATACCGCGAAATTGCAGAATCACAATTGTCTAAGGAGGAACTGGCAGATGCCCAATGAAAAATACAACGATAACCGCCCGGCCGGCAATATGGGTGGCCCTCCGGGGCCAGGCCCGCGCGGTGGCATGGGCGGCGGAGAAAAAGCCAAAAATTTTAGTGATACCTGGGCAAAGCTTATAGGGTATTGCAAAGCCTATATGCCCGCTATTATTATTGCACTTGTGCTGGCCGCTGGGGGCGCCATATTTACCATTATTGGGCCGGATAAAATAAGTGAGATTACAGACATAATTACACAGGGCCTTGCCACTAGCATCGACCTTGACAGCATTATAAAAATTTGCTTTTCTTTGGTGGCTATATATGCGCTAAGTGCCCTTTTCTCTTACCTGCAAGGCTTTATTATGGCAACGGTAACGCAAAGAGTATCTAAAAAAATGCGTACCGAAATTTCTGGCAAAATAAACCGCCTGCCCCTGCGCTACTTTGACAAAACAAGCTATGGTGATGTATTAAGCCGTGTTACCAACGATGTTGATACAATTGGCCAAACACTTAACCAAAGCATAGGGGGGCTGGTATCTGCCATAGCCCTGCTGGCTGGCACCCTAATAATAATGTTAACCACCAACGTGCTTATGGCGCTTACTGCGGTTGTAGCAACATTAATTGGGTTTGTACTTATGATGGTGATTATGTCAAAAAGCCAAAAATACTTTATGCGCCAGCAAAAAGAGCTTGGGCAGATAAACGGACAAATAGAAGAAGTATACTCTAACCATAATGTTGTAAAGGTATACAATGGGCAGCGGCAGGCGCAGCAAGTGTTTGCCGAAACCAACGGCAAACTGCGCGAGAGCAACCACAATGCCCAGTTTTTATCTGGTATTATGATGCCCCTTATGGGCTTTATTGGCAACCTGGGTTATGTAGCAGTTTGCGTGGTGGGCGCCGCCCTTGCAATGAACGGAAGCATTACCTTTGGCGTAATTGTAGCATTTATGATGTATGTACGCCTGTTTACCCAGCCACTTTCGCAAATAGCACAGGCAGCCACCAATCTGCAATCTACCGCTGCCGCCAGCGAGCGTGTGTTTGAGTTTTTAGACGAAGAAGAATTGGATGATGAAACTGCAAAAACCAAGACTTTAAAAGATATTGCAGGTGATGTAGAGTTTAAAAATGTGCGGTTTGGCTATAACCCTGATAAGGTGATTATCAATGATTTTTCTGCCAAGGCCAAAGCGGGAGAAAAGATAGCCATTGTTGGGCCCACAGGCGCGGGCAAAACCACAATTGTAAACCTGCTTATGCGCTTTTACGAGCTAAATAGCGGGCAAATATTAATAGATGGTGTGCCCACGGAGAATTTAACACGAGAAAATGTACACGAGCAGTTTTGTATGGTGCTGCAAGACACCTGGCTGTTTAACGGTACAGTAAGAGAAAATATTGTATACTGTAAAGAAAACGTAAGCGACGAAGAAGTAATAAAAGCTTGCCGCGCGGTAGGGGTGCACCATTTTATAACAACCTTGCCGCAGGGATATGATACTGTTTTGGATGATAAAACAACTCTTTCTCAGGGGCAAAAACAGCTTATCACCATAGCGCGCGCCATGGTGCAAAATGCGCCTATGTTAATATTGGATGAAGCTACCAGCTCGGTAGATACCAGAACCGAAGAGTTGATACAAAAAGCCATGGATATGCTGATGGAAGGGCGCACTTCTTTTGTTATTGCGCACAGGCTTTCTACCATCAGGGATGCGGACATGATATTGGTTATGAAAGACGGCGATATTATAGAGCAGGGTAACCACGAAGAATTGCTGGCCCAAAATGGATTTTACGCCGAACTGTATAACAGCCAGTTTGAGCTGGCATCGTAGAGGGATGTGAATATGAAATATAAGTTTATTGCAATAGAACGCGAATATGCCAGCGGCGGAAGAATAATTGGCGAAGAAGTGGCCGCAAACCTAAGCATGCCCTGCTATGGCAACGAGATACTTTTAATGGCGGCTGAGCGTGCGGGTGTTTCGGCAGAATCTTTGCAGGAATACGAAGAAAGCGCTAACAATAGCCTGCTGTATACTTTGTTTCGTATGGGGCAGTTGGGCTCAACAAAAAACGAAATGCCTGTAAGAGACGAGCTATTGCTTATGGAATCTACCATTATTACCGAAATTGCCGCCAAAGAACAGCCCTGTGTTTTTGTTGGCAGGGCAGCCCACAGCGTATTGATAGAGCGGGACGATGTATTATCTGTTTTTGTTTATTCCGATCTTGCATCTCGCAAAAAGCGAGCGATTGAAAGCTATGGCGTATTTCCCGCAGAAGCGGCACTAACCCTTCGTAAATACGATCACCGCCGGGCAAACTATTATAAAAGCTATTCGGGCAAAACGTGGAACGATAAATCGCAGTATCATATGATGTTGAACAGCAGTATTTTAAGCATTGAAGAATGCGCGGCCAGTATTATGTCGGCGGTATTGTAATGGAAAAACGCAAAAGTACATTTGCGCCCATTGCTACGGTTTTGTTTGCCGTTTGGCTTTTAATCAGTATGCTGGTAACCAGATAAAGCGCGCACATAGGTCAGCACTCATTTTTAATAAATAACACAGCCCACCGGCTATATTGTGGTGGGCTGTGTTATTTATAGTGCTTATAAAAGCAGTTATTTTTCGGCTTTTAAAATAAACATTGTGGCATCCTGATTCATAAATATCTTTTTACCACTGTAAAAAGTAGTGGAGGTAATATTTTTAAACCCGATATTCTTTAGTAGGGTAGTAAGCTGGGTTTGGTCAAAGCCGTTATGCACCCTATCGGATGGAACAAGCTCGTTTTTATCAAAATCAACAATCAATAAGGTGCCCGATGGGGCCAGCATTTCAAAGGTCTTTTTTAAAAAATCTTGGTAAGGGGGCACATGTAATAACAACTGAGACATAAAAATGCAATCGGCAGTTAAAGGGGCCGCCGTTTCATCAAGGATATCCAAAACCAATGCAGTGGCATTTTTAATGTTTAAAGCAGTTACTTTTTGCGCAACAATATCCACCATGTTTTTGGCAGTATCTATATAGGTGATGTTTTTAAAACAAGAAGCAAGTTGTAACCCAACAAGGCCGGTGCCACAGCCCAGTTCAATTGCGGTTTTATCTTTAAAGCCGCCCATTTGCTGTTTTAAATTTTCGGCAACAATCGTTGCAATCTCGGCCCTTTCGGGGGTGTCGTACCTATAAGCCATTTGGTCAAAAATATTCACGTTGTATAACCTTTCTTTTGTTCAATTGCATTGTTTTGTTAATAAAAGATCTAACCAATATCTCTGCGTTTGTAGCGTGCAAGGCCTATTATAACCAGTAAGATAGAGAGAACAGTCATTATGGTAAGGGCAATCATAGATTCGGTTGAGAACTCCTGTATAGGCAGCTGAGGAATATTGCCAAACGGAGTTAACTTGTGCGCCCATTCAGGTATATCAAACAACCGCCCAAAATACAGGATTACAAACGAAAAGGCAAATACCCCCCAAGCCAAGGGCAACAGTTTTGGCATGCCGCCAGTAAGCAGGGTGCACAGACCCAGCATAACCCATAAAGCGGGCAGGTAGGCAAGTACCGCCTGTAAAAGGCTGCTCAAAGATAGTGCAGTTGTACCATAGGCACCAGTGTAAAAACCAAGAGCCAGTAAAATAAGGGATAAAAAGCTTTGTGCAAAGGCAATGCCAATATAACAGCCAAACATCTTTGTGCGCGATACCGATAAAGAAAGGAGGCTTTCTAGCCGGTTGCTTTTCTCCTCGGTTCGTATTCTGTTTACCAAATTCATAACGGGTACAGCGGCAAGCATAGCCCCTATAAGCAGTACAAGCACTGTGTAGTTGCTGGCAATGTCGTAACCGCCGGTAACATCTAGTATTTTTTTAAACATTTCGTTGTCACTTACAAAGGTATCTATTTGTCCAACCACAGAGCCATAAATAGCCCCCATTGCAAACATACCTATGCCCCAAGCAAGTATGGTGCCCCGGCAAAGACGTAAAACAAAGCCCAGTTTGCTTTGTAAAAAGCGGGAGGCATGCATGCGCCCTTTGCGTGGGGGCAGCAGGCCACGGCCAACATCGCGGGCAGCGCAAATGCACAGGGCAGCAACACCGGCGGCGACAGCTTCTGCCAGCAATATGGCAAGCGGCCAAAAATGGTTTTTGTAAAAAGCAGAAATTTGCAGCCCCAACCCCATGGGAGAAACAATGCTTAGCGCATTGCCGCTTAAATCGCCAAACATCCTTAGGGCGTAAAATACACCCAAAACACCAAACATACAGGTGCTTGTGGCGCGCGAAGTAGAAAAAACCTGCGCTACTAGCAAAGTAAGCGTTGCAAATACCAACCCCTGTATACCAATAGAAAAGGAATATAGCAGTATGCCCGCAAGGCTGCTGCCAGCAATGTTTAGCATAAGCATGCCAAGGGCAATAATAACAGAAATAGATATATTTAAGACAAAGGCGGCAAACAATGTTGCAAGTGCAGGGGTAATGCGCCCAACCGGCAAAGAAAAAAAGATTTCGGAACGGCCCAGTTCTTCATCGGCACGGGTGTGCCTGTTTACAAAAAATATATTCATGATGGCAGTGGCCAGTGCAAACCATATCAGGCATTCCTGCGCCATAATCATAGCAGGGGTAATTGCCTCTAATCCATACACCGGGCCCATTAATGCTATCATGGCGGGGGTGTTCATGGTGTTTGCCATTATTAATAAAGACTCTTTATCGGGAAAGAGGCCGGGGTACATCCCCACAAACAAAATGGAACTGCCCGCAATACAAATAACCCAAAGCAGGCTGGCAAATTTTTCTCTGCGGGCAATAAAACGCAGTTGCTTACCAAAACCGGGTGCCAACATAAGCTTTACCCCCGATCCTGATATTCGCTAAGAAAGAAATCTTCTAAAGATTTGCCGTCTGCTTTTTTTGTAATTTCTGCCATAGAGCCGGTTTCGATAATTTTGCCCTTGCGGATGATACTAACTGAATCGGCCAGTTTTTCTACTTCGCTCATAATATGGCTAGAAAGTATAACCGTTTTTTCTTTCTTGCGCAAATCGGCAACAGCATCCTCAAAAACATGGGCCATTAATGGGTCTAGCCCGCTGGTTGGCTCATCAAATATATACAGTTCCACATCGGCAGCAAGTGCGGCAATAAGGGTAACCTTTTGCCGATTTCCTTTAGAGTATGCGCCGCACTTTTGGCTGGGGTCAAATTCAAACTGCTCTGTTAGCTCTGCCAAGCGGGCTTTGTTGGGTGGGCCACTTTTGCGCATGGCCAAAAAGGTATCTACTACTTCACCGCCGGTAAGGTTGGGCCACAGGTTAACATCTCCGGGTACATATGCCAGCCTTTTATGCAGTTCTACAGAGTGCTTCCATGCATCCTGCCCAAACAAGGTAATGCTGCCCGAGGTTGGATTTAAAATAGAAAGCAGGCACCGTATAGTGGTGGTTTTGCCAGCGCCATTGGGGCCAAGAAAAGCATGTATCTGCCCCTCCTGTGCAACCATACTTACACCGTCTAGCGCAGTGGTTTTGCCAAACTTTTTAACCAGGTTTTTAATTTCAAACGTTGCCATTTGTATGGCTCCTTTATCAAGGTTTTTTAGGGCGGCTTTTTCCTTTTGAGGTAGACTGATTTTTTTGAAAATATTTAAATTTTAAACGAGTGTTTATTTGAATGGATTATATCACAAAAAACAGGCTTACGTAAAAATAAATTTGTCTGCCAGGCTCATAACAGAGATATACTGCGTATAGTCTAAATATCCGTTTTGGTGAACAACCGCTCCTTTGGCTATGTCTACGCTGTGCAAAATGTGCAACAGGGCATTTACGCCTTCATCAATTGTGCTTGGTGCACTTGCGGTATGCCGTAAAAAGGCCGCCCTTACAAAGCGCTCGGGTGGGGTATAGCCGCCCGGCAACCCAAACGATCCGCTTCCTTGCCCAAAAGATTGTGCACTGTAATCAGAAAAATTTTTAGTGGGAAATTCGCTGTTGGATAAGTGCAAAAAATTGTTCAAGTTTTTAAGCTGCCATTCAAGCTCGGGGCTGTTGGTAAGTACCTTTGCGGGATTTTCTTTTAAGACAAGCTCTCCGCTGTCAGATTCTAAAATTACCACCCGCCCCGTATTGTCTGTAATAATGTAATGCAATGGGGGCGTAATATTTACAATTACCATGGGGCAATCCACCAGCCTTACGCTGCTAAGCTTTTCGGTCACTTCATCAATGGTGCGGCATCCACCCAGCAGCCAAAGCACAAGCTCTTGTGGGGCAAGGTTTATTTTTTGGTCCTGTGTATCGGCATGATATTTTGCCTCGCCCGGAAAATAAAGCTCTGCCATAGCAAGGCCGTGCTGGTTAACACCATCTACAAAATAATACTGCCCGCCCATGTTTCTTCCAGCGCCAATAAATGCGTATTTGGTCTTAAACTTTTGGGCTATGGATAGGGAAGAAGCCCAGTTGTACTCTTTTGGCATATAAGAAATGGTAGCATCCAATTCAAAAGCAAAATCCATTGTTCTGGCAAGCAGATGCTCGTTGTTTTTTGTTTGCATTGTCAAACTTGTGCACATATTATTTGGCCTCTTTTCTTTTTAAAATAGTAAAACACAGGCATGATAATTATATTTAAAACGCTGCAAGTAGCTTAACTATACACCGCGGTTGCCTGCCAAAACAATAAAAAAGCAAAAACCGCTGTAATTAAGGGAAAAACCATAACAAAAGCGAAAAGAATAAAGATGAATTTGTGGCGGCGGTTAAAATTGGATAAAAAAAGTATACAAAATAGAGAATGGGGAAAATAAAAACCGCCTCTAATTGCCGGTAAATGGCAGATAAAAACGGTTTTACATAACAAAAAAGCAAAAGAAAAACCAAGAAAATATAAATGGTGTTCATCTATAAGTAATCAACAGCAAATGCCTGCCGCCTATTTTATAAGGTCACATACTCCGCATCCAATCGGGCATGGGAGCCATGCAAAAAGGATGCCCAGAAGGATCCAGCAATACACGCAGGCCTTCTTCTAACTGAACGTCAGATAAGGTGGCACCGCAAGATAATGCGTGCTTCACACCCTCTTCCATGTCTTCTACATGAAAGTCTAACTGTGCCATCTGCTGTTGTTTATCGGGCGCCGCAGGCCAAATGGGTGGGATGTAGTTGTCTACTTGCTGAAAGGTAATCCATGTTGGAAACCCCGGCTGCGATACATTTGCAAGGGTTATAAATTCTTCGCCTTTAAATCTTGTCCATCCTAGTAATTTCTCGTAAAATGCCGATAATTTTTCTGCATTGTCAGAGTCTAAAACGGCGCACCATCCGCCCAATTTAAGTGCCATAATTGTAACGGCCTCCTTTTTTATAAAACAGCTTAATAGCAGTAGTATACCAAACAAAAGCAAAAACGGTAAATTTGTTTTTAAGTGGCTAAATGGTGGCACCTGGCTGGTTTTGTTGCGCCGCAAAAAAAATAAATATATAATTTATATATAAACATTATTTATACTTTTATCTCATGCCTTGCACAAAAGCAGGGTGGCGTTGTCTTAATAAAAACCGTTTGTAACAAACAGTTGTATTAAGGGGGTAAACAAAAGTATGCACGATTTTGTGATAAATAAAAAAAAATATACCTTAACCGATATTCACGCAATAGATGAGCTGTTACAGGTAGTGCAAAGCCTTTCTGCTGCGCACGATTTAGATACAGTTATGGACATTACAAGGCACTCTGTTAGAGAATTAATTGGCTCAGATGGTGCTACCTTTGTTTTAAAGGATAATGGGTATTGCTACTATGCAGAAGAAGACGCAATCTCTCCGCTTTGGAAGGGGAGCCGTTTTCCTATGGAACAATGCATTAGTGGCTGGGTAATGATTAACAAAACCCCAGCCATTATAGAGGATATCTATCTGAATTCTCGCATACCCATCGACGCTTACAAAAAAACCTTTGTAAAAAGCCTGGCTACCGTTCCTATCAGAATAAGCTCTCCCATAGGGGCAATTGGATGTTATTGGGGCGATAAACATAATGCTACATCAGAGGAAGTAAAGGTATTGCAGGTTTTGGCAGATACGGCGGGCATTGCCATGGAAAATATTTCTAGCCAGGATATTATTGCAGATAAATCCAACCAACTGGAAAATGCCATAGACGATACCCTGCTTGCCATAGCCAGAATGGTTGGACAAAAAGACCTGTACACGGCCGGACATCAAAAGCGGGTTGCCTTAATAAGCAAGGCCATTGCCGAAGAAATGAACTGGAGCCAGGAACGGTGCGAGCTGGTTTACAGAGCAGGGGTGGTACACGATATAGGAAAAATAGGCATCCCTATAGAAATACTATCTAAACCTGCAAAATTAAACGAATTTGAATATAGCCTTGTAAAAACACATCCCCAAGCCAGCTATGATATATTAAAGGATGTGCCTTTTCTTAGGCCCATTGCCGATATTGTTTTGCAGCACCACGAGCGGCTGGATGGCAGTGGGTATCCCCTTGGGCTTGCCAACAATCAAATTATGATGGAAGCGCAGATTGTATGCGTGGCCGATGTTTTTGAATCGATGACATCCCACAGGCCCTACCGCGCCGCGTTGGGCAAAAGCGAAGCAATAAAAGAATTGATAAAAAACAAAAACAAACTTTATTTACCAGAAATAGTAGATATCCTTGTGTATTTGGTAAAAAACAAGGTATATAAAATTATCGATTAATTTGTAGTGTTTAAAAGGGTATTAGCTGGTTTTAAACACTATAAAGCACAAAGCCTTTGTATTATTTAATTACTTATTATCTGTAAATTGTTTGTATTGATTGAAAAAGCAGGGGCAAAGAACCTTTTTGCCCCTGCTTTTTCTGTTTACTATAGTATCTTACAATAAGCCAAATAAAAGCCAAGCAGATACTCTGCTTGGCTTTTATTTGTTATCTTAATGCTTTGTCATAAATGTTTTTAATGCAGTAAGGCACTATCCGGCCGGGGTGGGGTCACGAAGTGGAAATTCGAATATACCGCAGGGTGTGTAGCTGTTGTGTATTACGTTAACCGTAACCGGCTGGCTGCCACGGTTAAGATATTCTGATGGAGTTATGCCGGTTAGCTGATGAAATACCCTACTAAAATAATGTACGCCGCTAAAACCCAGCTGGTCGGCGGTTTCGGTTACATTGCAATCTGAAAAGAGCAGCAAATCTTTGGCTTTATTAATTTTTTGCAGGTTAATATAATGCCGGGGCGTGCAACCCATGGCTTTTTTAAAAAAGGAAGAAAAATAGTTTTCGTGGTATCCGCAAGCAGCCGCCAACTCTGCAACAGATAAATTTGGCTGTATGGCAATTAGCTCCAGCGCCTTTTTAAGTTTACTGTTTCGTCCCACATCAAAAGAGGGGGCAAGCGGTGCGGCACACTCTGTGCGGTTTAAAAGCAGCAAAAACTCATACATTCGCAGGCTTACAAGCTCGGCACTGCCGGGCTGCTGTAAAACAGCCTCTTCCAACAGGTTTTTAAGCAGCACTTGCTGGTAATCTCCAATCCGTGGCAAAAAAAAGGGAAACTGCGCTACGGGCTTTTCCAAAGGTCCCTCACAGGTAAATTTTATATTTAAACTGCAAGAATAATCTAGGCTGTGGATGGAGTGCTTTACCCTTGGCGGAATCATGGCAAGCCCACCGGGCGGCACAACAAAATCCGCATCGTCAGCATGCATTTTTACATGCCCCGCTAGGTTAAATAGATAGTGAAAAAAAGAATGACTGTGAGGCTCTATATATTGGCCGGGCTTCTTTTTGTCGCGCACCACGCGGTGCACGGTTACATTGCTTTCCACTGAACATCACCTCGTGCTCACAGTATCACATATCTGAGAAAAGTACAAATAGAAGATAAAATTTTTGAAATACATCTGTTGTTTTTTGTTGTAAACTTACAAATAAAGAGAAAGGAGGAACCTTTTTGGAAAATCCCAACCACAGCTTTGAAGATTACAGTGTTATTGAGGGGCTCTTAAAAGATACCCGTATTCCCCCTATGTTTAAAATAAGGCAGCACTTTGATGATTCACACCTAAACGATGTAGCAGGCGAGGTGCGCAGTCAGCTAGAGAATAAAGGCCTAGATAATTTACTGCACCCGGGTATGCGCATATGTCTTACAGGCTCAAGCCGAGGTATATCGAACATGAACGTTGTATTGCGCGAAGCTGTTGCTTACCTAAAAAGCAGGGGGTGTCAGCCGTTTATTATCCCTGCAATGGGCAGCCACGGTGGTGCCACTGCCCAAGGGCAATTGCTTGTGCTTCAGGCGTATGGCATTACAGAAGAATTTTGTGGCTGTCCCATTCATTCTTCTATGGAAACAGTGAAACTTGGATATGTAGAAGAAGATGGAAAGAGCCTTCCTGTTTACATCGATAAGATTGCATTTGAGGCAGACGGCATTGTGGCAATCAATCGCATTAAGCCCCACAGCGCTTTTAGAGGCAACTACGAATCGGGCCTGACAAAGATGCTTTGTATTGGTCTTGGCAATCAAGAGGGGGCAAACAGCCTTCACCGAGATGGCTTTGGTGTGTTTAAAACACGCATTCCGCTGTTTGGCAATTTTGTGCTTACCCATGCAAAGGTGCTGTTTGGCATTGGCGTAATAGAAAACGCCTACGACCAAACCTGCAAAATAGCGGTGCTGCATAACGAAGAAATTCCGGTAGAAGAACCAAAAATATTAGAGTATGCCAAAGGCTTAATGCCCCGCATTTTGGTGGATGAAACCGACGTAATGGTGGTAAAAGAAATTGGCAAAGACTTTTCTGGCAGCGGTATGGACCCCAACATTACAGGCACATGGTCTACACCGTATGGCGGTGGCGGGCTAAAGCACCAACGCACGGCAGTGCTAGATTTAACCAAAGCCTCCCATGGTAATGGAATGGGGATAGGCCAGGCAGATACTACCACGCTGCGCTTTTATGAAAAGTTTAATTTTTTAGAAACTTATCCAAACGCCCTAACTTCCACCGTTTTTTGGCCCATCAAATTGGCGATGGTACTGCGAGATGACAAGATGGCAATTCAAGGGGCTATCAAAACCTGTAATTACATAGACCAAACAAATCCCAGAATTGTATTGATTCGCAATACGCTAACTATGGGCGAATTGTACCTTTCTAAAGCGTATTGGGAATTGGCGCAAAATACCCCCGGCATAGAAATTGTAGAAGAACCAAAAGAACTGCCTTTTGACGAAAAAGGAAATATGATGATATGGGAGGAAAGCCATGAAAACCATCATGACACAACCGCTTTGTAAAGAGGGCTATGAAAAATTTGCCGAGGCGGGGGATATTTGGGTTGCCAATTCCGGCAATCCGGCAGAATATCTGGAAGAACTTTCTACCGCGGATGCGTTGGTTATCCGCATTGGGCATTTAAACGCGCAAGAACTAGAACAAGCCCCCAACCTAAAAGTGGTGGGACGCTCTGGAATAGGGTTTGACAGCGTGGATGTAGCGGCAGCCACTGCTAGGGGCATTCCGGTGGTAATTGCCCCACACTGCAATGCCGATTCGGTGGCAGAACATACCTTGGCGCTAATGCTGGGCTTAGCTTCTAACATGGTAGAGTGCCATAACGAAGCACTGCGTGGAAACTTTGAAATTCGCAATTGTGGCCGCCAGTCTGAACTGTTGGATAAAACGGTGGGCATAGTAGGGCTTGGAGACATTGGCAGCCGCGTGGGGCGTTTATGCGCTGCTTTTGGAATGAAACTGATAGCCTATGATCCTCACTTGTCGGAACAGGAAATGGCAAAGCGGGGGGCACAACGCTGTGCTACATTAGAGGATTTACTAAAAGAAGCCGATATTGTAACGCTTCACACTCCACTACAGCCCAACACCAAAGGCCTTATTGGAAAAGAACAGTTGGCTCAGATGAAGCCGACAGCACTTTTAATAAACTGCGCGCGCGGCGGCATTGTAGAGGAAGAAGCATTGGTTGAAGCCCTTAACAATAACATCATTGCGGGGGCAGGTATAGATACCCCGGTGGAAGAACCCACCAAACAAGAAAACCCGCTATTGTCGGCAAAGCATCTTATCTTTTCGCCCCATAGTGCAGCGCAGGCAAAAGAGGCCACAATACGCGCGGCCACTATGTGCGCCGATGGTTGTTTGGCAGTTTTGCAGGGCCAGCAATGGCCCGGTGTGGCAAACCCCGAAGTTTACAACCATCCCAAATGGAGCGGGAAAACAAATTGAGAAAGCCATACGCAACAGCCGTTTGTTTGGTGTATCTATTTTAAGATGTTGTGCGGCGCCTTGTTATAGCGTGCAAGAGTTGGTTTGCTACCAGCACACCTAAAAATTTTTTAAAAAGTGCAGTATTAACAAATAGCAACAAAAGAAAAGGAGCATCCATTATGTTGATTTCCAGCCTTGCCTTAGCCGAAAAATATGATTATTTGGCCGAAAAATTTAAAATTGGTTATGCTTTTCTCCGTAGGGAAGACCTTGCAGACTTGCCGGTGGGAACCATTGAGCTGACACAGGGAGTTACCGCCAGCGTGCAGGAGTATACGACCCTTTCTGCCGATGAGGGTAAATACGAAACACACGACCGCTACTTTGATGTTCACTACATGGTTATAGGCAGCGAGAATGTTTATTTGGCACACCGCGATTCGGTAGAAGAAAAAATCGCTTATAACGCCGAGAAGGACATTACAATTTACCATAGCCCCCAAAAAGCCAGTTGTATGACTCTTTATCAAGGGGATTTGATTGTGGTTGCGCCAGAAGAAGCCCATATGCCTAAAATTATTGTAAACGAACCCGTTGCAGTGAAAAAGATTGTACTAAAAATCCCGGTACTCTAAAAGCGATAAACCAATTCTTTAGTTTACATTAAAATATCTACACAGCAATTAAAAATGAAAATCTTTAAAACTTGAATTGATGTAAATTTGAAAATAGAGCAGGAATAACTCAAAAACCATCTTCTATTTGCTTATAATTGGCAAATAGAAGATGGTTTTGTTTTGGTTAGGGTGGTAATGCGGCTTTTTAAAACCAGCATAATCAAAGAGCAAATTACGGTAAGAAGGAGTAATCTTGCCTTGAAAGTTAAATGAGATAGGGGAGCTAAAGACCGTTTAAAAACGCGGCATCTATTATATTTTGTGCAAAATTTGATGAACGATAGCTTATATACAAAATATTATCTCTGCAATTGCCTGCAAGCTTTCAAGAAAAACTCTGTAAACAGTATAAAGGGGAGGATACTCAGTTTTGGTGTTTAACTTTTCGATAAATTCAATAATGTACTGGTTATTGCCTCTACCTGTTTAGTAACCGAATAGATGTCTGGGAAATATGCCAGCGTACTATCATATGTGGCTACTTGCTGCGTTGTAACGGCATCCAGGGTTGCCCAGATGGGGCTGTCCAAGATATCATCAAAATTGTCGGGCTCATATAAAATATAATCACCCATGTAGTCGTGCATAACCTCCATAGAAATGGTTTTATCCTCTTTAAACATAGTGTCTTCAACCAACTTTGGCGCATGAAGGCCCAAGACACCATAAACGGTGGAACTAATGCCCCAATTGTTTCCACGAACAATCATGCCGCCGCTGCCATCTCCCATAACTACAGAAACGGTAGAATCATACAGCCCGTTTTCGGTTAGTGTTTGTTTAGCCTCATCCAACGTTTGGTGGTAATCTTTCAAAAGTTGCTCCGCTTCGGCTTGCTTTCCAATTACATCTCCAATAAATAAAAGACGTTCATCCAATGAGATTGCCTGATATTCAATGTACACAACAGGGGCAATCTTTTCAAATTCTGTAAAATCATCTGGGTTTGCAGTAATAATTAAATCTGGCTCTGCCGCCATTACTTCCTCGCGGTCACGAGGGTCTTCAAGTATGATGGTATCTTCAGCCATCAGAGATTCAAATACGGCTCCCGGCTGCATAAATCCCACAATGCTTGGCTGAACACCCAGCGCCAATACATCCCCTTGCAAGTAATTCACCATAATTCGTTGTGGATTTACAGGTACTTCAACGTCTCCCAACTTGGTGCTAATCGTTTTTGTTCCGTTGTCCACAGACGATACATCTTGGCTGGTCGATGCTCCATTACTTTTTGCAGGGGCTGTGCTGCAAGCAGATAACAGTAACATAAGCGACAGTGCAACTGCCACTATAGCTTTACTTTGGATTTTTTTAAACATGGTGATGCTCCTTTTTTTGAGTTTGCCGTTGCTAACTCAGCTATGCCTATTATACAAAAAAAGTAAAATATTTCAAGCAACACCATCTCTCAAATCATCTCCGGTACTCTAAAAGCGACAAACCAATTATTTAGCTTACAATAAAATATCTAAACAATGCTGTTATCAATTCGTATATTATTCGGCAATAAAAGCGGGAAAATCTTTAAAACTTGAATTGATGCAACGGTAAAAAAACAAAGCTTATAAACTCTCTGATTAGTAGTACTGAATATCTGACTAATAAATTTTATTTCGAATGCCTACAAAGGTTGCAATATAGCATAAGAAAATCCACCTATTATTTGCTGATTAGCAGCGTTAACAGGTGGCTTTAATGTGTCAATGATTAAATTGTAAAACGAATAACATTAATAGGCTAGAGGCAGGTGATATTTGCATATAATATGCCTCTGTGGAAGCTACCTGTTTTCTCGGCTTTGCTTAAAGCAGTACATTTGCCAGTCGGCCTCCGATATGGCTTTATCTATCGTTCCTTTTTCTTTGTCATAAAAAGAATAACCGATTGATACCAATGGCAGGCGCATTTCTGCTTTGCGGATGGATACAATCTTATCCAAAAACTTTTGATAAGACTGCTGAATAACAACCTTATCTGTATTTCTGCTTATAACGCAAAATTCATCGCCGCCAATTCTAAAACACAGCCCAATTTTAGAGAAGGTGTCTTTTATTTGCGAAGATACTGCTACAAGGCAATAATCCCCAAAGGGGTGTCCGTATTCATCATTGATGCTTTTGAAATCGTCAATATTAAAAAAGAGAATAGCAACATCCTTAGTGCAGTTTGTTTTACAGATGTAACGCTCATAAGCATG
The DNA here is from genome assembly GCA_047972265.1 of Oscillospiraceae bacterium. GTDB lineage: Bacteria > Bacillota > Clostridia > Oscillospirales > Ruminococcaceae > JAAYCI01. The sequence goes on along the minus strand of JBKEAM010000121.1, from coordinate 632 downwards.
GCGGTTGAGGAGCCCCGTCAATGCATCAATCTGATAATATAACTCGCAATAATAGGTATAATATAAGCCGGTAGCAAAAGAAACACACAGCCACGATACACGCAGTTGCGGAACAGCAACTTGTACAGAAGTGCCAAAAACTAAAAATAGGAAAAGTATAAACAAAACCGAGCGGTTTTTATTTTGATGACGAATTGTTTCGGCCAGAGTTTCTAAGAAAAGATATGCCATCCCCGCACCATACGCCGCAATGTATATCCCAAAAAAGCCGCCTCTGGTGTATACATTGTCGGCGTTGACTGAAAAAATAATAGGAAAAGTTGAGGATAAAAATGATGCGGCAAAGTTAACGGCAGCCGGTATCCAAAAAAGAAATGTGCCTTTTTTGTACCGATTGCTGATTGCACAGCCGGTTAGCAAAGGGATAAGGGGCGATACAGAAAACCCAGCCATATTAACAATAATATTTGGCACACGGTAAAAGGCAGAAGCATTTTCAAAATATATAGATGATATTTCGGCTATAATTGCAATAATTGTTGCAAAAATTGAAAGGCGAAAAAAATACTTGGCCCTTGTGGTTGTTACATGGCTCTTTCGTATTATATAGTCTAAAACAATCAAAGCAATCA
>JBKEAM010000043.1:0-12031 GCA_047972265.1 Oscillospiraceae bacterium | reverse complement strand
TTAAACAGTGTGTGTTTTGCTCTACAATATTCCCTCGTACAAAAAGCGGGTCATTAATTCTGCCAGATGCTCGGGTTCGTCAATGCAGCCATCTGCCAGCCACTTTCTTATCATGCTCAATACGCCCGAAACAGCAAAATGTTCTATATAGCTGGAGGTACGCGCATCCCAGCGTCGGCCATCTCTAATTTCTTGCAGTGCCTTTTCTTGCGCCAAAAGCATTAAGTCGTGCTGAAAATCACTGTCTCCATTTTCACTTAGTAATACCTTAAACAAGGTAATGTCCGATTTGCAGTATTTTAGCACCTTTACAATAACCGGCACGGTATTTTCTTCTTCTTCTTTTACAAAGCTGGCGGCAAATATATGCTCTTTAATATCCTGTACTGCCTCTTGTTGCAATTGGTTTAGCAAATAATACTGGTCTTTATAATGCGCATAAAAGGTACTGCGGTTAATATCGGCGCTGTCACATATCATTTTTACCGAAATTTTGGCTATAGGGTGCACCTGCATCAACTCTAACAAACTTTCTTTTATAGCCAGTTTTGTAATGCGGATGCGCCGGTCTTCCTTCTTTTTCATTGTGCATATTCCCTTTTTAATTGTGAATTTTTTGTTGAAATCCAACAAGGGGTACCTATGTGTTGGATATCAAGCAATAAAACCAAATTTAATGGTTGTTCATATTATTTTGTTTTATTATACTATAGTAGAAAACATATCTGCAACACCGTGTGGGTTATCAAGCAACGAAGTATTGTTGTTTGAGGCTTTTTTTATTCGGTGATAAAGGGAGAAAATATGCCATACATCGAGTTTAACAATATTGTAAAAGAATATGCTACAGAGGGCAGCGCGGTACATGCATTGGATGGCGCCAGCTTCGCGGTAGAAAAAGGGGAGCTTGCGGTTATTTTGGGGGCATCGGGTGCGGGCAAAACCACGGCGCTTAATATTCTTGGCGGTATGGATATGGCCACCACCGGCGACGTAATTGTAGACGGCGAGAATGTAAGTAGATATAAAAAGAAAGAGCTGATTAATTACCGCAGGTTGGGGATTGGCTTTGTGTTTCAGTTTTACAACTTAGTGCCCAATTTAACGGCGCTTGAAAATGTAGAGCTTGCTGCACAAATACGAAACGACTCGTTGGATGCGGCCGAAACCTTGGATAAGGTAGGGTTGGCAGAACGTAAAAACAATTTTCCGGCGCAATTGTCTGGTGGCGAGCAGCAAAGGGTATCTATTGCGCGCGCCATTGCCAAAAATCCAAAACTGCTGCTTTGCGATGAACCAACCGGCGCGTTAGATTACACCACAGGCAAGCAAATTTTGCAGCTTTTGCAGGACACCAGCCGGCAGGACAAAATGACAGTGCTGATTATTACGCACAACTCTGCCATAGCGCCTATGGCAGATAGGGTAATCAAGTTTAAAAATGGGCGTGTATCGGGCATAATCCAAAACAGCAATCCAACCCCCATTTCTGAGATTGAGTGGTAAATATATTGAAAACGGCATATTTCAAAGACATCTGGCGGTCTATTAAAAAAGGTAAAAAAAGATTTTTCTCAATTATGCTTATCACTGCACTGGGCGTTGCCATTTTAACTGGTATTTACGCTGCCTGCAAAGATATGTATCATTCGGCAGACCAATTTTACGATAAGCAAAATTTATACGATATACGTATAGTGTCTACACTGGGGCTAACAAAGCAAGATGTAGAAGCACTGGGCAGTGTTGGCGGGATAGATAAAATTATGGGTGCTTACAGCGAAACCGTGCAAACAGATGTAAACGCAAGCAGCAAGGATGCCGAGGTTTCGGTTTTAAGCGCGCAAGAAATGAACACACCCTATTTATTAGAAGGAAATTTACCCATGCAATCGGGTGAAATTGCGGTTACACAGGCATATATACAAGATACCGGCAAAAAAATTGGCGACAGTGTTGAAATTGCCGAGCAATTTGAAGAGGATGCAGAAGATAAAGGCGAACAAAAGGCAGAAACTAAAACCGATAGCGATGTCGACCTTGATATTGATAGCATAGAGATAGAAGAGAAAGAAGCACCAACCTTTGCACTAACAAAATTTACCATTAGTGGCATTGTGCTGGACCCTATGGATATAAGCAATAAGGGTATGAGCTTTCGCTCTGCCGCCACAGCCGACTATACCTTTTTTATAAACGGACAAGACGCCGCTTATGATATATATACATCGGTATATATTACTTTAGAAGGGCTTGAGGGGCTAAGCTGCTATTCGGATGAATATATTTCTGCCGTGCAGGGTGTTGTAACGGTGATTGAAGATAAAATAATGAGCCAAAGGGAGCAGGCCAGATACGATGAGGTGCTTGCAGAGGGGCTAGAAAAAATTACCGATGCAGAAAACACAATGAACGATAAATTTGCCGAGGCAGATGAAAAGTTTGAAGATGCCTGGAAAGAGTTGGAAGATGCCAAAAAAGACCTGTTGGGCGGGCAAGCAACACTAAGCAAAGAAGAAAAAGATGCCCTGCAAAAGTTGGCGGAGGCACACGCAGAGCTGGAAAGCGGCAAAGCACAGCTAAAAATAGGCGAAGCAGACCTTGCGGCGGGAGAGGCAGAGATAGCTTCCAACGAGCAAAAGCTTGCCAGCGGAAAGCAAACGCTTTTAGAAGAAAAGCAAGCGGCAGAGGCCTTGTTTGAAGATGCAGAGCACCTGATGGAAGAAAAGCAGGATGAACTTACCCAAACAGCAAATGCACTGTTGCCTGCAATAGAGCAGTTAAAATCCCCGTTTGGGGCACTATGGCCTCAAGCAGAATGGGATGCCTTAGTAACTGCAGCCGGGGTCAAAACGACCGAGCTGCTTGCGGCAAACCCAGAGGCAGAGCCTGACTTTTTGGCTGTAGTTGCCGCAACCACAACACAGCAAAAGGCCCTTGCAGCGGCATTGCAGCCCTTAATTGAAGCATGGGGCTTGCCCGAAGACCCCGCTATATTAATTGGGCAGTGTACACAGGCGGGCATTGCCCTTGGTATTTTAAATGCGGGGCAGCAAATGCTAAACATGCAGCGTGCGGCCTTAGAGCAGCAAAAAGAGGATGCACTGCAACAATTTGCACAGGCAGAAAATGAGCTGGCAGATGCACAAGTCAAAATAGATGTGGCAAAAATACAAATACAGCAGGCGCGCGCCCAGCTTACAAGCGGGTGGGCAGATATTGCCACCGGGGAAGAAACACTGAATAAAGAAGAAGCCGCAGCACTGCGTAAATTAGCTGATGCGTGGCGCGAGATAGCCGATGGAAAAAAGGAATTGGCCAGTGGAGAGACAGAATTGCAGGAAAGTGAACAGGAATACAAGGATAAAAAGGCTGAAGCGCAAGAAAAACTGGCAGAAGCATATGCTAAACTGGACGATATTGACATAGCAGAGTGGTATGTACAGGATAGGTCTGCGATAGAAAGTTATTCCAGCTTAAAAAGTGATATGTCTTCTATCGAAACACTGGGCAATGTATTTCCTGTAATATTTTTGGTGGTGGCAGTATTAATAAGCCTTACCACCATGACGCGCATGGTAGAGGAGGAGCGCGACTTAATAGGCACCTATAAGGCTATGGGGTTTGGCAACGCAGCCATTTATGCCAAATATATACTATATGCCCTAATATCCTGCCTGTTGGGGGGCTTGTTGGGTGATGTACTGGGGTTTGTGGTTTTGCCAACCATTTTAATTGGCATTTTGCAGGAGATGTATACCCTGCCGCATATTTATCTGGCGTTCGATTTTGTGTACGGCATAGGTGGTATTTTGTTATTTGTGGTTTCTATTGTGGGGGCCACTGCATTTACCTGCCGCAAAGAGCTGGCACATACCCCGGCAGCGCTTATGCGGCCTAAGGCGCCCAAAGCGGGCTCTCGCATTGCGCTGGAACGTTTGCCTTTTGTGTGGAACAAAATTGGCTTTTTAAATAAAGTAACGGCACGTAATCTGTTTAGGTATAAAAAGCGCTTACTTATGACAATACTGGGCATTATGGGATGCACAGCGCTTGTGTTAACAGGGTTTGCCATAAAAGATTCGGTAACCGATTTGATGCCAAAGCAGTATGAAGAAACTTATCAGTACGATTTAATGGTGGTTACAAATGCCGAGGATAACGAGACTTGGACAGCCGGAATAAAAACAGATGAAAACATTGCCGATTATGTAAACCTAAAAATAGAAACAGCTAAGCTGATAGGGCCGGACGCCAGTACCGAAAGTGTACAGATGATGGTTATCCCAAGAGGAACATCCATAGATGGATATATCAATATTCAAAGTACAAACGAAGAAAAAATTGATTTAGAGAGTGCTGGACTGTTTGTAACACAAAATGCGGCAGAAATGCTTGGCCTTAAAGCGGGGGATAATGCAACCCTGCAAAATATGCAGCTTGAGCGGGGCAGTGCGCCAGTGTCGGCTGTGGTGCAAAATTATCTTGGCAATAACGTGTATATTACCCAAGATTTGTACGAAACAATGTTTGGCGAGTATAAGCCCAATGCGGTGCTGGCCCATTTGGCGGCCTCTGTGCACGATCAGGCAGAGTACGCCGAAAGCCTGTTGGGTGATGATGCAGTGCTTTCTTCTGTTAGTACGCAAGCGTTAAAAGCCGATTTTAGCACCAATTTTACAATGATAAACTCGGTTGTATACATATTAATTATTTTGGCGGCAGGCCTTGCCTTTGTGGTGCTTTTTACCCTTTCCAGCACCAATATCTCGGAACGGATGCGTGAACTGGCAACAATAAAGGTGCTTGGCTTTTTCGACAACGAAGTGCACTCCTACGTAAATAAAGAAACCATTATCCTTACAATAATTGGGGTGCTGCTCGGGTTGCCTGCGGGCAGGTTTATAAGCGGTTTGTTAACCTCAGTTTTAAAAATGCCCTCGCTGTATTTTGCGGTGCATGTAAATGCTGTTAGCTATTTAATTGCAGCGCTGTTGTCTTTGTGTTTTGCAGTTATTGTAAATTTAATAACAAATAAAAGCTTGGATAAAATTGACATGGTAGAAGCACTAAAAAGTGTAGAGTAAGTAAAAAATAAAAGTGACGCTGTCAGTAATGGCAGCATCACTTTTATTTATACGGGTATTGTGGCAACGATTGCGTAAATAATTTGCAAAAGTATGCTGCTTGGTGTGATATACTAAGTATAAAAGCAAGCTATCATAAGCAAAATGTGTGAGCAGATACTTTTATATTGCAAAGGATTTTGTGGAGGCATCATGATTGCCATTAGTGCGTGTTTAGCAGGCGTTAAGTGCAGGTATAATGCTACTTCAAGCCTTAATAAGCCCCTGCTAAAATATTTAAATAACCAATATATAACCATATGTCCCGAGGTATTGGCAGGTTTAACAGTACCCCGCCTGCCATGTGAAATTGCAGGTGGCAGCGGTGAAGAGGTGCTTTGCGGCAGAGCAGTAATGATTGATAAAGATAAAAATGATATTACCCGCAAAATGGTTTTTGGCGCCAAAGAAGCTCTAAAAATATGTATAAAGAAAAAAGTAACCAAAGCCTATCTGCAAGCTAAAAGCCCCACTTGCGGGGTTGGCAAAATTTATGACGGTGGTTTTTCTTCCTCGCTTGTACAAGGCAATGGCGTTTTTGCTGCATTGTTGCTGCAAAATGGTATTAAGGTAGTAGAGGTTGATACAGGATTTAGGTTAAGCACATAGGTAAAAGCTTTGCGATACTAAAGGAAGCAATATTAATTAGCAAAAGGAATGGCCGAACATGGGAAAAGAAGGCGACAATAAAAAATTTTGGGGGCGCTACGCCAAGTTTTACGATGCAGAGGTGCTCCGTTTTAGTGGGGCGGCCTATAAAACAATGTACCAAAAAATGTCGAAGGTTTTGGCAAAGGATATGAAAGTGCTGGAAATAGCCACGGGTACAGGTTTGGTGGCGGTAAACATTGCTCCCTTTGTTCAATTTGTTGAGGCAACCGATTTTTCTTCTAAAATGATAGATACGGCAAAGAAAAAGAAATCTACCGAAAATATACGATTTTCGGTAGAAGACGCAACAGCGCTAACTTTTACAGATAATACCTTTGATGCGGTTATCATATCAAACGCACTGCATATTATGCTGGACCCGGCAGCGGTAATGCAAAATATTAAAAGAGTGCTTAAACCGGGTGGCCTGCTTATTGCACCTACGTTTTCTCACGGGCATTTAAAAGCCTCAAGCTGGAAGCTAAACACCTTTATACTAAAGCTGATAGGATTTGAGACTTACTCCAAATGGACGCCCGAAGAATATATTGCTTTTATTAACCAGCATGGGTTTACCACAAAAAGCTGGGATGTTTTAAAAGCAGCCTTTCCGCTTGTGCATTTAGAGGCACTATCAAATAAAGAGTAAACAAAACCTTTAAAACAATGCGATATTTTGTTTTTGTTAGTGAAATAAAGAGTTAAAATATGCAAAGAGGTATTTATTCCTCTTCGTTTAATTTAAAATCAATCCAGTTGCTGTCCGGCTCTGCTTTTTGCAGCATCCAGCCTTTGGGCATATCTTCGGTTTCTGCCACTTCGGGGTAAGCGGCGCACAATTCGTTAAAGGGGATGTCGGTAATTTCGGCGTATTCTGTTGCATTTGCCACACAAGAGCTGCAAAGGTATACTTTGGTGCCGCTTGTAAAGGCGTAGGCGCGTTTTACAAAAGCGCCCGGCTGGGTAAGATGGCTGCAAACACTTACAGTGGACGCTGGGCTGCCCTTGGCAGATGTATCAATGCTCATTAAACTAAGCTCCTTTTTAATTAATAAAATATACCCGTATTATACCAAAAAATATAAGGGCAAAAAAGCGTGATAAGTATGGTGTGCTAATTTTGCTACAAATTGCAAAAGGGGAATAAAACAGTGGCGGCAAGCAAAAAGTGTAAAGTGGTAATTATTGATGGGCAGGGCGGCAAAATTGGGCGGCAGCTGGTTGCCGCACTGTGTAATAGTGGTAAAGATATGGATTTGCTGGCCGTTGGCACCAACAGCATTGCAACCGAAAATATGCTTAAAGGCGGGGCATACAGTGCCGCTACCGGAGAAAACGCAGTGGTTGTGGCAAGCAGAACAGCAGATATTATTGCGGGGCCGCTGGGCATTGTAATTGCAGATGCACTGCATGGGGAGGTTACCCCGGCAATGGCGGTGGCAGTGGGGCAAAACGATGGTAAAAAAGTGCTAATTCCCATTGATAGGTGCGATAATGTGGTAGCCGGTGCCGAAGGGATACCAATAGGAGACCTAATTCAAAAAGCGGTTGATATTATTATAGAAGAACTAAATACTTTCATTTGACAGTTTACATTGTGTTTAGTACAATAAATACGTTGCCAGAAGGCGGCGTATGTGGCAGAAGCCAAGATGGTAACGTTTAATAGTAAATTAAGGTATCACGAAGGTACCGGTTTTGTTTTATCAAAACCGGGCCTTTTTATTTTTTATAAGGGGGATCTTTTATGAAACACACCAAAAAGCTAGTAATCACCGCACTGTGTATTGCTTTGGGGGTGGTACTGCCCTTTGCATTCCACTCTATTCCAAATGCGGGCAGTGTAATGCTGCCCATGCATATCCCGGTTTTGCTTAGTGGATTGCTTTGCGGCCCGCTGTATGGGTTGGCTGCGGGGCTGCTTACACCGCTGCTTTCCAGCCTTATTACAGGTATGCCGCCGGTTGCCTATTTGCCCAGCATGCTGTGCGAGCTTGCAGTATACGGCCTTGTTGCAGGGCTTTTAATCCACTTTATTAAAACCAAAAGCAGCATAGCCAATATTTATACTGCTCTTATTGGTGCAATGATGTGCGGGCGCCTTGTGTATGGATTACTAAATGCCGTTATATTTAGGGCAGGGGAGTACTCGATGGTTGTTTGGCTAACCAGCGCATTTGTTACCTCTTTGCCCGGTATTATCATTCAACTGGTTGTAATCCCGCTTATTGTTATTGCCTTGCGCAAAGCAAAATTGGTGCAGGCGGTATAAAACCGGGTATTTGTAGAAGAGTAGCATAATAAAAAAGACACCCTCTTTTGAAGGTGTCTTTTTTATTATAGTTATTTAAGAGTGGACGAGTGTGGTTTCCTCAATCGAAACAAAATTTCCGCCTTCTTTGCGGCTAATGTTCATAAGTGCTTCGGCGCGTTTTGTAATGCTCTCAAAACTATCGTCGCGCTGTATGATGGAAACACCTACAGATACCGAGGCAATCAATCGTTCGCCGTTTTCTACAACTTCAGAGCGGTTAATCAGCATCTGTATTTGGTTGCCTATCGATTTTGCTTCGCCATTGGTGTTAATGTCAAAAATCCCTAAAAACACGTTATCGCCCCAACTGCCAAATGAATCCCCCTGCGGCAGGCTATGGCGTATGCTTTTACCAATGGCGCTTAGCACATCATCATACATTTCTCTGCCATAGGTCTCAATAAGTTGCTCGGCATTGTCTATTTCGGCAATGGCTACGCAAAACTTGTGAGAAAAACGCTTGTATAAATCCAGCTTAAAATTTAGCAGTCTTTCTAAAAATTTTCTGCGGGGCAATAAAGCCAAGGGATTGGTAGATTCCTGCTCCGATAAAGACTCTAAAAGGTTTGCCTCATATATATGTGGGGCCGCCGGTGTAAAAAGCTCTACAGCACCCACAATTTCATCCTTATTTTCGTCGCTGTAAATGGGGATAGCGGTAACAATAATAGGAATGCGATGTCCCTTTTTATGGCGAACAAGAACTTCGTCCTGTCGTCTGGCACCGTCTTCCATGGTTTCGTATAATGGGCACCCTACTATGCACAGCGGGTTACCCTCTTTGTCCACATGCTCCAAAAGGCTTTCGGCACAAAAGCGGCCCTGCATTTCTTCACGGGAGTACCCTGTGATATCCTCGGCAGCTTGGTTCCAAAAAGTTATTTGGCGTTCTCTGTTTACAAAGTACACACCATTTGTTAAATTGTCTAAAATTGTAAGGTAGAGCTTTTCTTTTTCCATCTTTTACATTCCTGCTTTACTTGTATCGTTTTTTTTAACAAATACCCCCAGCCGTAAAGGCATTACCGGTAAAAAAGAGATATATTTAAAAAACAATTTACGTACATTGTAAATGCAGATAAATTATATCGTATAAGTATATTTTGTGTCAACGTAAAACAACGTTTTTTCATTATTTTTGTAAATGAGAAGTAAAAAACAGCCTATTTGGCTAAATAATGGTGCATCTTGCCAAATAAATAACAATTAAAAAGCTTAAAATGCAAACCGTATTGGTTAAAATTAGCTACTATTTACAAAGCTGTAAAGTAAGTGTATAATACAATGGCAAAAGTTAGTTGTTGCTAACTATAATTGCGAAACAGATAGAAAGGAGGAAACATTATGGCACGAAATCACTCGCCAATTCTTAAACGTTGCCGCACACTTGGGTTAGAGCCTGCTTCGTTGGGATATGCCAAAAAGCCGTCTAACCGGCAGATAGCAACCCCGCGTAAACGCAGCGAATATGCACTGCAATTGAGAGAAAAACAAAAGCTGAAGTTTATATATGGTGTGTTGGAAAAGCAATTTCATACTTTATATGAGCGTAGTGCAAAAATGCAGGGCATGACAGGCGAAAATATGCTTCGTTTGCTAGAGCAAAGGTTGGACAATGTTGTTTTTAGACTTGGTTTTGCGCGCACAAGGCCCGAAGCAAGGCAATTTGTTCAGCACGGGCATATGCTTGTAAATGGCAAAAAAGTAGACATTCCATCTTTTGAAGTAAAACAAGGCGATGTTATTGAAATCAGCCCCAAATCCCGTGGCTCTATACATGTAAAAGAAGTACTGGACTATACACAAAGTTATGCACGTCCCCAATGGCTGTCTTTTGATAAAGAACAGATGAAAGCGACAATTGCCCAGTTGCCTGCCCGTGAGGATGTAGAATATCCTATTGAGGAGCGTCTGGTTGTAGAGTTATACTCTAAATAAATTTATGATGACAAGCATACTTCCTGCCGGGTTTTGCCCGGTGGGGAGTTTTTGTTTTAAAACCAACTTAAAAGTGTATATGCAATGTAAAAATGTAAAAATACACAAAATGGTGAATTTTTACAACATAAAATCATTTTACAGCCATAAATTAAAGCAGATAAATTTGCCACAGATAAAAGGGAGAAAAAATAGCCGTTATGGAATGATTTTTGTTGCATATTATACAAATACCGCTTGTTTTGACATATAAAAACGTATTTATAATGTGCCAAGTTTGGTATGCCCAATTTGTCTGCATAAATATTAATTTTGTCTATTGTGTTTTTAATAGGCTAAAGGTACAATGTTGAAAAGACTTTTTAAGTCTTTTTCTATTTTTAAAAGGGGTGGCGGATGTGGAGGAGAAGGTAAGGCAGAGCGGAGAGCGCTCTATCAGGTATCTTTGTGATGAGTACGAAAAAAATAACTATATAGACCCTGAAACCTCGGAAAAATTGGGCGTAAAACGTGGCTTAAGAAATGCAGACGGCACCGGTGTGCTTGCAGGCCTTACCAATGTTTGCGACGTTGTGGGCTATACCATGGAAGATGGCGTAAAAACGGCTTGCCCGGGCAAACTTATTTATCGTGGCATTGATGTGCAGGAACTGGTAGAGGCCTCTTTTGAAGAAGACCGCTTTATGTTTGAAGAGGTAATTTGGCTTTTGCTGTTTGGCACCATGCCCAGCAAGGCAGAGTTGCAGCATTTTACAGAGCTTTTGCAAGAATGGCGCTGCTTGCCGCCCTCGTTTGCAGAGGACATGATAATGAAAGCGCCCAGCCCCAATATTATGAATAATATGGCACGCAGCGTATTGGCGCTGTATGCCTACGACGATGACGCAGAAGCGCAAGACCTGCAAACCGTAATCAGGCAGTCTATCCGCCTTATTGCATCGCTGCCCACTATTATGGTAAATGCGTACCAGGTTAAGCGGCGCGTATACGATAAAGAATCTATGTATTTTCATATGCCGCAGGCGGGGCAATCTACCGCAGAGCATATTTTGTCTACCTACAGGGCAAACCAGCTATATTCTAAAGAAGAGGCAAAGTTGTTAGACCTTTGCCTTATGCTGCACGCAGACCACGGCGGCGGCAACAACTCTACCTTTGCGTGCCGGGTGCTTTCCAGTTCTGGCACAGACACTTACAGTGCCATTGCTGCGGGTATTGGCAGCCTAAAGGGGCCAAAACACGGCGGTGCCAACCATAAAGTTATGGAAATGCTGGACGTGCTGCGGGATAATATTAAAAATTACGATGACGAAGACGAAATATCAGAATTTTTGCGCCGTATCCTGCGTAAGCAGGAGGGGGACCGCTCCGGTTTAATTTATGGGCTAGGCCATGCCGTGTATACTGTAAGCGACCCGAGGGCGGTTATTTTGCGCAGCCATGCAGGAAACCTCGCGCGCGAAAAAGGATTTGGCGATGACTTTAAACTGCTTTGCGCGGTAGAAAAATTAGGGCCACAGGTGTTTGCGCAGGAGAAAGGCCGCAAGGATGTTTGCGCCAATGTGGACCTGTTTTCGGGCTTGATTTACCGTATGCTGGGTATTTCAGAAGATTTGTTTACACCTCTTTTTGCCATTAGCCGTATTCCCGGCTGGTGTGCGCACCGTTCGGAAGAAATTATTTTTGCCAACAGGATTATCCGCCCGGCCTATAAGTACCTTGGCGTAAGGCAAAAGTATTCTCCGCTAGAAGAACGCGCGGCAGAAACACCAAACCTTGAAGAAAATTAAATAAGGCAGCCTGCACCCCATAATAACTGCACGGGGTGCATAATAAAACAAAAACAAGCGTATTGGCCCTGTAATGCCTCGCTTGTTTTTTGTTTTAATAAAATGCATATAAGTTAATTTATAAACTGTTTATCAACAAATATAAAACAAACATGCCCCGATGGTGGGGGATAAAAATAATTTTAAAACAGATGTATGCCAAAGTGAGGCAA
>JBKEAM010000008.1:0-3296 GCA_047972265.1 Oscillospiraceae bacterium | reverse complement strand
GTAAACATTACCACCAACAAAAACACCATCCCCAACGACCCCGAAAAGCCCTTTGTTACCAGCGGTGTGCGCCTTGGCACCCCTGCCGCCACCACACGCGGCTTTAGAGAAGATGAAATGCGCCAAATCGCCTCTTTTATTGCGGGCTGCGTATTTAATTATGAGGATAAAAAAGAGGAAATTGCAGCCGGTGTACGTGAGCTTACCGCACGTTTCCCCCTGTATGCCGACTAAGCCAACATAACTTTACCCCTGCCGAAAGGAACTTTGCCACATGGCGTTTATCAAGGCTGATATTAAAATATTAAACCATGGCATTACCGTGCCAGTAAACCTTTACTACCCTACCGACCTGCCCGCAGAAGTGGGCAACAAAATTAAGGGTGTAATTACCCTTTTGCATGGCTTTTCTAATACTGGCAGCGACTGGATGATGTATACCTCTGCTGCGCGATATGCCGCAGATAACGGCTATGTGCTGGTGGCTCCCAGTGCCGAAAATTCTTTTTACTTAGACATGAAGCACGGGCCCGCATACCATACCATTTTTACAAACGATTTACCCGCACAGCTTCGCGCTATCTTTCATTTGCCGGATGAGCGGGAGAAAAATTTTATCGCAGGACTATCTATGGGTGGGTACGGCGCTATGCATCTGGGGCTTACCCAGCCCAAGCGGTATGCCGCTATTGGCAGTTTTTCTGGCTGTTTAGATGTACAGTTGATGTTGCAGCTTGCCCGCCAAAAAACCGAAACCAGCGCACCGTTTAGGGCTGTGTTTGGGGATGATCTGGTGGCAACCGACGAGCAGGATTTGTTGTTGCTTTTGCACAAGGTAGCGGCTTTGCCTAAAGAAGAACAGCCGCGATTGTTTAGTAGCTGCGGCTTGCAGGATGACGGATTTTCTCGTATTTTAACCATGTGCAATAACTTTGATAAGGTTGCCAGCGCCCTGCCGCTAGACTACCAGTATCAAACTTGGGCGGGTGTGCATGAGTTTAACTTTTGGGACCGCAGCTTGGCAGAGTTTATTTCATTTATTCAAAACAGTAATTACAGCACTAAAAAAAGAAGCGACTGGACATCGCTTTAGGGAGGTGACCCTATGCGCGACGCCCCATTGGCAAACCGTTTGCGCCCTGCCAATTTAAACGAAGTGGTGGGCCAGCAGCATTTGCTGGGCCAAAACAAGGTATTTCGCCGCACAATCGAATCGGGCCACATCCCCAACATGGTATTTTACGGTCCATCCGGATGCGGAAAAACCACTGTTGCACGGATTATTGCCGAAAACAGTGGTATGACCCTACATAAATTGAATGGCACAAATGCCTCTACCAGCGATATACGCGATGTGATGAAGGACATTGGCACCTTTGCCAGCCAAAAAGGAATTTTGCTGTACTTAGACGAAATTCAATACTTAAACAAAAAACAGCAGCAAAGCCTATTGGAATATATTGAGGATGGTTCCATCACCTTAATTGCCTCCACCACAGAAAACCCTTATTTTTATATTTACAACGCACTGCTTAGCCGGTGTACTGTTTTTGAATTTAAACCTTTAGAAGCCGCTGATATTGAGCAGGGGCTTATTAATGCTGTTGCAAAAATAGAGCAAGACAGACAAATTACCATACAGCCCCAGCCAAATGCATTAAAAAAACTGGCTTCTTCCAGCGGGGGCGATATGCGCAAAGCGCTAAATGGCCTTGAATTTTTAGTAAATGCTGCAGCTGAAGAAAATGGTGTTAAAATCATTTTAGAAGAAGAAGCCGCCGAAGTTGCACAGCGCAGCAGTATGCGGTACGACCGTGCGGGCGAAGAACATTACGATATCCTTTCGGCTTATCAAAAATCGATGCGCGGGTCTGACCCGGATGCTGCTTTGCACTACCTTGCCCGCCTTTTAGAAGCGGATGATTTGCCCAGTGCTTGCCGCCGCCTTGTGGTTTGTGCCGCCGAGGATGTTGGCCTTGCCTACCCGCAAATACTGCCCATTGTTAAAGCGGCCGTGGATATTGCCCTGCAAGTGGGCCTGCCCGAAGCGCAAATTCCGCTTGCGGATGCCGTTATTATGGTTTGCCTTGCCCCAAAATCCAACTCGGGCGTAAACGCAATTGGCAGTGCCATGGCCGATGTTAAAAATGGCAAAACAGGCCCCATCCCCCGCCAACTGCAAAACAAGCATTATGATGGTGCTGATGCCGAAGTAAAGGGGCAAAACTATAAGTACCCGCACGATTTCCCCGGGCATTGGGCAGAGCAACAATATTTGCCCGATATTTTAAAGGGAACCCAATATTACGAATATGGCCCTAATAAAACTGAGCAAGCGTTTAAAGAATATTGGAAAAAGCTAAAAGAAAGCCTTAAATAGCTTGCCGCTTATGCCGCGGGGTGTGCCTATCGCCCTATAAAATTCACTAAAAAAAGGAATTACCCCATGGATGATTTTACCCTTAAAAACAAAATAGAGGAGCTTTCTCTTTACGAGAAGGCTCTGCTTTGCTGTGGGGCTTCTGCTTGGACCACTCGCGCACTTCCAGAGCGTGGCATTCCTTCACTTTTTATGGCAGATGGCCCCCACGGCCTACGTGTAGAAACCACCGGGCAGCAAAGGCGGGTTGCCTTTAGCTTTCCTACCACTTGTTTCCCCACTGCCGGTTCTCTTGCATGCAGCTGGGACACCGCCCTTTTACATCAGGTAGGTGCCGCACTGGGGCAAGAATCGAAGCGAATGGGTGTTGGTATGCTGCTTGCTCCCGGCGTAAATATAAAGCGCAGCCCCCTGTGTGGGCGTAACTTTGAATATTATGCAGAAGACCCCATACTTTCGGGCCATTTGGGCGCTGCATTTGTACAGGGTGTGCAGGAGCAGGGCGTTGGTACCTCTTTAAAGCATTACGCCGTTAACAGCCAAGAGACCCTGCGTTTGAGCATAGACTCTGTAGTGGATACCCGCGCCTTGTTTGACCTATACCTTAAAGCCTTTGAAATAGTGGTAAAAGAGAGCGCCCCTGCAACTGTAATGTGCAGTTATAACCGCATTAACGGCACCTACGCGTCCGAAAATCATTTAATGCTTACCGACATTTTGCGCATGCAGTTTGGCTTTACGGGGGCCGTTGTAAGTGATTGGGGCGCAGTAAACAACCGAGCCGCAGGCATTGCCGCGGGGTTAGACTTAGAAATGCCCTATTCTGGCGATGAAAATGCCCTGCAAATTGTAAATGCGGTAGAGGAAGGCGCGTTGTCTGAAAACGCGCTGGACGCCGCCTGTTGGAATATGCTGC
>JBKEAM010000001.1:0-24072 GCA_047972265.1 Oscillospiraceae bacterium | reverse complement strand
GCATTTCATCTTCTCTAAAGCCGCGTGTGGTGGCGGCAGGGGTGCCAAGGCGCACACCGCTGGTAACAAAGGGCTTTTCGGGGTCGTTGGGGATGGTGTTTTTGTTGGTGGTAATGTTTACGCTGTCCAGTCGATGCTCCAGCTCTTTACCGGTAACGCCTGTGCCACGCAGATCAATGGTCATCAGGTGATTGTCTGTACCGCCAGAAACAATATGCAAACCCTCGGTAAGCAGTCCGGCGGCAAGCGCCTGTGCGTTGTTTACAATTGCCTGCTGGTATTCTTTAAATTCGGGCTGTAAAGCCTCTTTAAAAGCAACAGCTTTGGCGGCAATAATGTGCTCTAAAGGGCCGCCCTGCAAACCGGGGAAAATGGCCTTGTCTATGGCGGCGGCATATTCTTGCTTGCACAAAATTAGCCCGCCACGGGGACCGCGCAGGGTTTTGTGGGTGGTAGAAGTTACAACTTCGGCATACGGTACGGGAGAGGGATGCACACCGGCAGCCACTAGCCCGGCAATGTGCGCCATATCTACCATCATAAGCGCGCCAACTTCGTCGCAAATTTCGCGAATGCGTTTAAAATCTATAACACGAGAATAGTTGGAAGCCCCAGAAACAATTAGCTTTGGCTTATTTTCTATGGCAATTCGGCGCATCTCATCATAATCAATATAGCCATCCTCGCCAACGCCATAAGAGACAAAGTTGTAAAATTTGCCGCTCATATTTACAGGGGAGCCATGTGTAAGGTGCCCGCCGTGAGAAAGATCCATTCCCAGCACAGTATCACCCAGTTGCAGCAGGGCAAGATAAGCGCCTTGGTTGGCCTGTGCCCCCGAATGGGGCTGTACGTTGGCGTGGTCTGCGCCAAACAATTCGCAGGCGCGGCGGCGCGCAATGTCTTCCGAAGTATCCACCTGCTGGCATCCGCCGTAATAACGTTTACCGGGGTAACCTTCGGCATATTTATTGGTAAGTACAGTGCCCATAGCAGCCAAAACAGCAGAAGAAACAAAGTTTTCGGACGCAATCAGCTCGATATTACTTTGCTGGCGCTCCAGTTCGCCCTGCATGGCCTGTGCCAGTTCTGGGTCACTTTGCTTTACAAAACCAATGGTATCCATCATATTTCCGAACATAACAATTACCCCCACTGTAGTAAATTTATTTGCAAAACATCAAATATATGCCTGAATACACCTATTATACAAGGAAAAACCAGCGGTTACAACCAAGTTAAATACACAAAAATTGTAAGGGCAGGCCTTTTTCTTATAGGGGGTTTATGGTAAGATAATAAAAGATTTTAAAACATTGCAGCAAATGGTTTGCACGCAAATATCAATCGAAAGAAGGGCAAGGAATGTATCGTGTTGCAGCAGAGCAGGGAGACAGTATTGCCGTGCCGCAGCTGGTGTTTGCCCGTCTTTTAGCGCCGGGAAACGAGGCAAGATTTAAGGTGGCACTGTACTGCCTGCAAAAAAAAGAGGCAAGTGCCGATGATGTGGCAGAAGCTTTACGAATGAAACTGCCCGAAGCAGAAAAAGCCCTTGAGTATTGGGAAGGCGCCGGCCTGCTGGAAAAGCAGGAGGATGCCCAAACAGTAGAAACTGTGATATCTCCGCGCCGCCGCCTTAGTACAAGAGAAGTAACCACAGCAGCCAGCAAAGACAACAGGCTTGGGCAAATGGTGCAGGAACTACAGCATTTGTTTGGTGGGGTATTAAGCCCGTCGGATATTTGCATTGTGGTAACCCTGTATACAGCTGATGGAATACCTGCCGAGATGATTTTGCTTTGCGCCTCGCATATTGCGGGCAAGGGCATTTTTAGTGCAAGATACTTAGAAAAGTTAGCATTAAGCTGGTGGCGCGATGGTATACGCAGCGCAGCCGATGTAGACGATTACCTTTGCCAACTTGCTAAACAAGAAAAGCTGGAAAAGCAAGTAGCCGAAAAGCTGAATATATCTGCCGAGGGGCTAACCGTGGCAGAAAAAAAGCATATTATACGCTGGTTTAACGAGTACGGGTTTGATATGGAAATGATACAAAATGCCCAAGCCCATGCGGGGCAGCGCGGAGATGATATAAAGTATATTTCGGGCATTTTAAAAAAATGGTACGCAAAGGGGTATAAAGCCCCCAAAGATGTGCGCCAGGCAGGCGAGGGGCACAATGTGCGCGTACAGGGCTCTCGCGCGTTTATCCCGCCAGAAGAGGATATTTTACTTAATACCGTAAACGGGCATACACATGTTAGAAATGGAGGCGGGAAATGAACCGTCAGGATTTGTTTTTGCAGGCAAAGCGACAGGTAGAACGCCGCCGCCAAAAAGCAGAAACACAGGCGATGCAACGGCGGGAAGAAATATACGCCGCCCTGCCAATGCTTGCCGATTTGGATAAGCAAATGACAGAAGCCGGTGTAAGCGCAGCGCGCGCCGCAACCGAGGGCTTTGCCATACGAGAGGCCGATTATTTAAATGCTTTAAAGGGCATTCAGCTTAGGCGGTCTGTATTATTACAGCAATGCGGGCTTACCACTGCCGATTTAGAACCTCATTATACCTGCGCTTTATGCAACGATACAGGCAAAGTAAATGGATTGGTTTGCAGTTGTATTTTAGAGGAAGAAAAACGTTTGCGCAGGGAAGAAATACATAAAAACGGCCCATTGCGCTTAAACAGGTTTGAAGATTTTTCTCTTGATTATTATTCAAACGCGTCGGATGCCACAGGCAATACCCAGCGAAGCACCATGGAAGGTGCACTGCATTACTGCCAAGATTATGCGGCCGATTTTGGTTTGCGCAGCGGCAATATATTGCTGTTTGGAGATGCGGGCCTTGGTAAAACCCACCTTGCGCTTTCGATTGTAAACGAGGTGCTTGATAAGGGCTACGATGTTTTATACGTAAGCGCACAGCGCATTTTTGCAAGTCTATCGCGTGACAGGTATGGATCGGATGATCTATTTTCTTCTATGCTGCATGCAGATTTGCTTGTTTTGGATGATTTGGGCACCGAATATGTAGATGCATATACCTTAAGCCGGTTGTATGAACTTGTTGAAGGGCGCTTGCGCCGCAGGCCTACTATATATACCACCAATATACTTACGCAAGATGGTTTCTACCAGCGTTATACCGAAAAAATTGCATCCCGTTTATTGGGAGAATGCCAATTATTGCGGTTTGTGGGCAAGGATATTCGCTTGCAACTTTTGCAAAAATAAAAAACCCCGTATGCAAAACAATTGCATACGGGGTTTTTGGTTTTTTAATTATAAAGAAGCTGTATTATCGGCGGTGGGGAATAGCGATACAAATCCCCCCCATAAGGGTGGTAGCCAGCCAATTTTTTAAATTTACATTTAAACGGTTGCCGTTATCGTAACATTCTGCAACCATGGTGTCGGGGCTAAAGCCAACAATTACAACCCAGTGCCAACTCTCTAATATATCTTCTTTTCCGTTAGAAAGATTGATAAATGCAACAGGCAGGTTTTGTGCAAGGCTATTTTGTACAAATTCAGCCATTTTTTGCACATCTTCGTCACGCTTGCTTTTACGCATATCCAAAAAAGAAGAACTTAGTGCAACCTGTTTTTCGTTTGCATACTTCATGGCACCACTAATAAACAGTTTTGTACTGTTGGTACCATACTTGCCGGGGGTAACAAAGTCCCATACATCGTGCATTAAAAGTGCAATACCCTCTTTTTGCTGTGCATCATATTTGCATAAATTATCGTACCCCGGCTTTGTTTGAGAAAGATACCAAAAAAGTTGAGAGCAAACGGTTGGGCCGCATCCGGCCTGTTGCTGCCATTTTTGGGTATACCAATCTTGGTCGGCACCATAAAAAGAAGTGCCATTATCGTTAAAAACCAGTAATTGTGGAGACGAGATAGAAAAAGTATTTGCCATAAAAATTCACCCTACCAATCGTTTAGCAAATACAGGTTAGCACAAATGGGCAAAAAAAGCGAGAAAACCATAAAATTTGTTTGTTGTAAATTAATATGGGAGATCAAATTCATCAATGCGCCACTCACCATTTGCCCTTTTAAAAGTGATGGGGATATTTTCGGTATAAGTAGACTCTAACACTTCTTCTCCGCTTTCGGTAAAGCTATAGTCGCCATTTAATGCAATTAAATCAAACGAAAGCTCATCTGATGTGCTGTTTGTAATTACATATCCCTGTATTTCTATAAAAGCAATGCTTCCACCGCGCTCACCGCCCTCAACGTACAATATGTTGTCTTTATTAATAAAAGAATCGTATTCATTTATGGTGCTGTTAAAATAATCCTCTGTAAAAATACTTGTTACAAAAGCGTAAAAATCATTGTAAGTGGCATATTTTTGTGTTGCTTTATAATATAAATGTCCGTTGGGGGCAGCGTATTGGTTTTCGGGGTTTTGACTGTCTTCAATTCCAAAATCGCCACCAAAATTATAATCATATGTAAATAAATCGGCGGCTTCATATATAGCTGCTTGCTCTAGTGTAAAAAAAGAAAGGTCCTTATATTCTACACCTACCTCCGGTAATGAATATCCAGAGGTTGTGGCAGAAGTAGAATCTGCAATGCCGGAGGAGCCAGAGCTTGTAAGAGTGACCTTAGTGCTACATCCGTAAAAAGCAAAGAGAGAAACAATAGATAATCCTATAGCCAGTAGTTGTTTGCGCATAAAATCCTCCATAGCAAGCAGTTTTTATAAATCAAAATATAAATTAACAATAAAAAGCACCGGATATAGCAGCCGGTGCTTTTATCATTTTACATAAAATAAAACGGTAATACAAGCCTAAAGCAGGGGCTTATACTTACAACAAGTAAAGTGGAGTTATTTTTGTGCCGCTTTTGTGGCTGGTTTTGCCGCTGCTTTTTTGGCGGGAGCCTTTTTAGCTGTCGATTTTGCAGTTGTCTTTTTAGCGGGTGCTTTGGCTTTGGTGGCGGGTTTTTTTGCGGTGGTTTTGGGGGAGGAAGTGGCTTTTGCGGTCTTTTTGGCGGGGGCAGAAACAGCCTGTGTCAGCTTCCAAAACTGCGAAGAGCCGTCCACATCTTCCCAAAGGTGTACAAGTGTGCCGGGGTCATTTCCAAGGGCAACTAAATCCAAACATTTGCCAGACAATTTAGACTTAATTTTGAAGTAACCATTTCCTGCGTCTTCCAACTTCCAAAGCTGGCTGTCGGTTTCCATTACTTCCCACTGGTGTATACCGGCGCCGTTTTCGGTTCCTTGCAGCGCAATATCCAACGCCTTGCCAGAAAACGCATTTATAATGCGATAAAACATATCTTTATCTTCCTGCAACAGCCAACGCTGTGCATCGCCATCGGTAGCGCTCCAAATACGAATAGGGGCACCGCTATCTTTATTAAGGCTGTCTATTTCTAAAATATTTCCGTTGGCCGATTGTATGGTATATGCTACATTGGTGTCTGGGCCTGTGGTCTTTTTCATTAATACACTCTCCTTTGGCCGTACAGCAATGGCAGCCGAATGCGCCAATATCTGTATTTGCAGGCAGTATAGCACGATTGGGCAGGTAATTCAATGCGTTTACGTGCAATTTATACCTTTCATCTATCTTTTAAGCAAACAAGTCTGCTTTTTTGTAAAAATAACAAAAAAGCAGACTTGTTTTGATGTGATTATTTAAGCATTCAATGCCTTTTCGATGTTGGAAAGTACAGTGCTGGAGTCTTCGCACATTACAAGAACAACCTCGCCGGAATCCAATTGCTTTACAATGGCGGCCTTTGCAATTGCATATTGGTCGGGCAGGTAGTTTTCTTGCGCGTTTTGCTGCATTTCTACAAATGCGTTTGCAGCGTCCAGTATTGTTTGTGCTTTACCTTCGCCTGGCATTACAATGGCAATGCCATACGATTTGATGTTAATCATGCTCATGCTTATGGCATAATTTGTCATGTCTTCTTTGGCAACACCAAAAAAGCTAAGAAGCATCTGGTCGTCATCGCCGGTTTCGTTGGTGATGATGTTGTAAGCTTCGTTTTCCTCGTCTGAACGGCTGGATGTAATTGCGTTCACATAATCTTGTGTGGTTGCCGGTGTTTTTGAGGCGGTATTAGATGAAGAACCGCCGGAACAACCGGCAAGCAATGCCAAACTAAAAATGCCTGTAAACAGTAATGCTAAAATCCTTTTCATTGGTAAGTAATCCTCCTTTTAACTATAGCTGTGTGCCTGCGTACAGGTATTTACAGCCATGTGCATATATAATACGCGCAAACGCGTGTTATGCTTTCATTTTTTTTGCGGCCAGGTGCCCAAAACCTCTCCGTCCAGGTTTTTGCGGGTAAAGCTGCCGTTTTCGTAAATCATATAACTATGATGCCCATCTTTTGGTAAAGCCAAAGATCCCGGATTGAGGTATACATAACCCTCATATTGCTGTTCTGTACCAATGTGCGTGTGCCCGCAAAGCAAATAATAGGGGGCAGCAAGCCCCGGGGGATTTTGAGGGCCTGCATGATGGCCATGCGTGGCATAAATGGTATTGCCATCTACATACAAAAGGGCATAATCAGCCATTACAGGAAAGGTGAGTACCATCTGGTCTACTTCGGCTTCGCAATTGCCCCGCACTGCCAAAATATGGCTGCTAAGGCTGTTTAGTATTGCAATTACCTCTTTTGGTGCATAGCCTGCGGGCAAATCGTTGCGGGGGCCATGGTACAGTAGGTCCCCCAGCAGTATTATTTTTTCGGGTTGTTCGGCTTTATATAACTCTGCCAGTTTTTGTGCATAAGGGGCAGAGCCATGTAGGTCACTGGCAATTAACAGCTTCATTCTTCCACCCAATCCTTTGCGCGTTCTATGGCACGGTTCCAACCGCGGCAAAGGCGCTGTGCCTCTTCTGGCTGCATTTTTGCCTCGTATAATTTATCCAGCGTCCATTGTCCCCGAATATCATCAAGACTGTTCCATATGCCAACAGCAAGCCCGGCAAGGTACGCGGCACCAAGGGCTGTGGTTTCTCGTATCATGGGGCGGCGCACTGTAACGCTGGTAATATCGGCCTGAAACTGCATTAGCAAGTTGTTGGCAGAAGCGCCGCCGTCTACACGCAGCTCGGTAAACGAGATGCCGGCATCTTTTTGCATGGCCTGCAACACATCCCTTGTTTGGTAGGCTATGCTTTCCAGTGCGGCACGGATTATGTGATTGCGGCCTGCGCCACGGGTTAAACCCACTAAGGTGCCGCGGGCATACATATCCCAGTAGGGCGCGCCAAGCCCTGTAAAGGCGGGCACAAGGTAAACGCCGCCGCTGTCTTTTACTTTAGAGGCAAAAAACTCACTGTCGGCGCTGTCCCTTATCAGGCCAAGTTCATCACGCAGCCATTGTATAACAGCCCCGGCCACAAATACGCTGCCCTCCAGTGCATACTGTACCCGGCCGCCCTGCCCAATAGCAATGGTGGTAAGCAAGCCGTTTTTGCTTTCTACGGCATCTTCGCCCGTGTTCATCAGCATAAAACAGCCGGTGCCATAGGTGTTTTTAACATCGCCTTTATTAAAGCAGGTTTGCCCAAACAGGGCCGCCTGTTGGTCTCCGGCAATGCCGGCAATGGGTATAGATACACCGCTGTAGCTTGTATGGCCGTATATTTCACTGCTGCTGCGTACCTGCGGCAACATACACTGGGGTATATTAAGCCATCTGCAAATATCAGTGTCCCATTGTAAGGTGTGTATATTATAAAGCATTGTGCGTGATGCATTGGTTACATCGGTAATATGCACTTTGCCGTCGGTCATTTTCCACACCAGCCAAGAATCTACCGTGCCAAACAAAAGTTCGCCCGCCTCGGCACGTTGCTGCGCACCGGGCACGTTGTCAAGTATCCAGCGTATTTTTGTGGCAGAAAAATACGCGTCTATACGCAGGCCAGTCTTTTTTTGTATATCGGCAGCATAGCCTTTTTCTTCCAGTTGCTTGCAAATATCGGCTGTGCGGCGGCACTGCCATACAATGGCGTTGTATATAGGGCGGCCGGTGGCTTTATCCCATACAATGGTAGTTTCGCGCTGGTTGGTAATGCCTATTGCAGCCACACTGGCAGGGGAGATGCCGCTGCCCGCCAGCACCTGCGCCATAACGCTTGTTTGGCTGGCGTAAATCTCTAATGGATCGTGCTCTACCCAGCCGGGTTGAGGATAATGCTGGGTAAATTCGTGTTGCGCCATGTGCACTATGTTTTGCTCTTTATCAAACAAAATAGCGCGGCTAGAGGTTGTTCCTTGGTCCAGTGCCAAAATATAATCTCCCATATGTGGCATCCTTTCCATCTGCTTATATTTATTACACTCAATCATACCACAAACACAAAATAGTAAAAAGGGTAGAATGAAAAGCGCTATACTATTGCCCGCATGGGCCGTGTAGTATATAATATTTGTAAAAATAAAAGGCGGCGTAACGTAAGCCTATGCCGCTGCGCTGGAGGGGAAGAATGAAAAGGAAGGACTATATTTCTTGGGCAGAATATTTTATGGGCATTGCCATTTTAAGCGCACAGCGCTCTAAGGACAGCGGCACGCAGGTGGGAGCTTGTATTGTAGACAGAGATCACAAGATACTTTCGATGGGGTACAATGGCATGCCTACGGGTTGCATGGACGATTCGATGCCTTGGGGCCGCGAGGGCGGCAGCCGCCTAGATACAAAATATATGTATGTATGCCATGCAGAGCTAAATGCAATTTTAAACACGGCGGGCGGTAGCGTGCGCGGTGCAAGAATTTACACTACGCTGTTTCCCTGCAACGAATGTGCAAAAGCAATTATTCAAAGTGGAATTACGGAAATTATCTATTTATCAGATAAATATGCAGAATCGGACGAAACCATTGCCAGCAAGCGTATGTTTGATATGGTGGGCGTAAAATATACCCCCTATAAGTCAAGTGGGCGTGTTGTATCATTAGAACTATAATGTGATGTTTGCCTTTTAACAATAGTAAAACCCCTGTTATTAATAACAGGGGTTTTTGTTATAAAGCAGTTGTTTACCAAAGCGAAGCGACATCGTTGTACATTGTAATGTATTGCCGGGCAGAAGAAGCCCAGCTAAAATCACACTCCAATGCACGTTGCACCAGCGTTTCCCAGCCAGTTGTATTGGCATACGCATCGGCAGCCCGCAGGCAGGCACCCTGCATATCATATGCATTGTAGCTTGCAAATGTAAAGCCGTTGCCCTTGCCATCGCCAGAATCGGTAATGGTATCTTTTAAGCCGCCGGTTTCGCGTACAATGGGTATGGTGCCATAGCGCAGAGCCACCATTTGTGCAAGGCCGCAGGGTTCTGATTTGCTGGGCATTAAAAACATATCACTGCCGGCGTATATTTTACGTGCCAAAGAGGGAATAAACCCTATGGTAACGCCGCAGGCTTCTGGGCGGCGGACGGCAAGCTCTGCAAAAAAGCTTTCGTAAGTATGTTCTCCAGAGCCAAGCACAGCCAATTGTATTCCGGCATCCAGCAGGGTTTCGGCTACATGGCGTACCAAATCAAATCCTTTATGAGATACCATGCGGCTTACCATACCCACAACAGGCGCGTTGGATATTGGCAGGCCAAAGGCTTCTTGCAAATCTTTTTTACAGGCGGCTTTTCCTTCTTTGAAATCCGAGACGTCATAGTTTTTTGCAATGCTGGTGTCTTTGGCGGGGTTGTAAACTTCGGTATCTATGCCGTTTATTATGCCCCGTAGTTTGTACTTTTTCTGGCGCAAAAAATCATCCAGCCCATGCCCATACCACGCATCTAAAATTTCCTCGGCATAAGTGGGCGAAACCGTGCTAATTTGGTCACAACACTCTAAAGCGCCCTTCATAAAGTTTACACATCCATCATACTCTATCAGGTGGCCGTCTTTGCGGTTTATGCCAATGGTCTCTTCCAGTATTTCAAGCCCATATTTACCCTGATATTGAATGTTGTGGATGGTGAATATGCTTTTGATAGAAGAAAATTTAGGGATGTGACGGTAATATAAATTAAGATAAACAGGTACCAAGCCGGTTTGCCAGTCGTGGCAATGGATGATGTCTGGCACATAATCTATATGCAGCAGGCATTCTAGCAAGGCGCGGGCAAAAAATGCAAAGCGCTCGCCATCATCGTAAAAACCATATAGGCCATTGCGTTTAAAATAATACTCGTTATCTAAAAAATAATAGGTGACACCGTCACGGCTCATTTCAAAAAGGCCGCAATACTGGTTGCGCCAGCCCACCGGGACAGTAAAGTTTGTAATATATTTTAATTTTGCCCGCCATTCAGGCTTCATGTCGGAATAAAGGGGAAGTACCACACGCACAGATACCTTGCGGCGGCGCAGCGCCGTAGGCAGGCTGCCAATAACATCCCCAAGCCCACCCGATGCAAAAAACGGATACGATTCACTTGCGGCAAACAATATATTCATTTACTGTACCTCCTGAGTAGCAAATACTTTCTGGCAGGTTACACATGCTCTATTCTACCCGTACATTTTTTTGAATAAAAACTGGAAAATTTTTATCGCCGCACAATTCTTTATTCATACCAATTACAACATTCTTATCAGTTACAACGTTTTCGAGGCGCGCGCCAGACTGTATTTCGGCCCCCTGCATAATAATGCAGTTTTTTAGCACAGCGCCTTTTGCCACCCGTACCTCTCTAAACAATACGCAGTTGTCCAATTCGCCCTCAATAATGCAACCATCGGCTACAATACTGTTGGTTACCTTAGAGCCTATGGCATACCGCACAGGCGCACCGTCACGCACTTTGGTGTATACGGGCAGTTCCTCGGGAAAAAGGGCAGCAAGGTTTTCTTTTTTTATTAAACGAAGATTTTCGTGATAATAGGTGCGCATATCGCAAATGCGGGCACGGTACCCTGTGTAGCGGTAAGCAAATACACGCAAGGCTTTAAGGCTGCGGGACAAAATATCTTTTTCAAACAGCATTAAACCCCGCACCATTGCATCACGTATTAAGCGTATTAAAAGCTCACGCCCAATTACATAGGTAGACATAGAAAGGTTTTGGTTGCCGTTTTGGTAATCGTTGTTGCGTATTTCGGTAACAAAACCATCTTCGCCAAGGGTGTAGGTGGTATTGTCTTCCAAAAGCCCTTCGGGTATGGGGGAGCGCTCGTATACAACTGTTACATCGGCATTGGCGGCACGGTGTTTTGCAATCAGCTCGGTAAAATCGATGCCGCGTACCACGTCGCAGTCGCTCATAACCACCAATTCTTCTTTACAGTAGGTTAGGTAGCTCATTACGTTATATAAGGATTCTATCCTGTTTTGATAAATTTTATCGGCAACCCGCCCAAATGGAGGGAAAATAACCAAACCGCCACGCTTGCGCGAAAGATCCCACTCGCGCCCATTGCCAAGGTGATCCATCAGGCTTTGATAGTTTTGCCGTACCACTACGCCAATATTATGAATACCGGCGTTTGCCATATCCGAAAGCACAAAATCTATAAGGCGGTAGCGCCCCGCAAAGGGCACCGAGGCCATACTGCGATTGGCAGTTATTTGCGGCAGGTTTTGGTCGTGCATATTGGCAAATATAATGCCCATTGCATCATTTTTTGTCATGCCAAACCACCATCCTTCACGTCTTCTTCTACCATGGCTTTTGGAGAAACGCGGGAGTTTTCACCTATTACAATGTTTTCTCCCACCACAGCCACGCCCCATTTGGCAACGTCATCCATATGCTCTGGTCTTGCACCAACTACAGCGCCTTTTTTTATAACCGAGTTTTCGGCAATAATGGCATAGTTTACAATGGCGCCATCCTCTATTACAGCGCCTGGCATTATGATAGAATCCCGCACAACAGCCCCATGCCCTACCTGTACGTTAGAGAAAAGCACCGCAGATTCGAGCATTCCATCCACCACGCAGCCCTCTGTAACCATCGAGTTTTCTACAACGGCACCGGGGCCAATATAATGCGGCGGCCGCCCCGAGGTACGGGAGTAAATGCGCCATTTAGAGTCCCAAACATCCAGCGGAACATTTGGGTCTAAAAGGTCCATGTTGGCTTCCCAAAGGCTGTCTATGGTGCCAACATCTTTCCAATATCCCTCAAAGGGATAGGCCATCATGCGCTGGCGTTCTTCCAGCATACGGGGAATAATGTTTTTGCCAAAATCGTTATCAGAGGTTTTATCCCCTTCGTCCATCGTTAAATAATGGCGCAGTTTTTCCCATGTAAAAATATAAATGCCCATGGATGCCAAGGTGGAATCGGTTTGCTTTGGCTTTTCTTCAAACTTTGTCACCCGCCCGCGGGCATCGGTGGTCATAATGCCAAAGCGGTTGGTTTCCTCCGCTGGCACATCCAAAACAGCAATGGTGCAGTCTGCCTTTGTTTGCTTATGTGCTTCCAGCATTTTGGCATAGTCCATACGATAGATATGGTCTCCCGAAAGGATAAGCACATATTGCGGGTTGTAACGCTCTATAAAGTTAATATTTTGATAAATGGCATTGGCGGTACCCTTGTACCAATCGCTGCCGGAAGATTTTTGGTAGGGGGGCAAAACATGTACTCCGCCGTACAAACGGTCTAAATCCCATGGTTGGCCGTTGCCAATATAATCGTTTAGCACCAGTGGCTGGTACTGGGTAAGTATGCCAACCGTATCAATGCCAGAGTTTACACAGTTGGACAGAGGAAAATCGATAATTCGGTACTTGCCGCCAAAGGGAACGGCAGGTTTGGCCAGCTTGCGGGTTAAGGTGTATAAACGAGAACCTTGCCCTCCTGCCAGCAGCATTGCAACGCATTCTTTCATGACAGCAACCCCTTTATCTTTTTTCTTGATACGAAAAAGCAGTTAAAGTGCAGATTTTGCAGTGGTGGAACGGGGTTTCTTTTTGGGGATAGGGGGCATGGCGCGCTTTTCTTCTGCGGGTGGTGCAGGTACACGGAAAAACAATGCGCAAAGTGGGGGAATATCAACACAAATGCTTTGTTCAAAGCCGTGCATTTCAACTTTTTTGCTTTGTACCGGCTCATTTTTTAGCCCGGTGCCGCCAAACAAAGTACTGTCGCTGGAAAGTACCTCTTCATACAATCCCTCTTGGGGTACGCCAAAGCAATAGCCTTTGCGCAATACAGGGGCAAAGTTACAACATGCAATAAGTGCATTTCCTTTGGTGTCTTTGCGAACAAAAACAATTATGTTTTGAGAAGAATCATCCGGTACAATCCACTGAAAGCCTTCCCAGCTATAATCTCTTTCCCAAAGGGCCGCGTTTTGCAGATAAAAATGATTTAAATTTTTAGACCACAATTGCATTTGCTTATGCGTTTCGTATTCAAGCAGGTTCCAGTCAAGCCCGCGGGCTTCGCTCCATTCTTGAAAATGTCCAAACTCCTGCCCCATAAACAGCAGTTTTTTGCCGGGGTGCGCAACCATATAGCCGTAAAAAGCCCGTAATTCGGCAATTTTATCCTCGTACTCTCCGGGCATTTTTTCTATCATACTGTGCTTACCATGCACCACCTCATCGTGGCTTATGGGCAATATGTAGTTTTCGCTAAAAGCGTAAAAAAAGCTAAAGGTGAGTTTTTTGTGAGACCCGGCCCTAAACAATGGGTCGGTTTGCATATAGTCCAGCATATCGTTCATCCAGCCCATGTTCCACTTAAAATTAAAACCAAGCCCGCCGCTGTGCACAGGGGCCGAAACAAGGGGCCATGCTGTGGATTCTTCGGCCACCATTATAGAGCCGGGATGCCGCTTAAACACAGCTGTGTTTAATTTTTTTATCAGGTCTACCGCTTCCAGGTTTTCGTTTCCACCCTTGGTGTTGGGCTCCCATTCTCCCTCGTTGCGGTTGTAGTCTAAATACAGCATGCTTGCCACGGCATCGGCACGCAGGCCGTCTATATGGTAGGTGTTAAGCCAAAACAATGCGCTGGAAATCAAAAAGCACTGTACTTCTGGGCGGCCATAGTCAAACACCATGGTGCCCCATTCTTTATGTTCGGCGCGCAGAGGGTTTTGGTCTTCGTAGCAGTTGGTGCCGTCAAAACGGTACAGGCCAAACTCATCTTTGGGGAAGTGTGCCGGAACCCAGTCCATAATAACGCCAATATTTTCTTGGTGGCATTGGTCTACAAAGCTCATAAAGTCGTGCGGGGTGCCATACCGGCTGGTGGGTGCAAAATAACCTGTGCACTGGTAACCCCAGCTTCCGTCAAAGGGGTATTCAGTAAGGGGCATCAACTCTACATGGGTATAGCCCATCTCTTTTAAATAGGGGATTAGCTCGGCGGCTAAATCTTTATAGTTGTAAGGGTTACCGTCGGGGTAAACTTTCCAGCTTCCGGCATGCATTTCGTAAATATTCATAGCAGAATGAATGGCGTTTGTGCGCAGCTTCCTGCGCTCCCACCGCGCATCATCCCACTCGTATCCATCTGGATTGTATATTTTGCTGGCATTGGAGGGGCGGGTTTCTGCATGTAATGCATATGGATCAGACTTGAAAACAAGATCATCCTGTGGGGTGGTAATGCAGTATTTGTAAGAGTCAAACTGCTCTACGCCCGGGATAAAACACTGCCAAACACCTGTTTTGGCAACATTTTTCATGGGATGTGCCCCTGGGGTCCAGCGGTTGAACTCACCTACAACGCTTACAGCTTTTGCGCGGGGAGCCCACACCCGAAACAAAGCGCCCGGCTGTTCTCCAAAAATACATAAACGGGAGCCCAAAAACTTTTGGCAATCGTAATTTGTGCCTTTAATAAAGCTGTAAATTTCGGGGTCCGCTTTTAATGTGGCGAATCGCTGCATTGTATCCTCCATGCGCCCGGGTTATAAAGCAACAAATAACAATACCGGGAGGGTATTTAATTACAAGTTCATTTTAACCAATTAACAAGGCCAATGCAAGTATAGCTTATACCAAATAAGCAAAGCTTTTTGCGAAACAGTGGTAAATTTTATGCAAATGTACAATTTAAAGTTATGCATATACTTGCTTGTAGGGCAAAGCAGGGATATACTAGAAGCAGGGAAGGTTTTAAAGAAAGGAGAAGCTGAAATGAAAAAATGGAAATGTAAAGTTTGCGGCTATATCCACGAGGGAGAAACCCCGCCCCCCAAGTGCCCCAAATGCGGCGCACCAGAGCAGGCCTTTGTAGAAATTAAAGAGTGATTTTGAAAAATAAAAACCCGCATTTTTTGCGGGTTTTTTGCTATTTAAAGCTAATTTTAATGCAAAGTAACCGCTGCATATGCTATAATAAATCAACTTGTCTTTTGGCAGGTTATATTTACAGACTTAAAAATAAAACAAAAAAGCGCGCCCAAATGTGGCGCGATGAAAGGATGGAAAAAATTGGGAATTATTAAAGCAGCAATTAGTACAATTGGCGGTTCTTTGGCAGACCAGTGGAAAGAGGTCCTAGAGGCCGATAATATGGATTCTGCCACCCTGATGGCTCCGTCAGCGGCTGTTCGTGCGGATGATAAACGCAATTCGAATAAAAAGGGAACAGAGGATTATATCTCGGACGGCTCTGTTATTCATGTGGCAGAAAAGCAGTTTATGATTTTGACGGATGGCGGCAAAATAGTAGACTATTCGGCCGAGCCGGGCTATTTTATTGTGCAAACAGGTTCTGCACCCTCTATGTTTAACGGCCAGTTTGGCGATGCATTAAAAGAAGCATTTGCCCGTTTTGGTTTTGGCGGCGTTACACCTACTAAAATGCAGGTTTACTTTTTAAACATGTCCGAAGTTCGTGATATTCCGTTTGGCACACAAAGCCCGCTTAACTATTTTGATTCTTTTTATAATGCAGAGCTTTACCTGCGCGCCAATGGTTTCTTCTCGGTACGCATCAGTAACCCCCTGCAATTTTTTGGCGAGGTAGGTGCACGCGCAGGCGGCCGCTTTACCTCTAAAGATTTGCAGCAATCTTTCCTTTCGGAGTTTTTGGGTGCATTTCAGGCTTCCATTGGTCAAATGTCGGTAGATGGCGTTCAAATCTCTCATGTTGGTGCCAAAAACCTTGAACTGGCCAAATTGATGGGAGACCGTTTGGACGAAGACTGGAGCCAGCGCCGTGGTATTGAGATTGAGTCTGTAGGCATTAATGCCATTACATATGATGATACCTCTAAAGAGCTTATTAATATGCGCAATAAGGGCGCTATGCTGCAAGACCCCACCATTCGCGAGGGATATGTACAGGGGTCTGTGGCGCGCGGTATGGAAGCCGCCGGCAGCAACCCCGGTGGAGCAGGCAATGCGTTTATCGGCATGAACATGGGCATGCAGGGCGGCGGCAGCTTTGTTGGCGCGGCTTCGGCCAGCAACCAGGCTGCAGCACAGCAGCAGGCAGCACAAAAAACACAGGATGACAGCTGGAAATGCCCCGAATGCAATGCGGATGCAACCGGTAATTTCTGTGCATCTTGCGGGCACAAACGTCCCCAAAGCGGTTTTTGTCCCGAATGTGGATCTCAAATAACAGCAGGTGCAAAATTTTGCCAGAAATGCGGGCACAAGTTATAAAAACAACAGTTTTTATAACCCATGAAGGAGTAATTTATTAATGGATGCGGTTATAAACTATAAATGTCCCAATTGTTCCGCTCCTCTGGTGTTTGGCATAGAATCGCAAAAATGGGAATGCCATTTTTGTAACTCTACTTTTCCCAAGGAAGAAATAGAAAAATTTAGCCAGCAGGAAGGTGCAGCCGAGGCCCAAGAGGCCGAGGCTGCCGTTCCTCGTTGGGCGCCCGATACTTTTAAAGAAGAAGAGGCGGTAACCTATACCTGCCCCAGCTGCGGGGGGTCTGTACTGGCAGATAAGCAAACAGCGGCTACATTTTGCGTGTTTTGCCATAACCCTACCATTATTGCAAAAAATCTTTCGGGAGAGTATCGCCCTGCAAAAATTATTCCGTTTAAGCTTACAAAAGATAAGGCCGAAGAGGCACTTTTAAAGCTTTGCAAGGGTAAGCCGTTGCTGCCCCGCTTTTTTAGGGATATAGCAAAAAAAGGCGAGGTGCGCGGCCTATACGTGCCTTATTGGCTTTTTAGCGCCGATTATCATGCACAGTTAAGTGGCACGGGGCGCAATATTTCTATTTGGAGAGACTCTACCTACGAGTACACAAAAACCGACACATATCAAATAGAGCGTGCGGGTACTTTTCCTTTTCGCATGGTTCCGCAAGATGCTTCTTCCCGCATGGAAGATAAGCTGATGGAAGGGCTGGAGCCCTTTGACAACAGCTTGCTGGAAGAGTTTGCCATGCAGTATCTGTCTGGCCATTTTGCAGAAAGTTTTGACGTGGATGCCGCTACTTGCCAGCAGCGCTTTAGGGTGCGTGCCAATACGGCGGTAGAGCAGGGGATGCGCGCAACCGTAACAGGGTATTCTTCTACCAGTGTGGCCGTTAATACCCATACAATACAAGATTACCAAACCATGTATGTAATGCTGCCAATTTGGCTGCTGCAAACAAAGTTTAAAAACAAAGTGTACACTTTTGCCATGAACGGGCAAAGCGGAAGAATGGTGGGCAAGCTGCCATTTAGCTGGGGCCGTATATTGGCTTGGTTTGGCGGTTTTGCAGGCCTTATAGGGTTAATTACCTTTCTCATCGGAGGATTTTTCTTATGATTAAAAGTAAAATCCTTGGATGGGGCAGCAAACTGCTATGCACCGGATTTGCACTGCTTTTACTATGCGCTATGGGCGCACAACCAGTTTTTGCTTCGTCAACGATGCCCGAGCAAGAAGCGACACTGGAAAAAGTGTATGACTACGCGGGAGCCTTTTCGGAAGAAGAAGCTGCTACCTTAAACCAGCAGGCGCAGGCGCTTGTGCAAGAACTATCGATGGACTTTGTTGTTCTTACAACCACTGATAGAAACGGTTATTCTTCCACAGATTACACCCGCCGTTTTTACGTAGAAAATGACATTGGCGCGGGAGAAAACAACAACGGTATTTTGCTAATGATAGATACGCTGGACCGTAAAGTTGAGGTGGCAGCGTACACGCTGGATGGCAACTATCTTTCGGATGCGGATACCAACCTGTTGCTGGATGCTTTTGTAGATGGCGTGGGCTCTACCGGCGGCACCGATTATTACACGGGCGCAGCGGCATTTTTAGTTGCAGCGGGAGACCTTGTACGGGAAAGAGGCCTGCTTGAACAGGCACCGGGTATACCCGAAGGAACCGTTATTTCTACAGATGTAAAGGTACACGACTTTGCAAGCCTTTTTAACGAAAATGAAAAAGACGCGCTTACCCAAAAAATTGCAGGCTACACTGCCGATACCGGGGCCGATTTTGTAATTGTAACGGTAAACGGTACAGGCGGCAAAACCATGCAGGATTTTGCGGATGATTTTTACTGGGACAATGGTTTTGGCATAGACTCTAAGCGCAGCGGTGTTTTGTTGTTGATTCTTCCGGCAGGCAACAACAAGTGGTCTGTCCATTTTTCAGACACAGGCCGTGTTTTAGATTATGTATCTGATTATGAAGTGCAAAGCATTGTTGATAGTGTATTAACAAGCCTTGCCGAAGATGGCCCCTACAGTGCAAGCGATTGGTTTTTAACGTTGGTTTATAACCAGATAGAAGGCCAAATGCGCGCGCCTGGTTTTAGGGTAAGTACCGAGCTTATTAGTATTGCCGCGGTTGTGGGCATTGGGCTTTCGGCCGCAATAGTAGGCATTATGTTTTGGCGGCACAAGGGCAGCCTGCCCAAAGCCCCGCCTGCGCAAACCTATATGCCTCAGGGCATACAATTGGCCCGCAGAGAAGACCGCTTTGTTAGCACATTTACCAGCCGTAGGGCATTGCCTAAAGATACAGGCAGTTCCGGAGGGTTTGGGGGCGGAAGCACCCACTCGTCATCTGGCGGCGGTTCGTTTGGCGGCGGTGGCGGATCCAGCGGCGGCGGCTTTAGCGGCGGCGGACGAAGTTTTTAATTAGTATAAAGCAAAAAGCAGGGCATTTGCCCTGCTTTTTTATATGCATTTATAAAAATAGTAATTGATGGTGAAACAGTTGTAAGTAATATAAAGTGAGAACTTAGCTTTTGCTTTTTCTGGTAATGCGGGACACTACAGAAGAAACCAGTATAATGCCCAAAGCAATTGCGGCGGTTTTATAAAAGGCTGAATATAAAAGTGACATAGAGTTGCCCGGTAAACCGGCTACAAGGTTTGTCATGCCGTTATACAAATCGCCACCGGGTACAATGGGGATAAGTGCAGGTACCAAAAATATGGTAACCGGAGCCTTTCGTACCCGCGCAAAAATTTCGGCATATATCATAATAGCCATGCTGGCAAATAATATGGCGTAAAATAAACCAAAAAAATCCAATAAAAGATAAACCAAATACCCTATGCCGCCATTTAATGCGGCAATTAAAATATTAACTCCGCGCGTTTGAAACAATATAGAAAAAGCAGCAGAAGCAATAATGCCTGCAATGATATTAAAAAGTAAATTCATATAACACCTCTTAAAATAGAAAGAGGAAGGTATAATAAAAAGCTGCCGCAGGCTAGCGCGGCTGTAATGCACAAGGTTTCTATAATGCGGCTAATGCCGGCAACCAAATCGCCGGTGCCCATATCACGCAGCGCATTGGTAAAAATCATACCGGGGGTAAGCAGCATTAGTGCAGAACTGGTAAGCAACGATAACTGCGAGGTAAGGCCGGTAAGGCAGGCCAACCAGCTAAAAATACTGCACATTGCGCCAGCAATCAGGTTGGTAAAAAAATCTCCAAAAGACTGTTTTATTAAAAAATAAACAGAAAAACGAACCAATGCACCAACAAAAAATGCCAATAAAATCTCGTAAAATCCACCACTAAAAATAAAGGTAAAACTGGCAGTGCCGGCGCCTGATGCCAACATCATAATAAGAAGGGAATATGAGGGCGAGGCATTGATATTGTCCAGCTCTTTTTTTGCGTCATCTGGGGTAAGAGGGCCGGAAACAAGATTGCGAGAAAATGTATTTATTTTGTCTACTTTTTGCAAATTTACTACGCGGGAAGAAATACGGCGCACGCGGGCGCTGCAAGCATCTCCAAGCCCTTCGGCAGATACTATAATGGCAGTTGGCGTAGCATAACAATCACATTCGGCAATGCCGTAGGCACTGCATATATGCTGTACCACCTGTTCTACCCTGTAAATTTCTCCGCCATTTTCCAGCATAATCTTGCCTGCGTAAGAGGCAAGCTGTAAAATTTGGTTGCAATTGGTTTGGCTCATACAATCATCCTTGTAAACAAAATAAAACCGCGGCATTTGGCTGCGGTGTGCCAGTGTATAAACTACATCGGCTGTTTATTATTATAATCCGCATACAAATAAATGCAACACTCAAACGGCAAAAAGCTGTATGCAGACCATAGTATAGGGCTATTCTAAGGGGAGTATAAGCCTAAAGGTGGCACCGCCGCCCTTGGTATCGTGCACTGTCAATTGGCCTTCGTGCAGTTCTGCAAGTTCTTTTGCTACCGATAAACCCAGCCCAAAATGGCTTTTGTCTGTGCGGCTGCTGTCAGAACGATAGAACCGATCGAAAACGCGGTCTTTTTCGTTATCCGGTATTCCTTTTCCGTGGTCTACAATATCAATAATTGCTTTGTTTTTATGCTTATCGGCACGTAAAATTACGTTGGAATTTTTTGGCGAATATTGCAACGCATTATCTATAAGCACAACCAGTATTTGATGCAGCCGGTCTTCGTCTCCACGCAGGCTACCCAGGGGTACATCGGGCAATTCTAGTTTTAATGTAACATCGTTTCGCCGCGCAATGGGGAAGAGCTGTTCAGACGCTTCTATTAGCAGAGTGTCTAAATCAACTTCTTCAGAGCATAGCTTCCATGTGCCGGAATCTCCACCGGCCAAAAGCAAAAGATCATCAATCAAACGCGCCATTCGTTCGGTTTCACTGTCTGCCATTTGGTAGTATTTATCTGCTTCCAATGCGTCATCGGCTGTTTTTGCAGCAGAAAGGCTGCTGCGCACCACGGCCAGTGGGCTGCGCAGTTCGTGGCTTGCCGCTGCTACAAACTCTGTTTGCTGCTGCAAGCCTTTTTCGGTGGGCTTTATTACTGTTTTTGCCAGCATCCACGAGATAAAGGCCAAAATAGAAAGCCCCGCTAAAAAAATAAAGATAAAAATAAGTATTGCGGCAATTTTTTCTTGGCTTTCGGCGCGGGTATCTTGTAATAAAACAAAAAGAATATCAGAGGGTTCGTCTTCGGTTCCAAAATTGAAGTTCCAACTGGAAATTCTGTAAGAATCCCCTTGATTTCCCTGTAGGGTTTGGACATAGCCTGTGTCGGCAACAGCCTCACCGTAAGTGGCGCTAAGAAAAATATCATCGGCAAAAATATAGCCGTTTTCATCCAGTACAAGGGCGCCCTGCACAATCCCTACAGAACCAGTTGAGGAGGTAGTGCCTTCTTCTGTGTCCAAGTAATCCTGTCCGCCATCTACAACAATTAACTGAGAGCCATAGTAAGCATCGCTTACAAATTCGGCAGTAAGAGATCCAATTTCAAAATTATATTGTATGCCTTTGTCTTTGGCTTTTTTCATTAGTTCATCTAATTCGGTTCTCACTGTTATACTGTGTGTGTACTGCAAGGGCTCGTCATCTGCCTCTGTTAAAATCAAAACAGAATAATGTTCCTCTAACTTTTTTATAAAAGCAGTGTTTGCAGAGGTGTTTTTGGTAAGCGTGGAGGCATAATTAATAATGTCTGCTTCGGCAAAAGAAAACTGTAGGCTGTATTTATAAGTAATATCATCTAAAGAAAACAACATTAATACAACCAGGGCGGCCACAAGCATTACGCCCAGCAACGAGGTAAATATGATGGTAAGACGAATCCTCAATTTTTTAAGCATCAAAGCCTCCAAAACATATCAAATAACAAAAATCTATTTTAAAGCGTTGTCTTGCAGGCGATAGCCAACCCCACGCACAGTTACAAGGGTAACGCGTTTGCTTACGGCAGAAAGCCTGCGCCGTACAAAGTGGGCATAGGTATCAAGGCTTGCTTCCTCAACATCGGCATCGGGACCCCATACCCGCCCAAATAAAAGTGTACGCGAAAGAGTTTGCCCATTGCTTTTGATTAAAAACCCCAAAAGTTCGGCCTCTTTTTTAGAAAGTGTGCATCTGCCTTTTTCCCCCTGTAACAGCAGTGCAAGAGGATCTAGCAACAAATCCCCATATTGCAGGTCTTCGGCAGCCATAATGGCAGTAGGCCTGCGTGTAAGGGCACGTACACGCGCTAGCAGTTCTCTAATGTCAAAGGGTTTTGCAAGGTAATCATCGGCACCGGCATCCAGCCCCTCAACACGGTCTTTAATGCCGCCAAGCGCGGTAAGCATTAATACAGGGGTAGAATTTCCCATGCTGCGTATTTTGGCAAGCAGTGCAACACCATCCAGTTGGGGCAGCATCCTATCTAGTAAAATTAAATCGTATACCGATTGCTGAATGTAAAAAAGTCCCTCTTCGCCATCAAAGCAGGTGTCAACCTCGTATCCCGCTTTGCGCAGTTGCATTGCAACGGCATCGCTTAAATTTCTATCGTCCTCTACCATTAGCAGGCGCATTTTATCCTCCGGCTTTATTTGCAAGCCATTTTGTAATTGTGGTTGGTTTTAGATGAAACAATTATACCATACCCGCAAAAAAGGCATGGTATAAACATATATAAAGTATCATATACTACCTTAAATCTACCTTGAAGAAATCTTCAAGGTTTTTTTTAGATGTTGATAGGTAAAATTGTTTGCGTGGCTTATATGCGTGATTTTTAAAAGAAAACACAGGAGAGGACAATACAATTGATGAAAAAGCTTAAACAAATGTTTTGCATTTTGCTGGTTGCCAGTGTGCTGTTTTTGGTGGCATGCGGCAATGGAACAGAAGCTTCTGGCTTAAACGGAGAAATAACAAAAGGAAAGTATGTTGAAAAAGAGATTACACCGCCTGTAAACAGTGAAGGTACACTTTTTACACTGTACCCGGGCGAAAATAAAATAACTGTGTTTACAGAGGGGCTATTGCAGCGATTTGACTCGCAAGACGACGGTAACTCTTGGCAAGAGAGTGAAGGCCCCGGTAC
This sequence comes from Oscillospiraceae bacterium, assembly GCA_047972265.1. Lineage (GTDB taxonomy): Bacteria > Bacillota > Clostridia > Oscillospirales > Ruminococcaceae > JAAYCI01. The sequence goes on along the minus strand of JBKEAM010000001.1, from coordinate 835 downwards.
AGCAAACCCAGAGCTGGCAAATACAACAAACCTTGCCATGTTTGCAGATGGCAGCCTGCTTGCAGTAATACAAGAAGAAGTAAACGAACAGGGCATTGGTAAAGTTTCGTTTGCAAAAGTGATGGCAGATGGTACGGTAGAGCCATTTAGCATTTCGGAGTTTGAGGACACAGTAAAAGAAACCGATTATGTATATATTTCTACATTTAAAATATTGCAGCAAGACCGTATCCACATTGATTTTAGCGGTGGAGACAGTATGCAGCAATTGGGCGAAGAAGAACAAACCGGTGAGGAACCGGCAGAAGATAATGCAGAAGAGTCTAAAAACAACATTTTTACAAACGGTGGGGGATTTTACCAAAAATCTTTGCTGCTGGACGAACAGGGCAATCAATTGGCAGAACTTTCTGCTGATGGCATACTAGCAACCACAAGCGATGCAGAACGGCTATACATGCTAAATTATGAGGGCCAAATAACTGCATATAATATTGCCGATGGTAGCGCAGTAAAAGACTATTCTGCAAAAGCACCTGTCGAGCAATCTGCCGATGGCTTTATTTATGATTGGGTTATGCTTGCGGGCGAAAACGGAACACTTTACCTTGGCAATAAAAATGCTATGTATAAGATGGAAGAGGGCAAAGAGGCAACCGAACTGTTTTCGGCGGCAGCGTTTAGCTATTCTTCTAATACAAATACAGTTACAGATGCCGCGGTGATGCAAGACAATGCCTTGATAATTGGTGTGCAGAACCAAAATGCCTCTCAATTGTTCCGATGCGAATATGACGAAAATGCGGTGAATGACCCCAGCAAAACAATTAAGGTA
>JBKEAM010000115.1:0-1999 GCA_047972265.1 Oscillospiraceae bacterium | reverse complement strand
AGAGGTAACCGTGTACGAAATTCACCATCTAACCGGTAGTAGGCATGCGCACAGGCGGGGGAAGTTGGGATAAGGCAAAGTTCTCCAACGCCTTTGGCACCCATGGCATAGGGCAACTTCTCTCCCTGTGCCTGTATCAGTTTTACTTCAATGGGGGGCGCATCGGGCGCGCGCATTAACCCCAGTGTGCCAAACTTTACTTTTGGGTAGCCCCCCTCTGTGGGGAAATCCTCGGTTAGGGCAAACCCTAAGCACATTACAATACCACCCTCTATCTGCCCCTCTACACTTTGTATGTTTACCGGGGTGCCCACATCGTAAGCAGCAACCACCTTATCAATTTTTCCGGTTTCGTTTAGCACTACAATTTGTGAACCAAAGCTGTAGCTGATGTGGCTGACAGGGTTCTTTTTATCGGCACCCATTGGGTCTGTAATGGGCACATATTCGCCATAAAATTCCTGCCCTTCCAAATCCTCAAGGCCGTTTACGGTTTTAAGCGCTTCTGCCAGTTTTTCGCCTGCGCGGCGGGCTGCTTCACCCGTCATTACCGTTTGCCTGCTTGCCGTACTGGTGCCGCTGTCGGGCGTACGCTCAGTATCGGGGCGCTCGTGGTAGGTTTTGCCCGGGTCTATGCCGGCCATTTCGCAAACCATTTGCGTGCACACGGTGGCAATCCCCTGCCCCATGCAGGCGGCGCTTGTGCGGATATGGACAATGCCGTTTTGTATGCTTAGCAGTACACGGCCTGTATCCTGTATACCAATGCCTTTGCCGCTGTTTTTAAAGGCACAGGCAATCCCGGCGTAGGGGTTGCTTTCGTACACTTCTTTTACGGCTTCTAGGCATTCTGCCATGGCGCAGTTTTCGTCTGCAAGTTGACCGTTGGGCAGTTCCTGCCCGGGGCGAATTGCATTTTTATAGCGTATTTCCCAGGGGGAAATGCCCACCATCTCGGCCAGCAGGTTTAGGTTATTTTCGGTTGCAAAGCAGCTTTGTGTAACACCAAAACCACGGTAAGCACCCGCCACAACGTTGTTGGTGTATATGCTCATGCCCAAAATATCTACGTTTTGATAGTTGTAAGGGCCTGCCGCATGGGTGCATGCCCGCTGCAATACAGGGCCGCCAAGGCTTGCATAGGCCCCTGTATCGGCCAGCAATCTTGCTTTCATGGCGGGAAGGTTGCCCTCTTCGTCGCACGCCGTGGTAAATTCCATATCCATGGCATGGCGTTTGGTATGATACCAAAGGCTGTCTTGCCTACTAAACTTTACCTTTACCGGCGCTTTTACAAACCACGCCATAAGAGCAGCATGGTGCTGTACGCTCATGTCCTCTTTGCCGCCAAACCCACCGCCTACCAGTTTGCTTTGGCAGTGTACCTTTTCTTCGGGTATTTTAAGCATGGCTGCAATTTCGTGCTTTTCGTCGTACACGCTTTGCGCGCCACTGTACAGCAGTATGCCGTCTTCTCCCTCGGGCATTGCTATTGCGCATTCCGGTTCCATAAAAGCATGGTCGTTAAAAGGGGTATAGTATTTGCGCGTTACCACATACTTCGATTTCTTTATAATCGCATCTGCATCACCGCGGCGCAAAATCTCTTTGCGCATAATGTTGCCACCTTTATGAATAAGCGGTGCGTCTGCCTTTAGTGCATCGGTTGGGCAGGTTACGGGGGTTAGCTCGGTATAATCCACCTCAATAAGCCCCAGTACTTCTTCCAGCGTTTCTTGCGTTTTGGTGCATATCAAGGCAAGCGCATCGCCAATATAGCGGGTGGTGTCACCCTCGGCAATCATTACATCCCAATCGGGAACGATATGGCCAGTTTTATTGTAAGGTACATCTTTGGCAGTTAAAATTTTTACACAGTCCGAATGAGCTTCTGCCTTAGAATTATCTCTTTTGTTTACCACAGCACGCGGATACTTAGAACGCGGGGCTTTGGCATACAGCATACCCGGCAGCCCCATATCATCCCCAAATTCGCCCG
>JBKEAM010000067.1:0-22828 GCA_047972265.1 Oscillospiraceae bacterium | reverse complement strand
TTCAAAGAAAAAAGCAGACCATTGGACGGAATTATTAGTTTGGCAAGTACAGCAGTAGGGGGAGCATCAGCTTTTGCGCTAAGCTTTGCCTTTTATATAAGTAAGCTGCAAGGGGTGTTTCCTTCGGGATGGAGTACCGTATTAAAAGATGTTGTTGGAAAGCACACCAAGGATATACCCGAAGATATGCTCTGGAACGGTAAGAATGCCATATCAATGACCCGCACAAATGTTATTACTCAATTTTTAAATATGCAGGCCTTTACTATTTTTGGTTTGCGGGTATCGTATTTGGATATGTTTGTGGTTATTGCTGCTGTGGATATCTTGTTAATTGCATTGGGCCGGGCAAAAGTGATTTGTTTAAGTTACATGAGGCAACAAATGAGTATGTTTTATGCTTTTTTGATAAGCCTTTTGGCACCACTTTCTTGGTTTTTGATTGCGCCTCACCATGCGTACAATCATCAGCATTTGGCTTATATATTGTGGGTATATACCTTGTTTGTTTTTTGGTATTTGTTTTTTGCTGTCTTCGGCAAGAGCAGTTGCTGTTGCAAGCATTCGGCACCGCCTTTTTTTAAACGATAAAAACAGACCCCGCCAAAAGGATGAATGAAGAGAAGAACTGAGCATGCGCAATGGGCAAAAGAAGCAACGCTGTTGGTTGGATGCATAACAGCATTGCCCAGCCACACATACGCATATACCATATTTAGAGATGGATTTTGGAAAGAGGGATTAAGAATATTGCTAGAAAGTGAAAGGTTTGGACTGTACATCCATATACCCTATTGCCGGGCGCATTGTCGCTATTGCGACTTTTACCAGCAACCGGGTGCGTGCGGTGTGCCGCAAGAGTATGTAGAGGCCCTGCTGCGGGATTTTGCCGCCTATGCCCCAAAAGAGGCGGATGGCAGTACAGTGCAGCCGCAAACTGTGTATTTTGGCGGTGGTACACCCGGGCTGTTAAGCCCCGAGCAGGTAGCCCAAATACTGCAAGCGGTGCGCCCCCTGCAAAACGCCGAGATAACATTGGAAACAAACCCCGAGCTGGCAGCCCCAAAGGTGCTTGCGGGTTGGCGGCAGGCGGGGGTAAACCGGCTTTCGGTAGGGGTGCAAACCGCACGGGAAGATTCTTTACGGAGGCTGGGGCGGCTGCACACTGCCGAGCAGGCGCGTGAAGCGTTAGCCAATGCGCGCCTTGCCGGGTTTGCGTCGGTATGCGGGGATATTATGCTGGCGCTGCCGCAGTATAGCAACGCAGAATTTGACGAAACGCTTGCCCTTATACAGCAGGGCGGTGCCAACCATATATCGGCCTATATTTTAAAAATAGAGCCAGGCACCTCCTTTGGCAAAAATCCCCCTAAAGGGCTGCCGGAGGAGGAGCAAACGGCAGAATTTTATCTGTATGCGGTGCAGGAGCTGCAAAAGGCAGGATACCGCCAGTACGAAATATCCAACTTTGCAAAGCCGGGTTACGAGGGAAAACATAACATGCTGTATTGGAACTGCAACGATTATTTGGGTCTTGGCCCCTCGGCCCACTCTTGCATGGGAGGCAAGCGGTTTTCATTTTCTCACAATTTACAGGCGTATATTGCGGGCGAGGTAAAGCCACAGCAGGAAGGCATAGTGGAAGCAGAGGATTATATTATGCTGCGCCTGCGCCTCGCAGAGGGGCTCTCCCCCCATTTGCTGCAAAAAAGGTTTGGTGTAACGCTTACAGGTGAGCAAATAAAGCTTTTAACCGATTGCGAAAAGCAAGGCCTTGCGCAAAAGGTGGGCGATGCATGGGCACTTACCCCGCAGGGCCTTTTGGTAGAAAACGCCATTTTAGTGCGGCTGATGGAACTGGCCTAAGAAAAAGATTTTTGCAAATGGTAGCCTTTATAAAGCAATATAAATAAAATCCCCATTTTGCAAAAGCCATAAGGCAAAGGCAGAATGGGGGTTTTATTTTAAACATGTTCTAACCACAATATGAAAAAGAGTGAAAAGGTAAGAAGGTTTGGTTAAATGGCCTGCAGCTCTGTTATCAATTCGTCAACGTCTTTTTTGCCAAACAATAGTTTGTCTTGGTTGATAACAATGGCAGGCACGCTCATAATATTATGTTTGTTTTTAAAATTAGGAAATTTAGAAACATCGATAATATCCAGCGTAATAGCGGGGTTGTGCTGCACAATCTGCTGCATGCCCTGCACCACAGTGGGACACATGGTACAGCTTAAAGACATGCCAACCTGCACATGGATGGGTTTGGAAAGTGCCTGTACCCTTTGCAGTGTGGCCTCCGGCAGAGCTTGGCCCGGCCCGGCGGTATTGTACAGCGCCAAAATAAACGAATCGAACTCGTGCCCGGAGGGAACAGCGTGATAATGGATGCCGCTGTCTTTTCCTTCGGTATTTAAAATGGCTACCATTGGCAATAAATCTGCCTTTACACCCTGAGGCAGAGCCGAAGTATCGGGCGCATAGCTTATTTTTAAGTTTACTTTGTCACTGAGGGCGGCAAAATCGGTTAAAAACGCATGCAACTCTGCCGAAAAGGCTTCGTCTGGGTTAAGCACAGCGACCAGTGTTACCGGCTTTTCAAATTTTTGCAGTACCGGTTTTAGCTGTCCGGCAAGGTCTGCGTCAATAAAGCTTTGCACCGTAGCGGCGGCTTCCGACACGGCGGGCTGGGCAGATTCAATTTGAATACTATGTTTTTGCCGGGTTTCTTTTATGTATTTTTCGGCATTGGTAGAGGCAATGGCCCCATCCGAAACGGCGGTTACCAGTTGGCGCAGTTCTTTGGGGCGAATATCGCCCGCGGCGTACACGCCGGGCTGGTTGGTTTGCAGTTTATCATCGGTGGGAATATAGCCCTGCTCGTTTAAACTTAGTTTGCCCTGCAAAAGCTGGCTTTGGGGCTGGTAGCCCACAAACACAAACACGCCAAAGGTTGCGTTTTCCCCTTCGGGGGTATGGCTCCAGGTTTGGTTGGTTTTGTTGTTTACAAAATCAATTTTGCGGGGCACTGCATCGCCGGTAAGAGAACCCACCTCGGTGTTAAAATGTACTTCTATACCGGGATGTGCAAGAACTTCTTCGCCAATGGTTTGAGAACAGGTAAACCAATCTTCCCGCACAATAGAGTAAACTTTACGGGCATAGCGTGTTAAAAAAATGGCTTCTTCGGCTGCGGCAAAACCGCCGCCAACCACAAACACGTCCATCCCGGTAAAAAACTCTCCGTCACAGGTGGCACAGTACCCTACGCCGTGGCCGCGAAAAGTATCTTCGCCCTCAAAGCCAAGGCTGCGGGGGCGTGCGCCGGTGGCTACAATTACGCCCACACTTTCAAAGGTTCCGGCACTGGTTTCTATCTTTTTTAAGGGTTGGGTAAAATCGACATCCAGCACCTCGGCAGAAAGAACCTCTACCCCAAAGCTTTTGGCCTGCTGCACCATATTGTCGCTTAGCTGGGCACCCGATATGTTGAGGATGCCGGGGTAGTTTACCACTTCGGAGGTGATGCGGATTTGCCCGCCCGACTGGCCCGAGTCCAGCATCAGTGTTTTTAGCTTGGCGCGGCCCGCATAAATAGCTGCGCTTGCGCCTGCCGGACCCGACCCAATAATGATAAGGTCATATTTTTGCGGCATAATTTATATTTTACCCACCAATCCAAAGCTGGGTTTAAGGGTTTCTTCGCCCGGCTTCCACTTTGCGGGGCAAACTTGGTCTCCATGCTCTGCCACAAACTGTGCTGCCTGTACCTTGCGCAAAAGCTCTTCGGAGTTACGGCCAATGCCCATATCGTGCACTTCGTAAGCCACAATTACCCCCTCGGGGTTAATTACAAAGCTGCCGCGCAGTGCCTGCCAGTCTTTTTCTACCAGCACGTCGAACTCGCGGGCCAACACGCCTGCGGGATCTGCCAGCATGGGATAGGTGATTTTTTGAATGGTATCAGAGGTATCGTGCCATGCTTTATGCACAAAATGAGAGTCTGTAGAAACCGAGTAAATTTCACAGCCTACTTTTTGGAACTCGGCATAATGGTCTGCCAAATCGCCCAGCTCTGTGGGGCATACAAAGGTAAAATCGGCAGGGTAAAATACAAATACAGACCAATGCCCCTGTAAATCGTTTTGGGTTACTTCTTTAAAATCCTCGTTTTGGTACCCCTGTACCGCAAAATCACTTATTTTTTTTCCAATTAAAGACATAATAGTTTCCTTCCTTTCAATATGTTGCTGGTGTAATAAAATAAGATGCCGGGCAGCCCTGCAAACCCATAGGCTTTTGCTGCTAGGCAATGCCGAAATTGCTGAAAGGCCAGCCGCACGCAAGCACGTAGTTAGCAATTGCTTACTCACATTATACACCAGCCAAGTATAGTTTCAAGGCTTTGCGCATTGTTTTTTTATTCGGTAAAGTGTAGTTAAAGCAATATTTAGGAATAATTATCGATAATACAAAAGTTAAGGTTTGAAAGTTTTGTGTAAAACAAAAATTAACGCTTTCTTTATGCTGTTATGTGGTTTAATAATAGCATAGGTACAACAGCAATGCCCGGTGTAGGGGCATACCAAGGGAGGGATACGGTGGATTTTAACAACGAATATCTGGCGCTGTTGTTTGAGTGGAACGGGATTATCCTGTTACTAAATAACAAGGAGAGGGACAACAACAATTTATAAGGTGCATTTACTTAAAAAATAATTTTATGAGAGAAGCACTTTAATTAACGTTTGCACACAAAAATTGCACATTTGGGTACTTGACAGCAGAGGCTGGGAATTGTATTATTGTATGCATAGATTAATACAATAATACAGGCTGTGAGAATGTAAAACAAAGCGATATGCTGGCTAAATAATATACGGTAAAGTGTGTGTTTGCGCAAAAGTTAACATAAAACTACCACATTTTATTGGTATACTATGCAATTGTGGTGTGTAATTAAAAGGGCTAAAACAGCATTTGCTGTTTGCTAAAGGAGCGTTGAATGCAACCGGTTATAGAAATTAAGGACTTATACAAAATATACAACCCGGGCGAAAACGAAGTGCGTGCGCTAAACGGAGTAGGCCTTACCATAGAAAAGGGAGAGTTTGTTGCCATTGTTGGGCATTCGGGCAGCGGTAAATCTACCCTGATGAATATGATAGGATGTTTGGATGTGCCCACACAGGGCAGCTACAAGCTAAATGGCATTGAAGTGGCTTCGCTTACAGACAACGAACTTTCGGAAATACGCAACAATATGATAGGGTTTATTTTTCAGAGTTTTAACCTAATTGCAAACCTGACTGCTTACGAAAATGTAGACCTGCCGCTTATCTACCGCGGGTTGCCTGCTTCGGAGCGGCGCAAGCTTGTTACCATGGCGCTGGAACGTGTGGGGCTGGAAGAAAGAATGAACCATAGGCCCAACGAAATGTCTGGCGGGCAGCAGCAAAGGGTGGCTGTGGCAAGGGCCATTGCGGGCAGCCCTCCGCTTATATTGGCAGATGAGCCCACGGGCAACCTAGACAGCAAGGCCGGTAAGCAGGTATTTTCGATTATTCAGCAGTTGCATCAGGAGGGAAATACCGTGGTGCTAATTACCCATGATGATCAATTGGCCAAAAAGGCAGGGCGCATGGTGCGCATTACAGATGGACAGGTGGACAGTGGGCCATCTTCCCAGCATAAAGAGGTGTACTGATGGCAAACACAAATGAAAATATGGTAGAAAAAGCTGTGGCCGTACCGCAGGAAGATAAAACACATGAGGGGAAGATGGAAATGCCTGTTGAGGCCACACCTGTTAAAAAAGAAAAAGTGAAAAAGCCCCGTAAAAAAGGATGGCTGCGCAACCGCATACTGGCCGGGGCCGTTATTTTGGTTATTTTGGCCTTGGTAGTAAACTGGGTGGTAGGCCTTGTAAGGGGTCCCCTGCCGGTTGTGGTAGAAGCGCAGGCGGTTGAAACGGGAAATGTTAACCAAGTGCTAAACACCTCGGGTGTACTTACAACAGGCGAACAGATTACTGTATATGCGCCGGTTTCGGCGCCCATCTCGGCTGTAAACATAGAGGTTGGAGCCCGGGTAGAGGCCGGAGACCTGATGTTTGCCTTTGACACCGTGATGCTGGAACGCAACTACCGCAACGCTTCTGCCGCCGCGGGCATCAGCTCTATACAGGCGCAGCAGGCCAAGGATGCAGGTAAAGAGGCAGAGCAAAATGTAGTAGACAGCCAGGCAAATATAGATAACCTGTATGTTCAACGAGACAAAGCGCAAAGCACCCTAAATAACCTTTTGGCACAACAGCAAACGGCACAGCAGGCCGCCGCCGCGCTTAAAACCGCGTGGGAGGATGCCCTTGCAGTAGCGGGAAATGATGCAACCGATCCAGCTGTAATTGCGGCTAAAAGAGCCTACGATGAAGCAGCGGCGGTAGTAAGTGCTACACAGGCGCAGGTAAGCGTAGCGCAAGCCGACGTACAGGACCAAATGGCCAAGCTATCTGCGGCACAGCAAACCAATGCGGCTGCCAAGGCAGGTGTATTGGACGAAAACCAAAACAAAAGCCTAAGCTTGCAGCAGGTGTCTCCTCAAACTGCGTTTGAAACTGCCCGTGATAGCTTAAATGCGGGCAAGGCCGGTGTGGCAGCACCTATCTCTGGCGTAATAACCAGTGTTGCCGTAAACGAGGGCGGTGCGGCCAGCCAATACGCACCTATGTGTGTAATAGAGAGTACAGAACAGGTGAATGTAGTGGTTTCGCTTTCTCGTTACGATTTAGAGCGTGTAAAAGAGGGGCAGACGGCCACGGTAACTTCTTTGGGCAAACAGTATGAGGCTGTGGTGGGCAGCATTGATGCATACGCCACACAAAGTGCTACCGGCAGCAACTATGTAAAAGCAAAAGTGTCTATTAAAAATCCCGACAGTGCCCTTCATTTAGGGCTGGGAGCAGATGTAAGCATTGAGACAGGCATGGCGCAGGATGTAACCCTGCTGCCCATTATGGCGGTAAATACCAACGTGGACGGCAACCATTGCTTTGTAATAGAAGACGGCGTGGCAGTGCGCCGGGATGTTGTGCTGGGCCTAAGCAGCGATACAAATGTAGAGGTAATCTCCGGCGTGCAGGAAGGGGATATGGTAATCATCTCTTCGCAAAACCTAAGCGGCGGCGAAAAAGTAACGGCTGGGCAGTTGGCAGATACAACAGGCGCGTTTACCTTTCAGATGGGCAGAACAAACTAATGATGCCTTGTAGGCAGGAAAGGGAAGCGAATGCGCCAGTTATTTGAATACGCCAAGATGGCGTTTAGAAATATTACGGGAAATAAAATGCGTACCCTGCTTACCATGCTGGGCATTATTATAGGCACTGCAGCAGTAATTATAGTGCTTTGTATAGGCAGCGGGGGGCAAAAAGCAATCGACCAACAATTGTCTGGTATTGCAAACGGCTCTGTGTACTTAATGGCAAGTGGCGAGGACGCTACCAACTCGGATTATTTTACCGATATGGATTTGGACGCGGTACGTCAAATTCCGGGTGTTGCGGCGGTAAGCATGACGGTAAGCGCAAGCGGTACCGCACGTGGCACAAGAGAGGACGTACGTGTTAATGTTTCGGGCGGCAATGGCGATATGCATGTAATACAGCCGTCCACACTTATTAGAGGGCGAATGCTGGACGAGGCCGATTATGTGGGCGCGCGCCAGGTTTGCACGGTAGATTCTGCCGGAGCAAAAGAGCTGTTTGGCTCTGACAATGTTTTAGGGATGAGCATTTCTTTATCTTTGGGAGAAAAGACTGTTTCGTTTACCATTGTAGGCATAACCGAAAGCACCCAAATGAGTTTTGGCGGCAGCGTTACAGCCGAAATTGCCGCCCCTGCCAGCAGCCTTGCTGCCATGAGCAATGCGGCGGCCGCCCCATATATGCGTTTGGCCTTGCTGGCAAGCGACCCGCAAAATTCGGCACAGGTTGGGCAGCAGGTGTTGTCTCAAATAGAGCTGCGCCACGGCAACGGTGGGCGCGACATTTACTCGGTGCTGGATGTAAGCCAGTATCTTTCTCAAATTAACACCGTAACCAGTTTGTTTACCACCATTATAGCGGCAATTGCAGGTATAAGCCTTTTGGTTGGCGGCATTGGCGTAATGAACATTATGTTGGTTAGTGTTACCGAGCGTACCCGCGAAATAGGTATACGCAAGGCCTTGGGGGCCAAAACCCGTACCATATTGTTTCAGTTTTTGGTAGAAAGTGCAGCCCTTACCCTGCTTGGTGGCATTATTGGCATTGTACTTGGCCTGTGGGGCGGCGCGGCAGTGGGCAGCCTAATAGATATAGAGGCTAGCATAGGCATGGATATGGTGCTTTACATTGCGCTTTTCTCCTCTGCCATTGGTATCTTTTTTGGAATATACCCCGCCCGCAAAGCGGCGCGGTTAAACCCCATAGAAGCATTGAGAAGCGAATAAGCAAAAGCGGCGTGCAGATTTTACTGCACGCCGCTTTTTTACTGCAAATAAAAAACCCGTACAATGCATTGCATTGCGCGGGTTTGGGATTTAAAATGGATTATTCGCTGACGTAGGGCATCAGTGCCATATGACGGGCACGTTTGATGGCAAGGGTCAGCTCACGCTGGTGTTTGGCACATGTGCCGGTAACACGACGGGGAATGATTTTGGCACGTTCACTGGTGTATTTACGCAAACGGTTCAAATCTTTGTAATCGATATAATCCACACGGTCTACACAAAAGCTGCAAACCTTGCGACGGCCACGGCGGGCAGGACGTCCACCACGATCGCCACGGTCCCTGTCACGGTCTCTATCGTAAGCCATTTGTCTCCTCCTTCTGGCAGGATGCGCCGGCGCCATATAGGCGGCCGGTGTACGGGGCCTTTGTTCTTGTTAGAACGGCAGGTCCTCGCTGTCGTCAATTTCGGCAAAATCATCGGGCTCTCCCACTGCGTAGGAGGGCTGTTCCGGCTCAAACCCGCGGGCAGGCAACGCAGAAGCCCCGCCGGTACCGGTAGATGCACCCGAAGATCCTTTAGAATCGGCAAAATGCAGGTTGTTTGCTACTACTTCAAAAACCTTGCGCTTTTTGCCTTCTTTGTCTTCGTAGGTACGTGTTTGCAAACTGCCGTCTACAGCAATAAGCTGCCCTTTGCGGAAAAACCTGCAAACAAACTCGGCAGTATTGCGCCACGCAACAATGTCTATAAAATCGGTTTGCCGTTCGGCTCCGGGTTTTACATAGCTGCGGTCACACGCAATGGTAAAGGTGGTAGTGCTGATGCCGGAAGTCGTCTTGCGCAATTCAGGGTCTGCCACAAGGCGTCCCATCAAAGCAATAACATTCAGCATTATTCACTAACCTCCTGTGTATCCTTCGCTTCGGCGGCTGGCTCGGCAGCGGCTTCGGCCTGTACTTCCGGCTCGGTTTTGGTTTCGGCGGCTTCGGCTTTTTTGTCGGCCGGGCCGGTCATTCCCGCTACCTTGGCAAGCGTTTGATAACGCAGCACACCATCGGTGATGTTGTACACACGGTCTAGCTCTGCCGGGAAATCTACTTCACTTGTGAAATAGATCAGGGTGTAAACACCATCGTCTTCCTTGTTAATAGGATAGGCAAGGCGGCGTTTGCCCCACTCGTCGATACCGTCAATGGTACCGTTTGCTTCAATCAACGCTTTAAATTTACCGATTAGGGCGGCAGAAGCCTCCTCATCTAATTTAGCGCTGGTAATCAGCATAGTCTCGTACTGTTTTGGCATATTGGTTGCACCTCCTTCTGGACTGATGGCCCCTTAAGGGGCAAGGATTTATTCTTGATTTTCAAAAACAAATATGCGACCGGTTGCCTTGGGCCACACAATAGCTAATTATAGCAGTGAGGTATAATAATTGTCAAGAAAATACGGCCTAAAAAACACATAGCTTGTAATAAAGGCAGTGGGTCTGCGCTTTAAAGGGCAGGGTTTTTTTTTAATTAGATTTATATTATAATATACAAAGTATAAAATACTATAACATAGTAGCATTTATGTAAACATATGTATAAGCTGAGAGAGGAGATTGACATGCCAGCCCATAAAATACGTGTAGAAATTTGCGGGGCCAGCTATGTGATATCTACCAACGACGCGGAAGAATACCTGATTGGCCTTGCAGAGCGGCTGGATGCCGACATGGGAAAAGTGTTGCAGGGTGCAAGCAATGCGTCGATTACGTCTGCTGCTGTAATTACCGCTTTGGGGTATTTAGACGAAGCGTCTAAAAGTGCGGCAGGGGCAGATAATATGCGTGCCCAAATACAGGATTATTTAGAGGATGCAGCGCGTGCCAGAAGTATGGCCGAAGAAGCGCGAATGGAAGTGGAACGCCTGAATATGGAACTGGAAGAGCTGCGTAACAGTGCCCTTTACCAACCTATGCCGCCCATGCCTCCCATTCCCGAGGCGCTGCCGCAAACGCCCCTGTTTTCTCCGATAGAGCCCATGGAAGAGGTGGGCTGGGAAGAAGAGGAAAGAAGCTTTTCTTTTACAATGGACAGGCTGCCCACCCGCAATCCCGAGCCCGAAATGCAGCCCCAGCCCATCCCCCCGCCTGAAATGCCGTCCCAGCCCGAAGTGAGCATGGAATTGGAACCGGAGCCCGAGGAGGAAGGTACTGATGAATATGAAATGGATACCGACGAAATAGAAGGACAGATAACATTGGACGAAATGTGATGCATTGGTTTCTTTGTTCTGCCGCCAGAGGAAAAGCCCTTTGCAAACAAGCAGTGCTTTGACACGCCGGTTTTGAAAGGATGAACATGTCCGCACAAAAAATGGAAATTTTAGCCCCTGCCGGGGACGAACAAATGTTGCGCGCCGCTGTTTACAGTGGCGCCGACTGCGTATATTTGGGTGTAGAGGGCTTTAACGCCCGCGCGGGGGCTGCCAACTTTAACCAAGAGGCGCTGCAAAAAGCAGTGTCTTTTTGTCATGCAAGAAATTGCAGGGTACTGGCTGCCATAAATACGGTGGTGCTGCCGGGCGAGGAAGATAGCCTTGAAAAGGCGGTAGCCGCTGCCGCACAGGCAGGCTGCGATGGTATTATTGCGCAAGATCTTTGCACAGCACGCGCTGTACAAAAAATTGCCCCCGGGGTAGAGTTGCACGCTTCTACCCAAATGAGCGTGCATTCGGTAGCCGGTGTGCAGCAGTTGGCAAAGCTGGGGTTTTCTCGCGCGGTATTGGCGCGGGAGCTTTCTTTGCAGGAAATTGAAGAGATGGCAAAAAACAGCCCCATAGAACTGGAAGTATTTGTTCATGGGGCCTTATGTGTTTGTGTATCGGGCCAGTGTTACATGAGCGCATTTTTGGGTGGACGCAGCGCAAACCGCGGCCAATGTGCGGGTGCCTGCCGCCTGCCCTTTAGCGCGCAAAGAGATGCAAAAAACCAAGTGCAGGAAAGTGAAAAGGCAGGCGAGGATACACATCATCTGTCTTTAAAAGACCTATCCATTTTAAAACTGCTGCCCCGCCTGTATGCAATGGGGGTTGTGTCGGCCAAAATAGAGGGGCGGCTGCGCGGACCCGAGTATTGTGCAATTGTGGTGGATGCCGCACAAAAAGCCTTACAGGGACAGCCCTATGATGAACGGTTGCTGGAGGATGTTTTTAGCCGCAGCGGCTTTACCGATGGGTGGGTTACGGGCCGTGGCGGTAAAGATATGTTTGGTGTGCGCACCCAGCAAAACAGTGTGGCCGCTAAAACAGCCCTGCCAAAAGCAAGGGAGTTGTACCGCAGAGAAATGCCCCGTGTACCGGTAAAAATAAAACTTACGTTAGGTGCCGAGGGCGCAGAGCTGGAAGTGCATGACGGCGTAAATGCGGTGCACCAAAGCTTGCGGGAGGAACTGCGCCCCGCGCAAAACGATATTGATGTCGCACTGCAAACCGCTCTGCAAAAAATGGGAGGAACACCTTTTTATGCAGAGGAAGTTACTGTAAAAACAAACGGTCTTTTTTTGGCGGCTTCGCAGGCATCTGCCCTGCGGCGTACGGCGCTAGAAGATTTGCTGCTTAAAAGAGAAGCCCCACCTGTAATTGTAAGGCAGGCAGCCTCGTTATATATACAAGAGAGTGACTCCCACGCCGATGTGCGGGTGGCTGTAAATACGCCCCTGCTAAGGGGCCGGTTTGAGCATGTAAGCCAGGTTCCCCAGCAAATAGCGGAAAGTTTGGACGAACTGGTGCTGCCCTTGTTTGAAGCCGAGCAGGTGCCGCCGCAGTGGCGCGCCAAAACCCGCTTGTGGCTGCCGCGTATGTTGTTTGGCGCAGCAGAGCAGCAGGCCGCAAATGCAGTGCAAAACACCCAGGATATGGGTTTTTGCGGGTATGAGGCGGGCAATATAGGACATTTTAACTTATTGCAGGGCCAACATATTGCCGCCGGGTTTGGGCTAAATATCACAAATACCGAATCTGCCATGGCCTATGGGCAGATGGAGGCAGAGTTGGTTTCGCTTTCTCCCGAATTAAATCTGGCTCAAATGCGGCAAATTTTGCGCATGGGAGATGGATTGCCCCCAGCCGAAAGCATTGTATACGGGCACCTGCCCCTAATGATTAGCAGGGCATGCCCCCTGCACAATGCGGTAGAGTGTGCAAGATGTTCCCGCAAAGGGGAGCTGCTTGACCGTAAGGGAAAATTGTTCCCCGTAACCTGCGGCAATGGGGTGCGTACCATTTATAACCCGGTGGCGCTGTGGATGGCGGACAGATTGGATGAAATACCAACCCCAGTAAAAACGCTGTGGTTTACACTAGAAACACCGCAGCAGGTACAGGCGGTTGTAGTGGATTATCTCGCCCATAAACCATCTGCAACAGAGTTTACCCGGGGCCTGTACGATAAAGGGGTAACGGTAAGATAGGTTTTGGTAAAATAGGGCAGATGCAGACAAACCATAAAGGCAATGGGCGTATACTTGTAAAGCAGATGCGTAAAAACCGCTTGCTTGTGCTGTTTTTTTGATTTATGAGCCGGTTTCTAAAAAATATAAAGGGCTAGCCGTTGTAAACCATGTTGCGCATATAAGCTGCAAGTAAGGGTTATATACTATGCCCCAGCCGTTGATGAGATGATTGATATAGTACCAAGCAAAGCAAATACAAATACAACTTGGAGGATTTATCCATGCGGATGAAAATTAAAAAATTAAAAGAAGGAGCCCACCTGCCCCAGCGCGCAACCGAGGGCTCTGCCGGGATAGATTTATGTGCATTGTGCGAGGAAGATATTGTACTTGCAGCGGGGCAGCGGGCTTTGGTGCCCACCGGCCTTGCTATAGAGCTGCCCGGCGCCCAGTATGTGGCGTTGGTGTTTGCCCGCAGCGGCCTTGCCCTGCGGGAGGGGCTTGCTATGGCAAACGGTGTGGGTGTAATAGATTCTGATTATCGTGGTGAGGTGGCGGTGCCTGTTATCAACCAATCGGATAAAGAAATACACATTGCAAACGGCCAGCGCATTGCGCAAATGCTGGTAATGCCGGTAGAACTGCCGCAACTGGTATTGGTGGATGAACTTTCGGACACAGAGCGGGGTGAGGGCGGCTTTGGCTCTACCGGAAAGGGATAGTAGATGAAACTAAAACGTAATTTACTGCTTTGCTTTTTTTTACTGGCGGGCATTATCTTAGGTGCTATGATTGCCGCAGCCTGCGCCAATATCAGCTTTTTAAGCTGGCTTTCTTACAGCGGCAGCATTGGTTTTAGCCCCGAAAGCCCCTTTGTGCTAGATTTGGCGGTACTTACCCTTAGTTTTGGTTTTTCTATAAAAATATCGGTGGCGCAATTTATTACCATAGGGCTTGCCATCTTTTTGTTTAGCAGAACAAGAGTGCGGTAAAAGCAGCGGTTTGTTGTATGGGCTTTGTGGGTAAAGGGCTACACCCGTGAATAAGTCTCGCATATTTTTATGTAAGGTTTAAAAACAGGCGCTTGTATTTTAGCAAAAGTACAAGCAAGCACTGCGTGACACCGTATAAGGAGAATTATGGAAATAATACTTGCTTCGGAAAGTCCCCGCCGCCGCGAACTTTTAAAGCTGATTACAGCAGAGTTTAGCGTGCAAGCGGCGCATACGGTAGAAATTGAAAACCCCGGAGAGTTGCCGGAGCATTTGGTGGTAAGGTTGGCAGAAGAAAAGGCAAAGGCGGTTTTTTTGCAAAACCCCCAAAGCGTGGTAATAGGCTGCGATACAGTGGTAGATTTAAACGGAAAAGCTTTGGGCAAGCCTGCCCAACCAAGCGCAGGCTACTAAAATGTTACAGGGGCTTTCGGGCCAAAGCCACCGGGTACATACAGGTGTTTGTGTTTATACACCGCAAGAGGTGGACGAGCCCGCCGCATTGTTTGCCGAAACAAGCAATGTTTGGTTTGCGCCGCTTACCGAGGAAGAAATTTTTGAGTACACCAATACACCAGAGCCTTACGACAAAGCGGGCGGGTATGGTATACAAGGCAGCGCGGCCCGCTTTATTACCAAAATAGAGGGATGCTATTACAATATTATGGGGCTGCCCGTGGCGGCACTGTACCAGCAGCTTAAATATTTAAACCTGTTGTAACCATAAAATAGCAATACTTTAATAACCCGAAAGGAAGTGGAACACAGATGGAAAATAATGAGCAAAATACACCCAAAGTACCCCAAACACAAAAAGAAGCAAAAAGCGATGCCGAAATGAGCGCACAGGCTCCGCAAACAAGCGGTTTTAAACGCCGCATGGTTGCAATTGGGGTGCTGGTATTTATCATTCTGCTGTTTTTTATTGCCCGTTTGGTGCAGTTTCAACTAATAGAGGGTGATAAGTATGCCAGTGAGGCAGCCAAAGGAAACATTACCAGCAGCCAAACAGTGAGTATAAATGCAAATATTTTGTAAGGAAATACAAAATGCACCTTGAAATAACGCTGGTTTTTGTGATAGAATATAAATATTAATTGGCTGATCTTGGGTAGATTTGCGCCAGTACGGAGGTGCGCCCGGTTTATGGAAGCGGTATGTGTAGCATTTGTGTCTGGCAAAGGTGGAACAGGAAAATCCACTTCCGCAGTTTTTTTGGGCGGAGAACTGGCCAAACGGATGCGCCGGGTGCTATTGATAGAGCTAGACAGCGGCCTGCGCAGCGTGGATATTATAGCGGGCGTAAGCAGCCAAACGGTGTACGATATTGAGGATGTTTTAAGCGGGCGCTGTGCACCTGCAAAGGCTGTAGTGCAAAGCCCTGCCTATAAGGGCCTTTGGGTAATATCTGCCCCCTATGCGGGCGGCCCTGTTTTAGGAAGCCGGTTAAAACTGCTGTGTGATAAAATGCGGCCGTTTTTTGATTATATTTTGCTGGATACCGCTGCTGGTATAGGCGATGCATATAGGGCGGCCACCGTTGTGGCAGACCAAGTGGTGCTGGTGCTTACGGCAGACCCCATTGCACTGCGGGATGGGCGTATTATTGCAGATGATTTGCAGGCTGGGCAAAAGCCCCTGCGGATGATACTAAATAAGGTAGACAGGGCGGGCATTTTAAAAGATGGCCTGCTAAGAGATTTAGACGAAGCCGTAGACATTGCAGGTGTGCAACTATTGGGTGTTGTGCCCAACAGCAAAATGATTTATATGGCAGGTTTAGAGGGTACGGGTCTGCCGGAGGATTGTTTAGAACAATCTGTATATGCGGCAATTGCAGCGCGTATCGAAGGGGAAAATATCCCCCTTATTATCAAATAGAAAGCAGGCTACCAGTTTACCCCCTGCTATGGAAGGAAGGAAGATTATGAACATTGCCCTTATTGCGCATGATTCTAAAAAGGAGCTGATGGTGCAGTTTTGTACAGCGTATCTCCGTACGCTTAGCCAGCACTCGCTGCTTGCCACGGGCACCACAGGTAAAATGGTGGCGGAGGCAACCGGCCTTACCGTACAGCGCTTTCTTTCGGGCACACACGGGGGAGACCAGCAAATAGCCGCGCGTATTGCCTGCAATGAAATAGACCTGCTTTTGTTTTTCCGTGACCCTATCAGTGCAAAGCCGGGCGAGCCCAACGAGATGAACTTGCTGCGCCTGTGTGACGTACACAATATTCCGCTGGCCACCAACATTGCCACTGCCGAAGTGTTGATTCATGGCTTAGAGCGTGGAGATCTTGCCTGGCGCGATATTGTTAATCCAAAGGCCGAGATGTAAGCGGCAAGCACTTGTTTTAAAAGTGTTATACATTATTTTAAAACCAAAGACCCTATACCGGGGCTAACAAAACCGGTTAGGGTCTTTTTGTTTTATATCAAAGGAATAAGTTGCATAGTAAGCCAACTATAATGATAATTGATGCAGGCGTGTGTGTTTACGCTTTTTGCCATATAGAATATAATGAAAACTATATTAAAATTCATTGTAGTGAGTGACAAATGATAAGCGCATCTAAAATAATTAAAAAGGAACAAATAAAGAATAAAGACAGATGGACTTTTTGCGGTGCGGTTAAAGCGACGGTACCCGATAAATATAGATAAAGGTGAAACAACTTATGCCATTTGAAATAGTGCGAAACGACATAACCAAAATGAATACAGAGGCCATTGTAAATGCCGCTAATGCGTCGTTGGAAGCGGGCGGCGGTGTTTGTGGTGCTATTTATAATGCGGCCGGCATGCAGGAACTGCAAAAAGCATGCAGAGCCATTGGCAGGTGCGAAACCGGGCAGGCGGTTATTACCGCGGGGCTTAATCTGCCTGCAAAATATATCATTCACACTGTGGGGCCTGTATGGCATGGCGGTACGCAAAACGAGGAAGCTTTACTACGCCTATGTTATAAAAATACGTTAGAGCTGGCAAAAAAGTATGCGATATCTTCGGTGGCTTTTCCGCTTATATCTTCGGGTGTTTTTGGGTACCCTAAAAAAGAAGCCCTGCAGGTGGCAATTTCTGAAATTAAGGCATTTTTACTTAATAACGAAATGGATGTTTATTTGGTGGTATTTGATAAGCAAATGTTTGATATCAGCCAAAGCCGTTACCATGCCATCCAAAGCTTTATCAGCGAGCGGTATGTAGAGGAGCGCATGGCGCCAGAACGCACCCGTATGCAAAAGCAGACGGAATTTGTTCAAGAATCGGAGATTTACGCAGACGCACTTGAATTGGTTAGCGAACAAGTAGAAGTTAAAGAGATGCCACTGTCGGCGTCGGTGCTTAAAAAGAAATCCCTTGCCGATGTAGTAAATCAACTTAAAGACCCCTTTTCTCAAATGTTGCTAAACCTAATTGACGAAAAAGGCTTTACCGATACAGAGGTGTATAAGCGCGCCAATATAGACCGCAAATTATTCTCTAAAATCCGCTCTAATCCAGAGTATAAACCCTCTAAACAAACGGCAATAGCATTGGCCTTTGCCCTAAAGCTTAGCTTAGATGAAACAAAAGATTTATTGATGCGGGCGGGGTATGCACTGTCTCGCAGCAGCAAGTTTGATGTTATTGTTGAGTTTTTTTTAGAACAGGGCATTTGTGATATTTACGAAGTGAACGAAGCGCTTTTTGCCTTCGATCAGGTGCCTTTAGGCGGCGCAATAAAATAGTGTACAAATATTTGTCGCTCGGTGGGCGACCAACCCTAAGCGTGGGTGGGGTATTCTTGTATCATCAACTACAAGGAGGCACCACCTATGAAAAACAATATTACCGAAATCGTCTTTATTCTTGACCGCAGCGGTTCTATGGGAGGCTTAGAGAGTGAAACCATTGGAGGGTACAACTCTTTACTAAAAAAGCAGAAAGAACTGCCGGGAGAAGCGGTGGTTACCACCGTTTTGTTTGACAATGAGTACGAAGTACTGCACGACCGTATTAACAGTAAAGCAATTAAGCCGATTACCGAAGATGACTATTTTGTGCGGGGCACCACAGCTTTGCTAGATGCAATTGGTAAAACCATAAGCAAAATTGAAACGGCGCAAAAAAACACCATGGCCAAGTATAAGGCGGATAAGGTGATAGTAGCCATCACCACCGATGGGATGGAAAATGCCAGCAAAGAATATTCTTTGCAAAAAATCAAAGAAATAATAGAGCACAAGCAAGAGCGCTTTGGGTGGGAGTTTATGTTTTTAGGCGCCAATATGGACGCTATTTTTACAGCACAGCAAATGGGCATAAAGGCAAGCCATGCGGCCAATTTTCATGCAGATAGTGTTGGGGTAGAGGTACAGTACGATCATTATAACGAGGTTGTTTCTCGGCTGCGTATGAACAAAGTAGTTAAAGAAAATTGGCAGGAAGAAATGGAAGATGCCTACCAAGAGAAAATAAAAGAAATAGAATAAGAGCTAGCGGATAAAAGATTCTATTGTAAAAAGTTAACCGATACAATACAAAGCAAAGCCCGGGCCGGGGGTGTAACCTTGGCCTTGGGCTTTTGGCTTTGGCCGTTTAGTTGTTTTGCAATTATTTGTATGCCTTTGTATGGTAGACCTTGCCATCTATAAAGCCATTAATAGGTTTTTGGTTTTAAAAAATACTGTAAATTGGTTATTGGGTATGGGAGATAATAATTTAAAAATGACAAAAATCAAAAGCATTTTGCTGCATAGGGCAGGTAATGCATAGGCAGCCGCCCACTTGCGGCATATTTGTTAAAAAGGTATAATAAAAAAATAAAAATACCCCTAAAGTGAGGCGCGGGCTGCTCCTCGCTTTTTTAGGCAAAAGTTGCATAAGGAGAAAACATGGCTGTTAAATATACAAAGCCGCGCGGTGTGCAGGATGTACTGCCGGATGAAAGTAGAAAATGGGAATATCTGGAAAATATAATACGCGGACATGCAGCCACCTATGGGTATGGAGAGATACGCCTGCCTACCTTTGAAAGTACCGACCTTTTTGCCCGCGGCGTGGGTGATACCACCGATATTGTGTCTAAAGAAATGTACACCTTTGAAGATAAGGGCGGCCGCAGTATGACCCTGCGTCCGGAGGGCACAGCGGGTGTGGTACGTGCAACGCTGGAAAATGGCCTGCTTGCCTCGGCACCAACACCGCTTAAAATGTATTATTTGCAAAGCTGCTTTAGGTACGAAAAAGCACAAAAAGGCCGCTTGCGAGAGTTCCATCAGTTTGGGATAGAATGCTTTGGCACGCACGAGCCCTCGGCCGATGTAGAAACAATGCAGCTTGCGGCGTCTCTGTTTAAAAAAATGGGGATTGCCGATGATATGATTACGCTGGAAATTAACGCCATTGGCTGCCCTGTATGTCGCCCAGCCTATCAAACGGCCCTAAAGGCATATTTTGAGCCGCACAGGCAAGAACTTTGCCCCACCTGCCAGGCACGGCTGGATAAAAACCCCCTGCGCATTTTGGATTGCAAAGAGGAGCGTTGTGCCCAAATTGCAAAGGATGCGCCGGTAATGCTGGATCACTTGTGCGAGGATTGCAGCACCCACTTTGCATCGGTACAGGATATGCTGGCACAGGCCGATATGCCGTTTGTGGTAAACCCCCACATAGTGCGTGGGCTGGATTATTATACCAATACTGTTTTTGAGTTTATTGCCGAGGGTGTTGGTACGCAGGGTACCGTATGTGCCGGTGGCCGTTACGATGGGCTTATACAAGAGCTGGGCGGCCAGCCAACCCCGGCGGTGGGGTTTGGCATGGGTGTAGAGCGCCTGCTGATGTTGATGGAAGAAAACGAACTGATGCCATCTTTGCCCGCAAAACCGGTTTTGTATGCGGTGGCGGTGGATGAAGCGGGCCGTAAGGCGGCACGCAAACTGGTGGCTGCCATACGCGCAACGGGCGAGTATGCCGAGTACGACATTGTAAACCGCAGTGTGAAAGCGCAGATGAAAGCAGCCGGCCGCCTAGGCGCTGCCTATACAATTGTATTGGGAGAATCTGAAATAGATACGGGCAAGGCAAAGCTTAAAAAGATGGAAGATGGAACCGAGATAGAGGTAAACCTTGCAGAATGGGAAGCGAAACTTTTGGAAGGAATGCCCTTTACCTTTTTGCTTCCGAGCCAAATTATTGGAAGAGCAGACGGACCCACGGCTATTTTATGACAGAAAAAGAAGACCAATAATATAAAAATTTGCTAGCATAGCACTAAAACAAGAAAATGAGGGTGGATGCAGATGGATAAAATGGGAGAATTGCGGCGCACACATTACGCCGAAGAAATTACAGAGCAATTGCTTGATGCCGAGCTTGTATTGGCGGGTTCTATTGCCAAAAGCCGAGACCTTGGCGGGGTTATTTTTGCCGATTTGCGCGACAGCACCGGTATTGTACAGCTTAGTTTTGATGACTCCACCAGCAGAGATGTGTTTGCAAAGGCTGCTTCTTTGCGTGCAGAGTACGTGGTAATGGCCAAAGGCAAGCTGCAAAAAAGAGAAAGCGTAAACAAAAACATTCCCACCGGTGCTGTAGAGCTGCTGGTAAGCGACCTGCGTCTGCTAAGTGCTGCCGAAACCCCTCCTTTTGAAATTCGCGATGCGCAAAAAGTAAAAGAAGACCTGCGCCTGCGCTACCGTTATCTTGACTTGCGGCGCGAAGAGCTGCACAATGCAATCCGTTTGCGCAGCGATATTACACGTTATGTGCGCGATTATTATTTAGATAGTCACTTTGTAGAGATAGAAACCCCGGTGCTTATTAAATCTACCCCAGAGGGTGCGCGCGATTATCTGGTGCCCAGCCGGGTGCAGCAAGATCGTTTTTATGCCCTGCCCCAAAGCCCCCAGATGTATAAGCAGATTTTAATGCTTTCGGGTTTCGACCGTTATTTTCAGATGGCTCGCTGCTTTAGAGACGAAGACCTGCGTGCAGACCGCCAGCCGGAGTTTACCCAGATAGATATGGAAATGTCTTTTGCGGACGAAGTGGACGTACAAACCGTAAACGAGGGTTTGGTGCGCGAAGTATTTAAAAAAGTATTGAATGTTGAGGTGTCGGTGCCCTTTGCGCGTATGCCCTACACCGAAGCAATGGATCGCTTTGGCTCTGACAAGCCGGATACCCGTTTTGGGCTGGAACTGTGCAACGTAAGCGAGCTGCTTAAAAACAGTGGTTTTAGCGTATTTGCTTCGGATGTACAGGCTGGGGGCAGTGTACGCCTTATCAACGCAAAAGGGCTTGCCGCAGCCATTACCCGCAAAGAGATAGACCGCCTGACCGAAACCGCAAAAACTTACGGTGCAAAAGGGCTTGCCTACCTGCGCCTTACCGAAGATGCCGAAACCAGCAGCTACGAAAAGTTTTTGTCTGATGACGAAAAAGCCGCCCTGCGCGCTGCTGCCGGAGCCGAAACCGGAGATGTGCTGCTGCTGGTAGCAGACAAAGACGACACTGTTTTTGCGGCATTGGGTGCCCTGCGTTTGGAGATTGCCAAAAAATACAACCTGATACCCGAAAAGACCTTTAACTTTTTGTGGGTTACAGATTTTCCATTGTTTGAGTACAGCGAAGAGGACGACCGTTACGTAGCAAAACACCATCCCTTTACCATGCCCAAAGAGGAGGATATTGCTATTTTAGAAACCAACCCCGGCGCATGCCGTGCAAAGGCGTACGATATGGTGGTAAATGGTATGGAACTGGGCGGCGGTTCTATCCGTATAAACGCCCCTGTTTTGCAGGCGCGTATGTTTAAGATACTGGGCTTTTCGGAAGAACGCGCCCGGGAAAACTTTGGATTTTTGATGGATGCCTACAACTACGGCGCCCCCCCGCATGGCGGCATGGCCTTTGGGTTTGACCGCATGGTAATGCTGATGCTGGGCAGGGATAGTATTCGTGACGTAATTGCCTTCCCCAAAGTGCAAAATGCGGGCGAACCAATGAGTGGTGCACCCGATACTGTAGAGAAAAAGCAGTTGGAAGAGCTGCATATCCTGCTTTCATCTTCTTTAGATCCGCAATAAAAGAACCCGGCGAGTGAGCAGATAGTGGAGTGTTGCAGATAATGTTTGTTTGTGCCGGATGAAAAATCCCAAAAAAATCGGAGAGCGCATAAAACGCTCTCCGATTTTTTGTTTTATATAAAATGGGAAAAAGACTACCTGCGTCTGCGGTCGTTTTTATTAAGATACATGGTATTATCCGCAATGCGAAACAACTCTTGGAGGCTTTCGTCTTTAGATGTTTTGCACGAAATACCAAAAGCAACCGAGGCGGCAAAAAGGGGCAGACTTTTTTGAATGAGGTTTTGCTCTATTTTTGCAACAATTTTATGGCCGGAGTCTAAATCTGTATGGGGAACTATCATTACAAATTCGTCGCCGCCAATGCGCATTGCGGTACCATATGCAGGACAGGCCTCCTGCATAGACTGTGCTACAATGCGCAAAAGGATATCGCCCTGCTGGTGGCCAAAGGTATCGTTTACCCGTTTAAGGTTATTAACGTCGCCAATAATAAGGGTAAGGGGCATATTTTTTTCGGTATCAAGGTCTTTCATCAGGGCCTCGTACACACGCCTGTTAGAAAGGCCGGTTAGCGGGTCTATATCAATGCTCTTTTCAAGGTTGTCTATTAGGGTGCGGTAGCGGGTAATGTCATAAAGCGATAGGTAATATCCGGCAGGGCGGTTTTTACTATCGAAAACCACACGTTCTTTCATGTTATAAACAGCACCGTATCCGTTGTGGAAAAGATATATATCGGTTCCGTTTTCTTCTTCGGGGTGCTTTTTAATTACGGCGCCATTATCTTTTAAATGTTCCAGCACCTGAAAAAGGGAAAAGGGAGGTT
>JBKEAM010000053.1:0-83486 GCA_047972265.1 Oscillospiraceae bacterium | reverse complement strand
GTAGAAAGCATGCCCACATCGCCACGTGGGTCGTTTCGCAAAAACTCTATGCCAAAACGGCCTGCACCATAAAGCAGCATGTAAAGCGCCCCCAACTGCCCATCAAACCGGCGCTTTTTATACAGCAGAACCAAAACAAAAAACAGGGCAAAATCCCCTAAAGAAGAAATAATTTGGGTTGGCACCAATGCAATGCCGTTGGGTGCCTGTGCCGAGTTGTGAAATACAATGCCCCACCATGCATTGGTAGGCCTGCCATAGCAGCAGCCTGCCAAAAGTCAGCCTATGCGCCCAAACCCCTGTGCCAACGCCACCGAAGGAATTAAAAGGTCTAAATACTGCAAAAACGGCTGCTTTTTACTATGGCAGTACAGCCACGCGCACAACACGCCCCCAATAATGCCCCCGTATACCACAAACCCATACCCAAAAGAGTGAAGAATAAAGGAAGGGTTTTGTATAACCGCTGGCAGCTCTACCAATAAAAACAATCGCTTTGCGCCCGCAAATCCGCCAAGCAGCCCCCAGCTTGCAATGCCCCATACAATGTCCTCGTTTTTTTGATGCTTTTTTGCCCGATGAAGCCCGGTAAAAAGGGCAGCCAATACGCCAATGGCAATCATTAAACCATACCCATGTATTGTAAAAGGCCCAATCGAAAATAAATCGTTATACAAACTATGCCTCCTGCTGTGTAATGCCAATTATATTGTTTTTACTTGCTGTGCACTTTGCAAAGCACCTAAACCATCACCAACTTATAATACGGCCACAAAATATTACTGTTTGGTTATACAAAAGTGCCTTTAAGCTATAGCTGTTTTTGCCCCATCATCCAATGCAGGGCGTTTGGCAGCTGCGCATCCCAATAATTCCATTCGTGCTGGGCCCCTTGTGTATCCACTCTGTTTACATCATAGCCCCTACCCTCCAAAAAAGCACAAAAAGCCTGATGCTGCCCGTAAAAAAAATCTTGCGTACCGCAGGCAATGTACAGCCTTGGCAGGGCTGATTTTTCTTTTTGCGCAATTGTGTACAGGTCGTGCTCCGAGCCTTTTAGCGCCTGCAAGTCGCCAAATATTCTCTGCTTATCCTGCAGTACATCTAAAATAGAAAATGCGTCAGCAATATCTGCCGCGCCCGAGAAACTGGCCGCCGCTGCAAACCGGGCAGGATATTGCAGCGCCAGCTTTAGCGCACCATACCCACCCATAGATAAGCCCGCCACAAAAGTTTTGCCCTTTGTTTCCTCTATACCAAGCATTTCTTTAACCACAAAGGGCACTTCTTCTGCAATATGTTGCAAATAGGCACCGCCCAAAACCTCGTTGCAATAAAAGCTGCGCGCAGCATCGGGCATAATTACCGCAAGGTTGTATTCTGCCGCATACCTTTCTACCGCGGTTTTGCGCTGCCACGAGGTAAAATCATCTGAAAGACCGTGCAATAAATAAACAACATTTATTTCTTTACGGTTTGCCTGTTGGTTATCTGCGCCGTAGCAGACATCGGGCAGTATCACATTCATCCCTGTGCCCTTTTGCAAAATCTGAGAAAAATATTGCATTTGCAACAATGCCATAGTATCTTCCTTTCGTAAAAGCAAGTTTATGGTTATATAGTACCACTTTGCTTATTCAATATTAACACCAGTAAAACTGTACAACCATTTTTGCTTTACAGCAATACCCTTTTTGCAACTGCTTAAAACAAAACTTTTATGGCTGCATCTGTTTGCTTTTTAAAGAACTACGCAGCAGCGCACAACCGCCCGCCCCAGCGCAAAGCACAATACCCCCTAAACCCCACAACCCTGTATATCCTATATAAGGTATAAAGGCCCAGCTTAGTAAAGAGGCTGCCAGCCCCCCCAACTGCATTATAAAGGAAAATAGCGAAACCACACTGGCACGCTGGGCAGATTCTATCTCTTTATTAAGCAGGGTATTTTCTACAACCCCGCTGCTGCCCAGCAGCAGATACAGCAGCGTGTATGTCCCTGTAAATAGGGGCGCTGTACTAGCAGCCGCCAGCAATATAAGAACAGCCCCTGTTATAATTTTTTGTATAATCAACAGCCACCAACCTGTGGCACTTTTTTGAGACAGCAATGCTTGGGACAGCTTACTGCCTAAAATGCTGCCTGCAAACCCCAAAAACACAACACCGCCAAGCAGCCATTCTGGCGCCAAAAGCTTTATTAGGGCAGGCTGCCAGTAGGTCTCTACCAGCAGCAGGGCCACCCCGCTTAAAAACGAAAATGCAAAAAGATATTTTATAACTGATTTATGGCGAACAATTGCAAAACTGTTTTTAATCTGCTTGCTTATCGCATTATGGTCATTTTGTATTTCTATCTGTACCGCATCTTCTTTTACGCCCAAAGCCGTTGCCAAAAACAAGGCGGTATACAGGCATAGGCAGGCAAAAATATTGGCAAAATACCCCGCCCCTATACCCGCAAGCACACCACCCAAAAGCGCGCCGCCTGCAAGGCCTGCACTTTCTAACATAGAAATACGCGCCGTTACCTTTTCCATAGGGGTGCCGTTTTCCACCGCTTGGTCAATCGCCAGCGCGTCTATGCTACCGGTAGAAAATGCCCGCCCAAGGCCGTTCAGCACCATAGCTCCAAGCAAAACCAGCAAAGAGTTTGAAAATAGCAGCAGCAAAAAACTGCCTGCGTACAACACTGCCGAAAGCATAAACAATCGCTTGCGGCCAAATACATCGGCCATAATACCGCTAGGAAGCTCTGCAACAATTACCGTTAGAGAGTACGCACCCAGCAAAAGCGAAAGTGTAGCCATACTAGCCCCATGCGCCAGCAACACAAGGGACAGCACCGGCATTATAATGCCCACCGCGGCACTTTTTAAAAAAATAACAGAGGAAACAGCTTTACGCATCTTCTTCTCCCGCGGGGTAAAACACCATAGAATATTCCCACGGGATGCAGCCCTTTTTCTTTGTTTCGTGTTCCTCTAAAAATGTGCGCACAAGCGCATACAGTTCTTTTGCTTCTTTGTTGCTTAAATGCACCACACCCGAAAGAACATCGCCATGCTGGCGGCCCTCTTGCAGGCCCGCCGCCGCGCTGCTGTACCTTGCAAAACCATCAAAAGCCGAAGAAAGAGCGTTTTGCATAATTACAAGGCGCTGGTTAAAATTTTCGTCCTTTAGTTCGCCCCCAATGGCTACCGTTTTGGGCAGCAAGCTGTAATAGCTGGCTGTAATGCCCTTAATTTGGCGCGTATAACTTACTTCTACCAGGCCAAGCTCGGCCAGTTTTTTTAAATGATGCTGTACAGAAGAGGCAGAAATGCCCAGTTTTACACTTAACTGTTTTGGGGTAAGCGGCTCACCCTCTATCTTCATGCAGCGTATTAGGTTTTGGCGCTGGGGGTTCATGTAAATGTCCAATTCTTTTTTTCCTTGCAGTACAACAGTGTCTTTCATATTGCAGCCCTCCGTTCGTTACACATACAATATCATTACACATTATGTAACGTCAAGTATTTTGGAAAACTATTTTGCTTTTTTACATATCATCTGCACTTTTATGGCTATTATTTACTGCTACTTGCACATGTATTTATAGGCCACCTGCCCGCCTTGACACTGCCTGTGCAAGTGATTATAATTAAAACACCAAAATTAAGAACCGTTTTCATATTGCTTGTATTTAAGAGATGTTTTTGGACGGTGCCATGTTTGGAAGAGGAGAAAAAATGGCAAAAAGAGAGACCTATCAAACAGTGCAAAAATCTGTGCTGATAAACTACCTTATAGAGCATAGAGGCGAGCATTTTACTGTGCCCGACTTAAAAGACGAGCTGGAGAGGCAGGGCAATAGCATAGGGCTTGCCACTATTTACCGCCAGTTAGACCAACTGGAAAAAACAAATGAGATACGAAAATATACGCCCGACGGAAAACAGGCTTATTACGAATATGTGGGTACCACCAGCTGCGCGCCTAGCCACTACCACCTGCGCTGTATTTACTGCGGAGAAATGGAGCACCTTGCCTGTGGCGAGCTAAAGGAGTTAAGTACCTTTATATATAAAAGCCACCGGTTTCAGATAGACCCCTCCCGCACCATTTTAAGCGGCATCTGTGCCGCCTGTGCCGCAAAGCAACAAACCGGCAGCCCATTGCCCAACATTAATAATTAAGCTGCCTGCATACAGCAGCCCGCTTTGGAGAATTTATGGATGAAATTTTAAAGGTAGAAGGCCTTGCTTTTACATACCAAAAAGAACCTGTTTTTTCCAACGTTTCTTTTGGGGTAAACAAGGGCGACTTTACCGCCTTAATTGGTACAAACGGCGCCGGAAAAAGCACCCTGCTTAAAGTGTTGCTAGGCGATTTAGAGCCCCAGCAAGGCAGTATACACTGGTTTACGCAGTCCTTACAGCATTTTAAAAAATGGCCTATGGTGGGCTATGTGCCGCAAAACGGGCTGGCAGGCGGCTCCAGCTTTCCTGCCACTGTAAAAGAAATTGTGCAGGCCAACCTGTATTCTCAGATGAAGCCTTTTCAGTTTTATAACAAAAAAACAAAAGAACAAACCATGGCCGCATTAAAAATGGTTGGCATGCAGGATTACAGCAAGTCTATCATTGGCAATTTATCGGGCGGGCAGCAACAGCGTGTGCTGCTGGCTCGCGCTTTGGTGGCCAGCCCCGAGGTTATGGTGTTAGATGAACCCACCACCGGGGTAGATGCCAAAGCCTCCGATTCTTTTTGTCAGCTTTTGTCTCACCTAAACAAGCAGCACCAAATTACCATCCTTATGGTTACACACGATTTGCACGGAGCCGCCCAATACGTAAAGGATATCCTTTGCCTGGAGGAAGGCTCTTTGATTGCGTTAAGCAAAGAACAATTGCAGGATGAACTGCACCACCGGCACACCCATCCCGGCCATGTGCCCACAGCAAATAAGGAGTAGGCATATGGGGATTTTTCAGTACGAATTTATGCGCCGTGCCTTTTTGGTGGGTATTTTGCTGGCGGTTATTATCCCCTGCATTGGCACCACCGTTGTTTTAAAGCGGCTTTCGATGATTGGTGATTCTCTTTCTCACGCATCCCTTGCTGGTGTGGCCGCCGGGCTTATTATGGGCATCAACCCTGTTTTAGGGGCAACACTTGCCTGTATTATAGCGGCCTTTGGCATAGAGTTTATCCGCAAAAAGCTACCCAAATACGCAGAGCTTTCGATTGCCATTATTATGTCTGCCGGGGTTGGCCTTGCGGGCGTACTCTCGGGTTATGTTAAAAGTGCCAAAGATTTTAACAACTTTTTATTTGGCAGCATTGTGGCCATTAGCCCCGGCGAAGTTGCCATGGTAATTGTGCTAAGCCTTTTTGTATTGGGCAGCTTTGTGTTATTGTATAAAGAACTGTTTTTTGTCTCTTTAGATGAGCACGCCGCCCGTATGGCGGGTGTGCGGGTAGATATTATTAACACCGTGTTTACCCTGCTTACCGCTCTTACCGTTTCCATTGCCTCGCGCACTGTGGGCACCATGGTGGTTTCTTCTCTTATGGTGGTACCTGTTGTATGCGGCATGCAGCTTGGCAAAAGTCATTTGCAAACGGTTTTATACTCGGTGCTTTCTGCCGTTGTGTTTACAGTATCGGGCCTGTTTGTTTCTTACTACCAGGGCACCAAACCCGGTGGTACCATTGTGCTTATAGGCGTAGCAGTACTTTTGGTATTGGTTTTAACCAAACGCCTGTTTAAAAAAAGAGCTTAACCCCTGCATTTACTTGCGGCTTTTATGCAAGTAAATAGTATAACCCCCACACGGAGGTACCGGATGGAAGAAATCCCGGCATATATTGTTACCGGCTTTTTGGGCAGTGGCAAAACCACCTTTATCAACAAAGCCTTTCAGCAAAAGTCTCTAGCTTATCGGCAAAAGCTGCTGGTGCAGTTTGAAAAAGGCGAAGAAACCTTTCCCGATAATCTGCCCAACTGCCGTTGCCTTTATTTTTCTAAAAAGCAACTGGAAGAAGACGCGCAACTGATTGCTAATAAAATTTTGCGCACCCTAGAAGAATATGAATTTGACGAAATGTGGATAGAGTGGAACGGCATGGTTCCCTTTGGCACATTGCAGCAAATGTTTTTAAAGCCCGAAACCAACGAATACTACGCGGCAGAAACCCTGTACGATGCCGCCAAAATTAAAAAAGTGGTGTTTTTGGCAGAAGCATCTTCCTTTGTTTCTATGCTTGGGCGCACCGGCCCCTCTTTGGCAGAGCAGGCCGCCAACTGTGATATGGCCGTGGTGCGCAGCGATGACGAAGCAAGCTTTGCAAAGGCCGAAAAACAACTGCATTTGTTAAACAAGGGCTTGCGGGTGGTAAACGGGCAAAGCACCGCCTCTGTTCTTTCTTCTTTATACGCGCCCAAAGTAAACATTGCCCTTGCCCTTTGCCTTGGCATTGCCGGTGTTATTGGTGTCCACTTTTTATCCCGCGCCCTTTTAAATTATGCCAGCCTGCCTTTTGATAATATTATTAACGTATTTATTGGCATTATTTTGCAGGCTGTTCCCTTTTTATTGGTTGGGGTATTGCTGTCTTCTGCCTTGCAGGTGTTTGTACCGCAAAATCTTTTCGAGCGGATATTTCCTAAAAACAAGGTGTTAGGCCTTTTGGTTGCCCTTTTAGCAGGTTTTTGCCTGCCCGTGTGTGACTGTGCCTCTATCCCCGTATTTAGGGGGCTTGTGCGCAAAGGCGTACCCATCTCTTCTGCCATTACTTTTTTGGTGGCGGCTCCGGTTATAAACCCGGTGGTAATGTACTCTACCTACTATGCATTTAACGGCAGTTGGAAGATGGTTTTGCTGCGCAGTGGGTTTGGGGTTGTGTGCTCTTTACTTGTGGGCATAACCTATATGTTTAAAAGCCCCACTGCCAAAAACATTGGCAGCAATGTAAACACCATGCTTTGCAACTGCGGCTGCTACGATGATATGGAAAGCATTACTACCTTTGGCCAGCGCATTGCGCTGTTTGCCCGCCACTCTCAGGCAGAATTTTTTGATGTGGGCAAATACCTTATGATAGGGGCTTTTGTTTCTGCCTCATTGCAGCAGCTTACCGCGGGCAAAACTGCCATGCTGCAAACAGGCAACTTGGCGCTTTCGATGCTTGTTATGATGGTGCTGGCCTTTGTGCTTTCGCTTTGCTCTTCTTCAGACGCTATTGTAGCCCGCAGCTTTGGGCAGCAGTTCCCCATGGGGGCGCTAATGGCCTTTATGGTATTTGGCCCTATGATGGATATTAAAAACGCCATCATGCTTTCGGGTTCTTTCTCTCGCAGGTTTATTTTGCGGCTAACCATTGCCACACTGGTTATATGTTTTGCCGTTGTATTTGTATTTTTCTCTACCCCGTTGGGAGGTATGTTTACCCTATGAGTAACCGCCAGTTTAACTTGCAGGTATTTGCAGAAATTTTGTGTTACATACTATTTTCTGTGTTAATTGCCTACCTAATTATTAGCGGCAAGTATCTGTCTTACGTAACCCCCCGCACCCGGCCATACCTTATTTTTAGCATTGTGGTAATGTTTTTTTGGATTGTCTTTGCCCTTAAAAACCTATTTAAAGCGCAGTACAAAAAGCACATAGCCCATTGCTTTGTGGTGCTGGTGCCTTTGCTGCTGCTTATACTGCCGCACGGCACCTATACTTCTACCAGCGGCAATACCTACCTTGCCAATACTGCCAAACTAAAAGCACAAAATGAGCAGGTATATGGCCAACCCTCGGTGCCGGCGCTAGACCCCAACCTACCGGATGACGAGTATGTTGCGCAAACCGTTTTTAGCGGCAATATATCTTTGCACGGCTACAACAAAGATGCAAAGACCATTACTATCTCGGACGATGAGTATTTTTTGTGGATTAGCGAACTGATTACCTACCCCGAAACTTTTGACGGCTTTACCCTGCGGCTAAAGGGCTTTGTATACCGCGATGATTCTTTTGCTAGCGGCACCTTTATGCCCTCGCGCATGGTTATGATGTGCTGTGTAGCCGATGCCATGCCCGGCGGCCTTGTAACCTATTACAGCGGCAGCGACGCGCTGGAAGATTACAGCTGGGTGCAGGTAACCGGAAAGGCCGTATTGTCTGAAACTTTAAACAAAGACGGATTTCCACAATTGGTAATACAAAATGTAAGCGTAGAACCCGCACAGGCCACCGATATGTTTGTATATTCTCAATAGACTCCGACAAAATTAGTACAATAAATAAGCCCCTTAAGCTGTTAACCAGCTTAAGGGGCTTTGTTTTATTTGTTTGGGTTTAGCATTATTGTAGCAATTGTTTTAAATCCGCATCTAACCGCTGCATTTCTTTTTTAGCGTTGGAGGCATGCCTGCCAATTAAGGTTTCTCCAAACCGGGTGCTGTATATGCTCTTCAATACAAAGTCCATCATCCATAAGGGGCAAAGCCGGAAGAGGTTTAGCTTTGCCGGGGTAATTGGCACCTTTATAGCGTGCAAACGGTTAAAATTGGTGCGCAAAGCAAGGCTTATACTGTGGATGGCCATTTTGTTTTTTGCCGTACTGCGTATATCTCCACCATCGTAATAAATACCGTTTGCAAGCGGCACTACCATTGCAAGGTGGCACTTTTGCCAGGCCCCCATATTGCTGGAGATACTGGCGGGGATATGCGCCTGTTGCAATACCGCATACAGTTGCTTTAGCCGCCGGGTGGCTTTGCCGCTTATTTCTCCTATAGTGGTGGGCTGCACAAACCTGGGCGTAAGGCGGTAGTATAAAATACCCTCTTTTATTTCTCCCCCTGCCCCCGCAAAAGCAGGCATCAAACGCCCTTTTCCCAGCAAGTTTTCCCAGCTTGTATAGCCGTTTGGGTTATTTACCATGGTAACAATATTGGGGCTTTGGTTTGTGCGCAGTTGCGCAAGTACATCCTCTGCCTGCCCGTACCGCACCGTTACAAGCAGGTAATCAAATGTATCCTGCGGCTTAATCTCTTCCAGCAATTGTATGGGCGCACTGCAAATGCCCTTTTTACCTTTATACAATAAGCCTTTTTCTTTTAACTGTTGCAGGCGGGTACCACGTGCATACATATAAATATCATGCCCTGCTTTTGCAAGCAAAACAGCGTATACACTACCTATTACGCCTGCGCTGTACACCAGTATTTTATATTTGTTTTTTTGTGCATTCATTTTTGCTCCTGCATTCCATTCTATTCATCTTATCCCACTGCAACACATTGTAGCAAAAAGCCATAAAAGTACAAGTGTCGTTTGCTTAACCTACGTACTGCGTAACCCTCTTTTTGTAGGTGCCTGCCCTACCATCATTATTTATAGGTACAATTTTGCGCAGATAATGCAGCACTTTAAACAGCAACATATTAATGTTAAACTATAAAACACCCCGGATATGCCGCAAAACGACATAGCCGGGGTGTTTACTATACTGTAAACAATGCTTCTATTTCGGCAAGGTTTAAATCACTGCCGATAATGTTTAGCAGGGGTGGGCACTCTGCCGTTTTTTCCAGCTTATATTCTGCCGGAACATACTGTACGGCCACCATGCCATTGGTTGTTTTTACAAATCCCTTTGCACGCAAAATGGTTCCATAACGCTGCTTATCCTGCAAACTTTCCAGTTTACTCTCTAGCTGCTGTGCTGTAAACACCCTTTGCGGCTGTAAAGACAAGGTTTCAAAAACTTCTTCTGCCGCATGGTTATGGTGGTGGTGTTCCCCCTCGGCATGCTCGTGGCAATGGCAGCCCTCGTCACTGCATTCTTCTCCGTTTGCGTGTACATGCTCATGGCGGGGCTGCACCATATTTAGCAGGGCAAGCATATCTAAATTTTCCCACGGCTGGTTTATAAACTCTACCTCTGGGTTAACTTCTTGCAGCAAGGTCATAAGGGGGGCGGCGTCTGCCGTTTGGGTATGGCTAAACACAATAGCATCGGCATACTGTACCTGATTTTCAAAAAACTCGCCAAAGTTTTCAAGGTACATTTCGCCCCGCTTCGCATCTACAATGGTTATCTTTTTTGCCAAATTTATTTTATCCCGCAATTCTTCCGATTCGCAGGCCGACACAATGTCAGACAATTTCCCCACGCCCGAGGGTTCTATCAAGATAACCTCCGGTGCTATCCGTTCCAGCAAATCTTGCAGGGCAGATACAAAATTACCCGACAAGCTGCAGCATATACAGCCAGAATTAATTTCGGTAATGGCCGCCTGCCCTTTTAGCAGGGCGGCATCCACACTTATCTCTCCAAAATCATTCTCAATCAGCGCTACCTTTTGTCCCTCAAAAGCTTCCGCCAGCATTTTTTGGATAAATGTAGTTTTCCCCGCTCCTAAAAAGCCGGATATGATATAGGTGTTTGTCATCTGTATGCTTTGCCCTGGCTTTAAACGCCCGGCGTCCCTTTCGTAAAAATATGCCGTGCTGGCACTAAACCCCACTATAAATTTACAGTATTGTCCCCTGCGTGTTTAACATACACAGCGCACCAATTACACAAAAGCGGGCTATAGTCATTTTGCAAAACAATTGATGGGATATAGTGCCCTGCCATAAAGCAAGCTTATGGCTGCTTTTACCCATAAGCGATTATAAGTAAGCAGCGGCAGGCTTATTTGTACCAACCGCTGCTTATTTACATTATACATTGTTATGCAAGCGCATTTACCAATGCATCCAGGTTTTTTTCCATCACTGTAATATAATCCTGCCCTGCGGCAATGTCATCTTCCGATAATCCCTCCAGCGGGTTTAAAACATCTGTGGCAGAGCCTGTTTCGTCTGCAATGGTCTCGGCTACTTTTGGGCTTACAAGCTCTTCAAAAAAGATTACCTTAACATCGTTTGCTTTTACAAATTCTATTATTTCGGCCATTCGTGCCGCATCCGGCTCCGAGTCGGGCGACAGCCCCTCGATACCTACCTGTGTTAAACCGTAGCGGGCGCAAAGGTAGCCAAAGGCTTCATGCGCTACCACAATGGTTTTGTTTTCAAGCGGATTTAGTGCTTCTTCCATCTTTTGGTCAAGCGCATCCAATTTGGCAGCATACTCGGTATAATTGGCCTCATAATACTCTGCGTTGTCGGGGTCTGCCTGCACCAATGCGTTCTTTATATTTTCGGCTTCTACTTTGGCATACTGGGGGTTTAGCCAAACGTGCGGATCCATTGCTTCTTCCTCTTCTGCGGCTTCTTCTCCTTCGTGCTCGTCTTCCTCGTGGGTATGCCCCTCCATCAGTTCTATCCCTTTCGAGGCTTCTACCACCAGCAAATCCTGGTTAGAAAGCCCGCTTAACACACTGTCTACCCAATGCTCCATCCCTGCGCCGTTATATATAAAAACCTGCGCATTTTCAAGGCCCACTATATCTGTTGGGGCTGGTTCCCAGTCGTGCGGCTCGGTACCGGCGGGCACCATGTTAATTAGTTCAATACGGTCTTTGCCAATATTCTTCGCAAAGTCGTACACAGGGTAAAAGCTGGCATATACAACAAGCTTTTCTTCCCCACTTTGCGCCGCAGAAGAATCCGGATGAGAAACGGTACCAGAGCTTGCCCCCTGGGCGCATCCTGCAAAAAGCGAAAGGGCCAGCAAAGCGCCCAATATAAAAGACACGGTCTTTTTCATAATAATCCTCCATTGCCATTGATATACACTGTAACCACAATTGTGCAAAATCCGTTAAACACATACCTTGCCACAGCCATTTAAGCCCTGCAAAGTACAACCAAAATGCCAAATTTAAAAAGATCCCCGCAAAATATAAACATAAATGCATATTTAAAAATGTGGGTCAATCAAACGCCATTTTGAATTTGAAAACGAAAATCGTTTTCGTGTTTTTAGATTATATTCCCTCGTTTAGGGGTTTGTCAACGCTCTAAAAAAATTTATCTGTTTTTTTTTATTAAAATTTTCGTGCTACTATTTAAGCAAACCCAAACACACCCATTTTACCGGGAGGATAACAATGGACAAAAATAGCATCCAATTGTTTGAAATTGGCTCTTACATGCTGCGCAACTATATTTTAAAAACGCCTGCTGGCTATATTGCCATAGATACCGGATACCCCGGCCAGCTAGATACTTTTTTAAAGCGCTTTGCAAAAATTGCCCCCTTGCAGGAGTTAAAATATATCTTTTTAACTCACTCACATGATGACCATGCAGGTTTTTTAAAGGGTCTGCTTTCAAAATGTGATGCAAAGGTTATTTTAAACCCGTCGGGGATAGATGACCTGCAAAAAGGGCAAAACCCCATACTGCCCGGCGCGGGGTATGCCACACGCATGGGTGCACTTTTTGGTGTCTTTAAAAAAGACTTTTCTTTTCCGTCTGTTCATTTATTGCCACAGCAGATGATTGCCGTAACAACCGAGGAAGAGCAGTTTTTTCATACCTTAGGGCTACCCCTTACAATTCTTCTGCTGCCGGGGCACACAAGAGACTCCATTGGTTTATTATGGGAAGATACGGGGATACTGTTTGCGGGTGATGCCGCCATGAATGCCGTTATAAGCCTTGGCAAACACACTATATGGATAGACGACGCCGAACAGTTTGGCAAATCTTGGGATCATATGCTAAAATTTGCCCCCAAAAAGATTTATCCCTCTCACGGCAACCCCTTTTCTCCTGCTTATCTTGTAAAATACCGCCACTTTATGCAGGGACGCACCCTTATTCCAATGTAATCTTGCATCAAAGCCCTGTATTTTGGCCGCAACGCAGGCAAAGGGCTGGGGCTAGAATATTGCATTTTAAAATGTACAGATGATATGGGCATGTACCCTATATCAAAATAGCAGGAAGAAAACACCGCTCTAAATCGTTATATAAGCGAAGTACTTTTAAAGGGGAGCACAGCCACATGCATAAGATTTTAGTTGTAGAAGACGACCCATCTATTGCCGCGGTTTTACAGGAGGAACTGGGCCTGTGGGGGTACGAAACCACTGTTGCACATGATTTCTCTGATATTTTAACTACCTTTTGCAAGCTTACTCCGCATCTTGTATTAATGGATATCTCTCTGCCTTTTTATAACGGATTTCACTGGTGCGCCGAGATACGCAAAATTTCCAGTGTGCCTATTATTTTTATTTCTTCTGCGGCCGATAATATGAGCCTGATAACCGCCATACACCAAGGGGCAGATGATTTTGTTAGCAAGCCCTTTGATTTACAGGTATTGGTTGCAAAAGTACAGGCCCTACTGCGCCGCACCTACGATTTTGCCGAACCGGCACACCTTTTGTCGTTTGGAGAGGTTGTGGTAGACACTGCCGCCATGGGTGCCTTTTGCCGCAACACCAACATGGATCTAACCCGTAACGAACTGAAGATTTTACAGCTTTTGCTAGAGCAAAAAGGCCGTATTGTAAGCCGCACAAGCCTAATGCGCACCCTGTGGGATAACGAAGCCTTTATTGACGACAACACCCTTACCGTAAACATTACCCGCCTGCGCAAAAAGCTGGATGCGGCCGGAGCACCCGATTTTATTAAAACAAAAAAGGGCAGCGGATATATTGTTGTTTAGGCTATAAGGGGGTTTGCATGCATAGCCAAAAATTTTATTTTGCACTTAAAGTGTTTACCGGCTGGCTGGCCATGCGCAAAAAGGGCATTTTAGGCGTTTTTTTGTTTTTTGGTATTTTTGCCCTTGTCTATACCCTATATGGGTATGATTGGGGCGTATTTTTATATGCAGCTCTGCTTTGCACCGTTTTGTGCCTTGTTGGAGCCATCATAGATTTTTACCGCTTTTACAATAAGCACCTTGCTTATGTATCTGCCCAGGATAAGTTGCCATTGCCAGACCTGCCCCTGCAATCTAACCTGCTAAAAAAAGACCTGGAGCAGATTATTGAAGCCCTGCAACTGCGTTGCGGCCAAATTGCCGCCACGGCCGCACAAAAAAACAAAGAGAGCGAAGACTATTACACCCTATGGGTGCATCAGGTAAAAACCCCCATTGCCGCCATACGGCTTCTGTTGCAATCCCGCAACGCAGCGCAAATACCCCTTGCACTGCGCGAAACATTGGATCAAGAGCTTTTTAGCATAGAACAGTACGCCGGCATGGCCCTGCAATACCAGCGTATAAGCGGCCCTAGTACCGATTTGCAGCTTAGCCATTTTGCTATGGACAAGCTTGCCAAAAAAGCCGTTAAAAACATGGCGCAGGCATTTATCCTTAAAAATATCCCTGTAAAAGTAGATGCCATGCAGCAAACCTTTGTTACCGACGAAAAATGGTTTGTTTTTATGTTGGAGCAATTACTTTCTAACGCCAGCAAATACACAAACAAGGGGCTGGTACACATTTTTAGCCCTGATAAAAATGTGCTGTGCATACAAGACACCGGTATTGGCATACGTCCGCAAGATTTGCCCCTTATTTTTGAGCGGGGATATACCGGACAAAACGGACACGCCTCATCCCCTTCTACTGGTCTTGGGTTGTATTTATGCCGCCAAATAGCCGATTTGCTGGGGCTGGAGCTTTCTGCCACCTCTGCCGTAGGCAAAGGCACCACCATACGCATAACGGTGGTGCACCGCGCACTTATGCCCGATTAGCCGTCCCTTTCTTACCAAAATGTAAGTTTTACACCTGTATTGTAAGCCAAAGTTATGGCAGCAGCTGGGCCGGTTTTTTATACTGGATACAGTTGCTGTTTATCTTTGCCCTTACCAAAAACGAAACGAGGATTATTATGTCTTTATTGGCTGTGAACCATCTTAAAAAAATATATACCACCCGCTTTGGCGCAAACCAGGTTGAAGCATTAAGCAACGTAACCTTTGCCATAGAGCAGGGAGAATTTGTTGCCATTATGGGAGAAAGCGGAAGCGGCAAAACCACCCTTTTAAACATTCTTGCTTCTTTAGATAAGCCCACCTCCGGCGAGGTACTGTTAAACCAGCAGGATATGTCTAAAATACCGGATAGCAAACTGGCGGTTTTTAGACGGGAACATTTGGGCTTTGTTTTTCAGGATTTTAACCTGCTGGACACCTTCTCGGTAGAGGACAATATTTATTTGCCTATGGTACTTGCAGGCCAAAACCATACCGAAATGCACCGCCGTCTAAAACCACTGGCCTATAAACTGGGTCTGGAAAATCTGCTGAAAAAATTTCCTTACGAAATTTCGGGCGGGCAAAAGCAGCGCACCGCCGTTGCCCGCGCCCTCATTACCAACCCCGAGGTATTGCTGGCAGACGAACCCACCGGCGCACTGGATTCTAAATCTTCTGCCGAACTGCTTAAACTGTTAAACGTTGTAAATGATGATGGGCAAAGCATCATTATGGTTACCCATTCGGCCCATGCAGCCAGCCGTGCCGGGCGGGTGCTGTTTATTAAAGATGGGCGTATTTTTCATCAGCTTTACCGCGGCGACGAAAATGAAAGCACTTTTTACCGCAAAATATCCGATACACTTACCGCCTTGGAAACAGGGGGCACCCATTATGCATAACCTTGGCTTTTACATTAAACTTTGCTTTTCTAACTTTAGGCGCAACAAAAGCACCTTTATCCCCTACCTTATTGCATGCAGCACTTCTGTCGGCTCGTTTTTTTCGATGCTGGCACTTACACTAAACCCCGATATGCAAAAAATACCGGGTGCGGGCAGCTTGCTTATGATACTGGGGCTTGGCTGTATTATTTTGGCAATTTTTTGTTCTATCCTTATTTTTTATACCAATGGCTTTTTAATAAAACGCCGCAAAAAAGAGCTGGGTCTTTACTCTATTCTCGGTATGTCAAAGGCAAACCTTGTAATTCTTTTGTTTTTCGAATCCTTATTTACAAGCCTACTATCCCTTATAGCCGGTTTATTGGGCGGGTCTTTGCTTACACGGCTGTTCTTTTTGCTGCTTTTACAGGTACTGCAAATGCCCTCAAGCATTGCATTTTCTTTACAGCCTGTTTCTTTTATATATACAGCCCTTTTCTTTATTGTAATTTTTGGGCTTACTTTTTTGGTAAATATTTTACAAATACGCCTTGCAAACCCCATAAACCTAATGTCGTCCAGCAACAAGGGAGAAAAAGAGCCCCGCGCCTTTTGGCCCCTTACCGTTATTGGTGTGCTGGCACTGGCCGGTGGGTACTTTATTGCCCTGTACTACACCCGCCCGCTAGAGGCATTGCTTATGTTTTTTGTGGCGGTACTGCTTGTTATTTTGGGCACCTACTGCTTATTTACCTCCGGCAGTATTGCATTGCTTAAGCACCCTAAAAAACGAAAAAGCTATTATTACACACCCCAGCATTTTATTTCCACCTCTAATATGATCTACCGCATGAAGCAAAACGCCGCGGGCCTTGCCACAATATGCATTTTATCCTGCATGGTTTTATCGGTGGTTGCCACCACGGCCAGTTTGTATGCCGGTACCGAAGACAGCGTTGCTACCAATTATCCACATGAAGTGGCAACCGTTTTTTATGATTCGGAACAAAACGCCCAAGAGGCCGAACAAAAAGCCCGTCAGCTTGCAGACGAGCTTAAAATGCCCATAAAAACGCTGCAAAAGTACAAAAGTGCCATTACTGTTGCCTCCACACCCGACAACGAACATTTTGCTTCCGAGCCTTTCACTACCTCTTTAGAGAGTTTATCTACCATAGAATTTATAACATTGGATGCCTATAATACGATAGAGGGCAAAAATGAAGTGCTGAACGAGGGCGAGGTTTTATTGTTTGGAAAAGGAAATAATTATACTGCTTCTTCCATTACAATAAACGGTACTGCCTATGCGTTACGTACAATAGAAAGCTTTGGCGGCATAAAAAATGGCGCTTCCTCCTCTATGATTGAGTATACAATTGTTGTGCCAAGCAATGCCGCTTTTGATGCTATCGCGCAAGAAATAGAGCGTGTTCAAAACGGCAACAACCGCTACCCAATCCTGCGGTACAATCTCAACTTGGATTTTAACGCTTCCGAATCCGAAGTACGTAATTTTGCAACCTTGTTTAACAACGAACTTACCGCAAGTGGGCACGAAGTTTATCTTGCTTCTCGTTATGCTTATAAGGCCGAGTTTTTTGCCCTGTATGGCAGCTTTTTATTTCTAGGTATTTTTGTTGGTATTTTGTTTACCCTTGCCACTACCCTTATTATTTATTACAAACAAATTTCGGAGGGGTATGACGACCATAAACGTTTTGAAATACTGCAAAAGGTTGGTATGAGTGAGGGCGAAGTAAAGAAAACCATTAACAGCCAAATTAAAACCGTTTTTTACCTGCCCCTTATTGTGGCGTTTATACACATTGCCTTTGCCTTTACCCCTATAAGCCGTGCCTTAGTTGTTTTTGGCATTAGCAATACCACCGTATTTTTAATTGCCACCGGCCTTGTAATGCTTTTATACGCACTTATATATACCCTTATTTATCGTGCCACCTCTAAAAGCTATTACAAACTGGTGCAGTGGAACCGATAGTAAACATTTAGCCGTCAATGCTTTAATCCACACGATTACAAATAAAAGCAAAATAAAACAGTGAGGAAACCCCCGCTGTTTTATTTGTTTATGTATGGTTTTAAAATAATTTTTAAAAAAGCTTGACCCTAACGCTACGTTATAGTTTATAGTAAGTACACAGGGAGGAAATAGCATGACAGCAAACGAAGTAGCCCGCTTAACTGGCACCAGTGTGCGCACACTGCATCATTACGACAGCATAGGGTTGCTGTGCCCGGTACGCAGCCCCCAAAACGATTACCGCGAATATACAGAAGAAGATTTGGATACCTTACAGCAGATTTTGTTTTTTAAGGCCTGCGGCTTTGCCCTGGCCGAAATTCAAAATATACTTTCCAGTCCTTCTTTTAATCGGCTGCAAGCTTTTGAGCTACAAAGAGCCTCCCTTGTACATCAGCAGCAAAAGCTAAACACCATGTTAACCACCCTGGATAAAACAATACGCACATTAAAAGGAGAAGATACTATGACACCGCAAGAGAAATTTGGCGGTTTTGATATGAACAACAACCCCTACGAAGAAGAGGCGCGCCGCCTTTGGGGCAACGAAGCGGTAGACAGCAGCAATAAACACATTGCAGCACTGCCCCAAAAAGAAAAGGATGCCATTGCCAAAGGCATGGATGATTTGTTCATCTATTTGGCAACCCTGCGCAACAAAGAGCCCGCATCGGAAGAAGTGCAAGCAGGGATGGAAAGAATGTTTTCCCATTTTAACGGTAACTTTGGCTACCAATATTCTTTAGAGGCATTTGCCGGCCTGGGTGAGATGTATATCACCGACGAACGTTTTACCAAAAATATTGATAAATATGGTGAGGGC
The DNA here is from genome assembly GCA_047972265.1 of Oscillospiraceae bacterium. Lineage (GTDB taxonomy): Bacteria > Bacillota > Clostridia > Oscillospirales > Ruminococcaceae > JAAYCI01. The sequence continues at coordinate 65,072 of JBKEAM010000053.1, read as the reverse complement.
CTGTCTGCTTTTTTGGCAAAAGCCATGAAGCTATACGCCACAAACCACAAGGGCTAAAAACATTGCAACCCAGCCTATTATTACAAAAAGCAGCCCTGTGATAATTCACTATCATAGAGCTGCTTTTTATATTCAATTTATAAATGTCAAAATAGTAAGACAGCATTACCGGCAAAAACACACTTGCCTAGCTGTTTTCTTTTTCAAACCCGGCGTGCAACACATCCAGTATATTTTGCAGGTCTTGTATGGCAAGCTGCCCCGGGGCCGATGCTTTATTTAAAGATGCAAAGCTGACACAGGAGCCAAAAAACTCTCCTGCCAAACGGCTAATGGCACCCAGCGCCCCCATAGACATGGTAATAAGCGGAACATCCGGGTATAAGCGATGAAAACTCTCGGTGCCTTGCAGCAGTTCTAATACATCGGCGCTGCTTTGGGGCATTACGGCAACCTTTACAACATCTGCGCCCGCCGCGTGCATCTCTAACAACAGTTTTAAAATTTCATCTGCGGGAAGTGTATGTTTAAAATTATGGGCAGAAACCACAATTGCCCGTTGTTCTTTATGCGCAAGCTCTGCCAATTTCTGCACAGCCTTTTCTCCGGCAGAAAATTCCACATCCACCAAATCGGCCAATCCGCTTTTTAATGCAAAAGCTGCAAGCTCTTTGTACTGGTCCGCTTCTATGCTGCGCTCTCCCCCTTCTTTTAAGGTGCGAAAGGTAAACAACAAAGGAATTTGCCCAAGCTCTTTTTTCAGTAGTTCCAAGGCTTCTTGCACCTTGGGTGGTTCTATGCTTTCGTAATAATCCACCCGCCACTCTGCAAGCTGTGCACCAAGCCTTGCGGCACTTTTGGCTTCTGCCTGCAATTCCTGCAAGGTTTTTGCTACCAGCGGCACGCATATTTTAGGTTTTCCGGTGCCCAGTTCTGTTCCATTTACCCGTATCAAGTTGCCCACTGCACCTTTCTTTGCCTAGTATCAGGGTTTTGTAAACTTTACCCTTTTAATTTTGCCCAAACAGTTTATTGCATAAGCGCTCTGCAAACCATAGGCTATAAGGTAGCTTATTGCAATTTTTAATCAAAATTAAAACGGCTTTGCGGTTTACTTAACATAGTATTGTATACGAAATATCGTCAAACCGCAAATAAAATGGCACTTCAACTTAAAAAGATGTTTGTTTTACTGCTGTAGGGCTACCCTCACTCTTTTTTGATTAACATGCTTTAAAGCATTTTTACTTTTTCGCTGGTGTCTCCCCCAGCCTTGCAGTATGCCTTTGTTTCACTTCACTGTGGTATGACATTTTTTACCCAATATTTTCTTGACGATGAATTGTAAAAAATGATATAGTATCTTGTAAGCTATAGCTAACTGCATAGGCAGAAAGCCCGGCTTTTTATTTTTGCCGCAGGTTAGCAAATGCTAATTTTTGTATTACTACACCCAAAAAGGATATTTTAATGTTAAACAAGCGTCTTATCCGCCTGGCCAAGGGCCGTACTAAATATATTGCCGCCAATGTTGCTATCCAGTGGGCTAGCTTGCTATGCAATATTGTACTTATTTTTTCACTTGGCTATCTTTTACAGTCTTTATTAAATGGTACCTTTACCCCTTTGCTATTGGGCATTGTGGCCGGCATTGCCGCCCTTTGTATTGGCGCACGTTTTGTCGCCTCTATACTATCTGCTAAAATGAGCTACCTTTCTGCAGAGGGCGTTAAATTTTTACTGCGAGAAAAAATATATAACAAGTTACTACAGCTTGGCCCCGCATATACCTCCAGTGTAAATACCTCCGAAGTTTTACAGGTGGCTGTAGAAGGGGTAGACCAGCTTGAAATTTACTTTGGCAAATACCTGCCCCAATTTTTTTATAGTTTACTGGCACCTATAACACTGTTTGCCGTACTTGCTTTTGTTAACCTGCCCGCGGCACTTGTGCTGCTTGCCTGTGTGCCGCTTATCCCGGTTTCTATTATTTTGGTACAAAAATTCGCAAAAAAACTGCTGGCAAAATACTGGGGCAGCTATACACAATTGGGCGATAGTTTTTTAGAAAACTTGCAGGGCCTTACCACCCTTAAAATATATGCAGCCGACGAAGCCAAGCAAGAAGAAATGCACCATGAAGCCGAAAACTTTAGGCGTATTACCATGCGTGTGCTTGTTATGCAGCTAAACTCGGTAACACTTATGGATTTAATTGCCTATGGCGGTGCAGCGCTTGGCATTGTGGTTGCCGTTACCCAGCTTGCCGCGGGCAACCTTGCTTTTGCGGGCTGTTTTGCCATTTTGCTGCTTGCCTCGGATTTTTTTATCCCCCTGCGTTTGCTTGGCTCTTTTTTTCATGTTGCCATGAACGGTGCAGCCGCCAGCGAAAAAATATTTAAACTATTAGATTTGCCCCTGCCCCAAAGCGGCAATAAAACCATACAAACACCGCAACCGCAAATACAGCTTGAAGCACTTGATTTTGCCTACAAAAAAGATAGGCCTATTTTAAAAAATGTATCTTTACAGGCAGGCCCCGGCATAACTGCCCTTGTGGGAGAAAGCGGCTGCGGAAAAAGCACCATTGCCTCTTTAATTATGGGGCGGCAAAACGGCTATAGCGGACACTTATATGTGGGCGAAACCGAACGAAGCGAGCTGGAAGATGCCAATGTAATGCAAAACATTACCTTGGTAAGCCACAACAGCAGTTTATTTAAAGGCTCTGTACGCGCCAACCTGTATATGGGCAAACCAAACGCCAGTGATGAAGAAATGTGGGCGGTGTTACAACAGGTTGCTTTGGATGCTTTTTTAAAGGAACAAAACGGACTGGACACCCCATTGACAGAGCAGGGGGGCAATCTTTCGGGCGGGCAGCGACAGCGCCTTGCCTTGGCACGCTCCCTGCTGCACAACACACCCGTGTATCTGTTTGACGAAGCCACCTCTAACATAGATGCCGAAAGCGAAAACCACATTGTATCGGTTATATGGCAAATGGCAAAAACCAAAACGGTTTTAATCATCTCTCACCGTTTGGCAAATGTGGTGCCCGCCTCTCATATTTATCTGCTGCAAAACGGCAGCATTGCAGAGCATGGCACCCATAAAACCCTTATGGCGCAAAACGGCAGTTATGCCGCCATGTTTAACCGCCAGCAACAGCTAGAGCAGGTGGGCAAAAAGGAGTATGCAGATGCGTAGAAGTTATTTTAAAACAGCAGCTAAGCTGATTGTATTGGTAAAGCCTCTGCTTTTACCCATGGCCTGTGCCATTGTTATGGGGGTAATAGGGTATTTGTGCGCTATGTTTATTACCATTTTAGGCGCATATGGCCTTTTAAAAGCGGGTGGGCTTGCTTCCCCTTTTTCGTTACAGTTTATTTTTATTACATTGGCTGTGTTGGCTATTTTGCGCGGCGTTTTGCGCTATGCAGAGCAAGCCTCTAACCATTACATTGCCTTTAAACTGCTGGCGCATATTCGCGATAAGGTATTTGCATCCTTGCGGCGTTTGGCCCCCGCAAAACTAGAAACGCGGGATAAAGGCAACCTTGTTTCGGTCATTACCTCTGATATAGAGCTGCTAGAGGTTTTTTACGCACACACCATTTCTCCTGTTGCCATTGCTTTTATTACTGCCATTATTATGCTGGTGTTTTTATTTTTGCTGCACCCTTTGTTTGCCCTTATTGCGCTTTTGGGCTATTGCACCGTGGGAATTGTTATCCCCCTGTTTATCTCTAAAAAAGGCAGCGGGTACGGCATACAGGCACGGCAACAGGCCGGCGGCCTAAGCAGCACCCTGTTAGACAGCCTGCGCGGCCTGCGCGAAACCCTGCAATACGGCAGCGGCGCAAACCAACTGCACCAAATACAAGAGCAAACCGATGAGCTTGCCAAAACCAACCTTTTGCTAAAAAAGGGTGAGGGGCTAGGCTCCGCTTTTACCGGCGCCGCCATTTTGGTTTTTTCGCTTGCAATACTTTTTATCGGTATTGGCCTGCACCAGGCAGGCACGCCGGCATTTGAAAATATTGTTGTTGCCACCGTGGCTTCGCTTAGCTCTTACGGGCCGGTGCTTGCCCTTGCAAACCTTGCCAACAACCTTGTACACACCTTTGCCGCCGGCAATCGTGTGCTGGATATATTAGAAGAAGAACCCATTACCACCGATGTTGTAAACGGCACTTCACCCGCTTTTAGCGGCATTAACTGCAAAGACATTAGCTTTGGCTACAAAGAAGAAAAAGTGCTGCAAAATGTATCGCTTACTGTACCTGTGCATAAAATAGTGGGCATCTCTGGCAAAAGCGGCAGCGGAAAATCCACTTTATTGCGCCTTTTAATGCGCTTTTGGGATGTTGACAGCGGCAAAATAGAAGTTTCTGACCACAACATTGCCCAAGTTAACACCAGCGCATTGCGCAAAATGCAAAGCTTTGTAACCCAAGATACCCAGCTTTTTAACGACACGATAGAAAATAACCTTAAAATTGCAAAGCAGAACGCCACCCAACAAGAACTGGAAGACGCCTGCAAAAAGGCATCGGTACACGATTTTATTATCTCTTTACCCGAGGGCTACCAAAGCAACGTGGGCGAGCTTGGCGAAACACTTTCTGGCGGGGAACGCCAGCGCATAGGCCTTGCCCGTGCCTTTTTACACAATTCTCCCCTTATTTTACTGGATGAGCCCACCAGCAACCTGGACAGTCTGAATGAGGGCGTTATTTTAGAATCTTTGGTGAAAGAATCGTCCCAAAAAACAGTGGTTTTAGTATCGCACCGTGCTTCTACCATATCGGTGGCCAGTGAGGTATTTTCTTTAAAAAGCAACCGGGGCAGCTAAAAAATGCATGAAAAGGCTTTGCAGGACAAGCGGCAGCAAGAAAAGCAGGTTTTACAGCATATGCTTTTGCTTTACTGTCGCAAGGCGCACAAAAAAGCACGAAGCGTTATATCACATAAACAAGCTTGCCCCTCGTGCCAAAAGCTGCTTGCTTATTCTTTTAAGCGGATTGATCTTTGCCCGCTTATGCAAAACAAAACCTTTTGCAGCAACTGCCACATTCATTGTTATACCCCCGAAAACCGTGCCCAAATACGCACAGTAATGCGCCATGCGGGCCCTCGTATGCTTTTGCATCACCCTGTATTGGCAGTACGCCACCTAATTACCAGCAAGCGGCAAAAGAAAGGACTTGCACAATGAAAATACTGTATATTGCCCTAGGCTTTATATTCTTTGCACTGGGTGCCGTTGGCGCCTTTATACCCGTGCTGCCCACCACGCCCTTTTTACTGGCGGCATCTTTCTTTTTTGCCAAAGGCTCACAGCGGTTTAACCGTTGGTTTTTATCTACCAAGCTGTACAAAAATCATTTAGAAAGTTTTGTTGCCACCCGCTCTATGACATTAAAAACCAAAATTTGCCTGCTTGCCTTTGCTTCTATCATGCTGCTTATTGCTTTTTTTATGATGAGCAATATATACGGGCGTATTTTTATTTTATGTCTGATAGCCTTTAAGTATTATTACTTTATTTTTAGAATAAAAACGATTACCCCAGAGCAAAAAGCCGAGCTGAAGCGACAGGCAGAAGAGAAGGCCACTGAAGAAGCTTAAACTGTAAAAAATGCAGCGTCGATTTTACAGTGCTGCATTTTAAACCCTGTAAAAAGATACAGACAAACCCCCTGCGGTAAAAATACGCAGGGGGTTAAGTATTGCAAAAGTTTTACATTATACTTATACTTAGGCTTTTTTCCACCGGGTTAAGGTAGGGAAAAACTTCATCATCATTTCCCGCGCTTTTTCCTCTGTCATATCGGCATTGTTTTGCACCATAGGCTCAATGCAAAACTCTACCATTTCTTCCATACTGGTGTTGGATGTAAATGCTCCGTTTTGGTAGCAATAGCTGCAATATTCGTCGCTTTTGCTCCCATCCAAGTTTGTTCCGTACATTTCGGTATTGCCTTCCATAGGCATAGCACAAGACTGACAGTATTTTTCTTCCATTTTTGTTCTCCTTTATCTTTATATTTAACTGCCCTCTTATCATAAAGCAAAATAGCTGACACCAGCGTGTCAGCTATTTAAATATTTATTATGCATCTTTTCTACCCTGCGTGCCAATTCTTTTTGTACGGATGCAGGCTGCAATACCTCTACCTCACCCCAAAAAGACAATAAATAGCCATACAACCAGTCGTCCTGCGGCATTTTTACCGATACCTGTAAAAACCCATCCGGCATTTTTTCCACTGTAGCGGCCGAAAATCCTTCCCAAATGCGGTGAGCGATTGCGGGGGTAAAGCGTAGCAACAAGGGCGGACAGTCTCCCGCAAGGCCGTTTTGTGGCTCAATGGGGGGAATTTCCTCTGTATGGGGTGCAAAGTATTGCCCCATTTTTGTAGCATGCGCAATACGGGCCAGTTTAAAGGTACGCAGGGCGGCTTTATCCTGGCAAAAAGCCCTTACATACCACGCGTTAGATTTATATACCAGCCGTACCGGCTCTGCCATGCGGCTGGTGCGGTTGCCCCATGCGTCCACATATTCCAGCTGTACTACTTCGTACTGCAATATTGCGGCCCTTAAAAGGGCAAACAACTGGTTATCTTCTTCGGTATTGCCCCAGCGAGAGTAATCTACCTCTAGCCAGGTTGGCTCTTCCCGCTTAAACAAGCCACCCAGCTTTGCCAACGCGGTTTCTGCTTTGGGGTTGCCCACAGCCGAAAAATTTTGCAGAGCCAGCAGTACCTGCTCCTGCTCTTCTTTCGACAATGCTGAGCGGTTAAGCACAAAATCATCCAGTAAAGAAATGCCCCCACCCTTGCCCAACGCCGTGTACAGTGGGATGCCCGCCGCGCTTAGCACCTCTATATCCCTGTATATGGTGCGCACAGATACTTCAAACTGCTGGGCCAGTTCTTTAGCTGTAATATTGTTTTTGCGCAGCAGGGTATATACAATTCCAAACAGGCGGTCTATCTGCATACAGGGTTCTTCTTTTACTTTTTTACATACTTGGCGTACAGCACTTTTAACCATTTTTTGACATTGCCGTATACCTAGCTGGTATAATAAAATATATACTACCTTTTACTACGTTTTGTATATAGCTACTGCTTTTATACGCATCTTGCTTTAAAAGGAAATACGATATGCTGTTAAAACCATACCACAAAAAAGACCTTTGCGAAATAATAAAGTTATTTTACAACACCGTACATTTTGTAAATGCCGCAGATTATACCCCCGCACAATTAAACGCATGGGCACCTGCCAGCCTAAACAAGGAGGACTGGGCGACCTCACTGGCAAAAAACTATACTTTGGTTGCTTGGCAAAACGGCCAAATTACGGGTTTTGCAGATATTGAGCCCAGCGGATATTTAAACCGCTTGTATATCCACAAAGATTTTCAACACAAGGGCATAGCTACCCTGCTTACCGATGCGCTGGAAGAATACGCATTTTCTCTGGGGATAAAAAGGGTGTATACACATGCCTCTATTACCGCAAAGCCTTTTTTTATAAAGCGCGGCTACCATGTAAAAGAGCAAAACCAGGTAAAGCGCGGCGAGCAAATACTGATTAATTATACTATGGAAAAACAGCTTATTTTATAAAATATAAAAACATCCCCCATCGGCAGATACTCCGATGGGGGATGTTTTTATTACTGTGCTTTACTGTTTTAAGCCCAGCATTATACTTTAACAAAAGCCGTGGCATTAAGTGTGTACAGCGTTTTATTGCGTTACATATTCTGCGCCACGTTCCTGCAATACCTCTAAATAGCTTACGTTAACACACAAAAATTGCCAGCCATTATACTCGTACGCTTCTAATACTCCCTCTAAACGCACCCAGTCGGTATCTTGCGGCATTTCTCCATCCCATACAATTTCAAAACCGGCATTGCCATCGTTTCCACAGCACCCGGGGCCATAACGTATTACATAGCGGTAGGTGGTATCTCCCGCTTCGTCATAATACTCATCATATATGCCCTCGTACCGTATTGTTTTGCCCAAATAATCCTGTCCGTTTAAATAGATGTCGTTTATTTGGGCAATAAACATTTTTTCTTTTATTTCAATCACTTCGCCAGAGTTATCAAAGCTTGCCGCCTCGCTGGAGGAGGATGCCTTGGGTAGGTCTACCGCCGCCGTTCCGTTTGGGTTGGTGGGTAAGCTAGCCGTTTGTTCCGCGTTACTTTTACAGCCACCCAGCAGCAACATAAACAGCGCTACAGTAATTGCCAATAGTTTTTTCATGCTCTTTTCCTTTCTTTTACAAAGCCAGCCGCGGCAAAAAGTAAAAATGCCAGTATATTAACCATTACAATGCAGGCCCCGGTGGGTATGGCGTACTGGTAAGAGATAACCAGCCCTACAAAAAAACAAACCAGAGAAACCACTGCCGAGCATATAATGACCGAACGGTATGTTTTACACACCCTCATGGAGGTAAGCGCCGGAAATATAATAAGGCTGGAGATTAACAATGCGCCCATCATACGCATGCCCAGCACTATGGTAACCGCTGTAAGCAGTGCCAGCAATGTGTTATAAGCCCCTGCGCGGCTGCCCGTAGCCCGGGCAAAGGTTTCGTCAAAGGTTACCGCAAAGATACGGTTATAAAAAAGCACAAAAGAGAGCAACACCACCACGCCCAGCGCAATGCTTAAATACACATCACTTTTACTCATTGCCAAAATACTGCCAAACATATAGTTGCACACATCGGTGGTCATGCCGGTGGTAAGCGCCACCACCGTTACGCCTATAGCAATAGAAGAAGTGGATATAAGGGCAATAGCGGCATCGCCCTTAATTTTGCTGTTTTCGCTTAGACGCAGCAATAAAAAAGCCGCCAAAACCACCACAGGGGTAGATACTGCCAGCGGTGCAAGGTTTAAGCCTGTTGCAATGGCTAAGGTGCCAAACCCTACGTTGGATAAACCCTCGCCAATCATAGAATAGCGCTTTAATACAAGGCTTACCCCCAGCAGGGCCGCGCAAAGCGAAACCAGCAGCCCCACCACCACCGCCCGCACCAAAAACGGATAAGAAAACATTTCGTTAAGAATTGCGCTCATCCTCTTCCCCTCCTAAAAAGCGTTTGCCAAGTGTGGTTTTTTTATATTCTTCTGCCGTGCCAAAATATGCCTGGCCGCCAGACAAATGCAATATATAGCTGGCGTACTGTATCGCACTGTGTACATCGTGCGAAACCATAACAACGGTAAGCTTTTCTTCTCGGTTTAGCTTTTCTATCAGGTGGTACAGCTCTTGGGTTGCCACCGGGTCTAATCCTGCCACTGGTTCATCCAGCAACAAAATGCGGCTGGTGGCACACAATGCCCTTGCCAAAAGCACCCGCTGCTGCTGCCCGCCAGACAAGGTGCGGTAGCATTTGCCCCTTAAATCATCCACCCCCAAAAGACGCAAATTTTCTAGCGCCTCCTCTTTATCTTTACGGTTATAAAAAAGCCTAAATCCTTTTTTGGGCAAGCAGCCCGACAATACCACTTCAAATGCACTGGCCGGAAAATCCTTTTGCGCAGGTGTTTGCTGTGGTAGATAGCCAATTTCTCCCGGCCGCAGTTCTTTGGCAAAGTGTACCTTACCCTTACTGGGCTCTTTTAGCCGCAAAAGCCCCTTTACCAATGTACTTTTGCCCGCTCCGTTTTCTCCTACAATGCACAGGTAGTCTCCCTCTTGCACTGTAAAATTTAGCCCACTTACCACCGTGTTTCCCTCGTAGGCAAAGGCGGCTTGTTTGCAGCTTAGTATTTCCATCTAGTATAGTGCCTCCTTTAGCGCTTTTAGGTTTTCTTCCATCAGTTCTATATAACCGGTTCCGTTGTTAAAATCTTCTTTAGATACATTGTGGCAAGAATGCAGCAAAGCCTTTTTGGCACCGGTGGTTTCGCATATGCTATCGGCAATTTTCTGGCTCGAAAACTCGATGTAAAAAACCACGGGAATGTTTTCCTGCTCCACCTTATCAATTAAAAATGCAATGGTACCCACACTTGCCTGCGTTTCTGTAGAGCAGCCCACAAAAGCCGCATAATATGTAAGCCCGTAGGCGTCTGCTAGGTACCTAAAAGGGAAACGATCCCCCACCACAATTGTTTTTTTGCTGGCATTGCCAATGGCCTGTGTAAAGTTCTCGTCCAGCTTTTGCAGCCGCTGCACATATTCCTCTGTTTTTTGGGTATAATCGCCGCTGTTTGCTTCATCTGCCTGTATTAGGGCACTGCACAAGCCCCGGGTAATGGTTATGGCATTTTGGGGCGAAGTCCACACATGCTCATCAAGCTCTGCTGCTTCTTCCTGCTCGGCCTCTTCTGCATGTTCCTCTTCCCCTTCCTCGTGCTCGTGGTATTCTTCCTCCATGCCCTCTACCACTTCTTCGGGCACGGCTTCTACCAAATCAATCATGGCAATATCTTGCTTGCCGCTGCGGTCCATAGATCCCAAAATGCGCTCTACCCAAGTGTCGTTTTCTCCGCCTGCATAAATAAAAATATCGCTTTCTTGTATGGTTATAATGTCTTTAGGGCTGGGCTCAAAAGAGTGGCTTTCGGCACCGGGGGCAAGCAGCATGCTTACCTCTACATGCTGGCCGCCAATTTGCCTTATAAAATCGTAAGGCGGAAAGATAGTGGTAACCACCTTAACTTTATCTTCCTCTGCCGCCAAAGAGGCCAACGATGAAGATGCCTGCGGCGTGCAGCCCGCCATAAACAGCAGGGCAAAAAAGCCTGCCAATATTCCAATTATTCTTTTTTTCATCTTAAATTCTCCATTGCTTTATTTTTTATAGCACAAAAAAGCAAGGCCTCTGCCATTATGGGCAGGGCGGCCTTGCTTATAAAGAATTTATGGGTTTAAACGCACTTTATACAATACTAGGGTAAAGCTATACCGGTTGCTATGCCCCACGGCCAATACGCGCGAGGTTGTTTTAAACAAAAAGAGAAGCAGCAAAAACAGCAGTGCTGCCACCGCTATTTTACGAAGCAGCTCGCGCGTGGCATACAGCGCCACACAAACAGAGCACTGCTGTGTGTGAATATGATGATGCCCGGCATGCTGTACGGTAGCTGCCATCGAAAACACAATAAAGCAAACGATGCAAACAGCAAGCAGCACCGCAATAACTTTTTTTAGTTTTGGAGACATTTTTACCATAAAGTTTCCTTTATACAACCATTTGCCGTTAAATAAGCATAAGTACTAATGGATAAGCCCCGGATCGGGAAAAAGGCGAAAAACTGCCTTGCCTATAATTTTTTCTTGCTCTACATAGGTGTTTTGCCAAAAGCGAGAATCCCACGAGCGGTTGCGGTTGTCTCCCATTACAAAATAATGCCCCTCCGGTACATTATAAGGGCCATAACTGTTTACCGGCTCTTCACTTAGATAAGGCTCGTCCAGCGGAGTGGTGGAACCGTTTATATACACCAGGCCGTTTTTAATTTCTACCGTATCTCCCGGCAGGCCAATCACTCTTTTTACATACAGTTCTTCTTCATTGTCGGGATAATGAAAAATCACAATATCACCGCGTTGAGGTGTACTAAACCAGTAGGACATTCGCAACCCTATTACCCTATCTCCCGGGTTAATGGTTGGCACCATAGAGGGGGTGGGAATACGCGCGTTTACAATAAGCACCAGTGTAATAAACAGGGTAATAGCCAGCGCTATACCCAAAGAAAAACACCATTCCAGCACTTCGCGAAACACGCTGTTTTTCTTTTTTTTAGTCGGTGCACCGCCCTCGGGCAGCGGCGTGTCAAAATGCTTTTCGTCCTTATTATCCATCTGTATATATAGCCGGATGCACCCAGCTGCTCCTTACACATCATTTTATAAGCAACATTTATATTGTAATAGTAATTTATAGCGCGTTTGCACTGTAAAACCACCCGTACTATCTGGCAAAATTTGCACAATGCAAACAAAAAAGTGTTGGTACAATTATAGCACTGTGTATATAAAAACCGCAACAAAAGCGGATAATACTTTGCTGCCATGCATATATATGGTACAATTAAAAACGGTAAAGCTTTACTAAAATACTGACACAGCTTTATGCAGAAAGGATTTATCCTTATGTCTCATGACGAAAATATAATTGCGCTGCTGATAGACGCAGAAAACGTCTCTCCAAAATATATCCGGGTAATATTGGATGAGCTAAGCCTGTACGGCACCCCGGCCTATAAAAGAATTTATGGAGACTGGACTAGCCCCGATATGGCTGGTTGGAAAAAGGTATTGTTAGAAAATAACCTTACCCCTTTTCAGCAGTTTAGCTATACACAGGGCAAAAATGCCAGCGACTCTGCCATGATTATAGATGCGATGGATATTTTGTATACCAAAAACTGCGATGGTTTTTGCCTTGTTTCGTCCGATTCGGACTTTACACGCCTTGCCTCCCGCCTGCGCGAAAGCCGCATGACGGTAATAGGCATGGGCGAAAGCAAAACGCCAATGGCCTTTAAAGCCGCCTGCGATAGCTTTAAGTATTTGGATGTTTTGTTAAACGCAAAAAACAGCGAGCAAAACAACGGCGAAAAGGCCGCCCCAAAGGTGGTAAAGGTTAAGCCCATAGTCAAAAAACCTGCAGCGCTTGCCCCAAAAGAAGAAAAAGAAGCGGTGCCTCAAAAACCGGCTGTTCCCGCTTTATCCGATGCACAGGACGAGGCTCTTTCTGCTTTTGTTCCGCTAGAAAATATTGTAAAAAAGATACGAGAAATTATTGATTACGACTCTGACGAAGACGGGTTTATGTCTCTTTCGCAGGTGGGCGGTATACTGGGCCGGCAATATGCCGACTTTGATACCCGAAACTACGGATTTTCTAAGCTGCATAAGCTGATAGATTATACCGGCCAGTTTGAAACAAAGTACGAGGAAATACCCGGCGGCGGTAAAAACCTGATGGTTAAAAACAAATAAGCAATATATTTTGCAGTAGGGCTGTATCTGTTTTGACAGATGCAGCCTTTTTTTGCATCGTACACTCTCAGCCTGCCACTTACCCATTATTTTTTTATCTGCTCATATAACCCATGCAGCTATGAAGTGCACATTTTCATATACCGCAAAATCCCTTCTGCAACCCTGCCCACAACACACAAAATAAAAATGGACAAACAAAAAGCAGCCCGGCGCACCGGGCTGCCTCTTACACTGTAAAAACGGGAGGGAATTTACAGCCAGCCACATGTTCGAAGCGGGAACATAGGCTATGGGGGAAGGAAGAAAACAATTGAAAGGAAGAAGCTAAAAACAATACCTTTGGGGGAAAGTTTTGTTCTTGCTCAACAGTTAGCAGCAACTAACTGTTGTAATTATAGTACCATGCAAGCATTACCTTGTCAAGCATATTTGTAAAAATTTTTAAGCTTGTTTTCCCCACTTTTGAGGGCAAATAAGCCTCTATAGCCCCTCTGGGGTTATCTTTAAAAAGCCTTTAAAAATAAATCGATAATTCGATTTATTAACACTAAAAGCAGGTTATGGTTTTATCAATGTATTCAATCAAAAATCTTTAAATTTACCTATAAGTCAAAACCAAATGGCAAAAAACATCATTCTCCCACCCAGCGGGCGGCTTTTTCCCATATAGCCTTGCCCGTTTGCACACTTTGGGAAACATTTAATATCCTTTGGTTTTTGCTGCCCCTAAACCGAAGCGTAAGGTCCATCTCTTGCTGTACAAAACGCCCGTCAATCAGCACATCCAGCATTTGCAGCAACTCTTTTTGCTGCAAGGTACCCTTTTGAAGTTCTTCAAAGGTAAAGCCGGTATAGCTGGCAAGCTCGTACCCCTCTGCCTTTAGTTTTTTTGCCAGTTGCACAAAGGGGCCAGGCTGGCTAAAGGGCTCTCCGCCAGAAAATGTTACCCCACGGCACAGCGGAAAGTTTTTTATGCTTTGGTATAATTCATCGGTGGTAACCATGGTGCCGCCCGCAAAGGGATGAGTGGCGGGATTATGGCAGCCCGGGCAGGCATGAGGACACCCCTGGCAAAACACAGCGCACCTAAGCCCCGGCCCGTCTACAATAGAATCCCCCACAAACCCCGCAAGGCGTAGGGCAAGAGGGGCGTCCGACTTGATACGGACGCCTCCGCTGGCAACCACTTTATCCTCAGCGCGCGAGGTCATGTTTTACCCTGTCATGCTCCTCGGCTTTTTTTGCGTCGTTCCATTTATCCATGGTGCCAACCAAATAACCGGTAATGCGGCGAATGCGCTCAAAGCCTACATCTTTTCCCAGTGTAGTAGAAGTATTTTGGCTGTTCATAATACATTTCTCCTTTTCTTTGCTGTTGTGGTAAATATTGTATATGTAAATGATTTTTTAGTGGTCCGGATACATTTTGCGCAGTTCTGCAAGGCGCTCTGCGCTTAATTCTTCGCCCGCACGCCGCCCGCAGCGGGGGCATACGTCCTTAATAATGCCTACATAGCCGCAAACCGGGTCTCTGTCCACCGGGTGGTTAATAGATCCATACCCAACACCCGCATCATGCATGCAGCGCACAATGCTCATAAAGGCTTCCAGGTTTTCGGCGGTATCGCCGTCCAGCTCTACATAGGTAATGTGCCCAGCCGGGGTAAGCGCGTGGTAAGGAGCCTCTTTTTGTATTTTATCATAAGCCGAAATATTATAGTATACCGGCACATGGAAGCTGTTGGTGTAATAATCGTGCTCGGTAACACCGGGCAGCAAGCCATATCGTTTGCGGTCCATGCGCAAAAAGCGGCCAGATAATCCCTCGGCAGGTGTTGCAAGCAGGGTAAAGTTCATGCCCATTTTTGCACTTTTTTCTACACAGTAATCGTTCATATGAGAAACTATGGCAAGGCCCTTTTTCTGCATTTCTTCGTTTTCGCCGTGGTGGTGTCCATACAATGCCACCAAAGTTTCGGCCAGACCAATAAACCCAATGCTAAGGGTACCGTGCGTTAGTACCTCGCGCACTTCATCGTCCGGCCCCAGCTTCTCAGAATCGAGCCATACGCCCTGCCCCATCAAAAACGGGTAGTTGCGCACCATTTTTTGGGCCTGTATCTCGTACCTGTCTAACAATTGGCGGCTTACAAGCTCCAGCACCTCGTCCAGATTTTTGTAAAATAGTTCTTCATCGCCCTTTGCCTCAATGGCAATGCGGGGCAGGTTGATAGAGGTAAACGAAAGGTTGCCCCTGCCAAACGCAATGGGACGAGAGGGATCGTACACGTTGCCCATAACGCGGGTACGGCAGCCCATGGTGGCTACCTCTGTTTCTGGGTGGCCGGGCTTATAATATTGTATATTAAAGGGTGCATCCAGGTTGGTAAAGTTTGGGAAGAGCCTTTTTGCGCTGCAACGGCAGGCCAGCTCAAACAAATCGTAGTTGGGGTCTCCGGGGTCGTAGTTTACGCCCTTTTTAAGCTTAAATATTTGTATGGGGAAAATGGGGGTTTCTCCATGGCCAAGGCCTGCCTCGGTAGCCAGCATTACATTGCGCATAATCATGCGGCCCTCGGGGCTTGTGTCTGTACCATAGTTAATGGAAGAAAACGGAGTTTGCGCGCCTGCGCGCGAATGCATGGAGTTAAGGTTGTGTACCAGCGCTTCCATAGACTGGTAAGTGCGCCTCTCCACCTCTTTTTCGGTAGTTTTGGGCACAAAACTTATTAAGTGGGCTGCGGTTTCTTCATCCACATAGCCAAGCAGTTCTTGCTTTAAGGCTGCCAAAAATGCATCGCCAATGGCAAGCTGCGGTGCCTGGCCGCTTTTCTCTTCGGCCTTTTGTCCCACTTGCTGGGCTTTTGCTTTATCCCACTCGTGGGTATCATCCAGCAATTGCAGGCCCTTTGCAAGGTTTTCGTAAAACATGCGGCGATAGGTTTTTACCACGCCGCGGGCAAGGCCGTAATCAAAGTTTGGAATACTTTGCCCGCCGTGCTGATCGTTTTGGTTAGACTGAATGGCAATGCAGGCCAGTGCCGCATAGCTTTGAATATCGGTGGGTTCACGCAAAAAGCCATGCCCGGTAGAAAACCCGCCATTAAACAGCTGCTCTATATCAATTTGGCAGCAGGTTGTTGTCAAAGAGTAAAAATCGAAATCATGAATATGGATTACACCGTCACGATGTGCTTTATCCTGCTCTCTTGTAAGCAGATGGCTTGCATTGTAAGCTTTTGCAGCAGCCGAACCCAGCTGCAACATGCTGCCCATTGCCGTGTTGCCGTCAACATTGGCGTTGTCCCGCTTTAAGTCCGAGCGGCGGGCGTCTGCGCGGGTAATTTCATCGCAGGCTTTCATTAAAGAAGTATTGGCCTCGCGCACCTGTGTGCGCTGGGCACGGTATAAAATATAAGATTTGGCAGCATCCTCCTGCCCGCTGCGCATCAGCGAGCGCTCTACTGCATCTTGTATATCTTCAATACGGTAACTTTCTTCTCCGCAACGAGTCTCTAAATGCTCTCCAACCTCGTTGGCAATTTTGGCTGCCAGCACGGCATCCTCGTTGCCTACCGCCGCAAGCGATTTTAAAATAGCAGAAGCAATCTTCTTTTCATCATATAAAACAACACGCCCATCCCGTTTTGTAATGGTGCGCACTTGAACTGTTTGCATGATTATCCTCCCCCGGTAAATACAAAATCCGGTAGATTTTTTTTTAAGACCTGCCCCACCGGTGTAGATACTTTAGCACACTATATATAGTGTGTCAATGCAAAAAAAAGGGAGAATTCCACAACATATTTTTGTTTATTTCAACTGCACTTTATGGCAAAATGCCCTTAATTATATGGTTTACAAACTTTTTAAAAGTCATTCTCCACGTTGTAAGGTGCCCCCAATCGTGGTATAATTTTTTATATCAAGATTAGCAGTAGCTAACGGCAAACTGCAAGGAGGAAATATGGCACCATCTTGGTTTCGCCTTTCCGGCCGCGTCCCTACCCCAGAAGAGGACGCCGAGGCAATTAAAGAACAGCAAAATTCTATAAAAAAACGCACAAGCGGTTTAGACAAGCATTTTATCCGCACCATGTGCCACATGATATTTGTGCTGTACCTTTTGGTTACAGCCGGGTTTGGAGTGCTGGAGTTATACTCCTCTGCACAGCCAACCTATGCAGTTGCGCCAATTTCTGCC
This sequence comes from Oscillospiraceae bacterium, assembly GCA_047972265.1. Lineage (GTDB taxonomy): Bacteria > Bacillota > Clostridia > Oscillospirales > Ruminococcaceae > JAAYCI01. Next base: position 47,861 of record JBKEAM010000053.1, on the reverse strand, counting down.
ATTATAAGCCTGCTTATCTCCTCGGTTATACCGGGTGCTTTGCTGGCCTTTTTAAGTATTTTTCAGTATCTGCGTATTAATAAAGGAAAAGTAAACGAAGATTCGGGTGTATACCGCATTTATTTTTGGTGGGTGGTTGCTACCACCGCCCTATTGCTTTTGCTTTGGCTTATTTTTTTATTTGTGTAAGCTCTTTATAAAAAATTTTATTCTTTATATATTTGTTAGAACAGAAAGGTGATTGACATGAAGCTTGTATTGATTCGTCATGGCGAAAGCGAGTGGAACCGCTTAAACCTGTTTACCGGCTGGACCGACGTAGAATTATCGGACAAGGGCCGCGGAGAAGCTCGCGAGGGCGGCCGCCTTTTAAAGGAGGCCGGGTTTGATTTTGACCTTTGCTATACCTCAGTGCTAAAACGTGCCATACATACCCTTAACTATGTGCTGGAAGAAATGGACCGTGAATGGCTGCCGGTAGAAAAAAGCTGGAAGCTGAACGAACGCCACTACGGCGGGTTGCAGGGCCTTAACAAAGCCGAAACAGCCGAAAAATATGGCGAGGACCAGGTAAAGGTGTGGCGCCGCTCGTTTGATGTGCCGCCGCCCGTGCTTACCGAAGACGACGAGCGCAACCCCCGCCTGCTGGCCCAGTACCGCAATGTAGACCCTGATCTACTGCCCCTTACCGAAAGCCTGGCGCTTACCATAGACAGGGTTATGCCTTATTTTAACGAGGTTATTCGCCCCCAAATGCAGGCAGGTAAACGCGTGCTGATTGCCGCACACGGTAACTCTTTACGTGCTTTGGTAAAAGTGTTTGACGGCCTGTCGGACGATGACATTATTGGGGTAAATATACCCACCGGTGTACCCCTTGTATACGAATTTGACGACAACTTTAAGGTAATTTCCAAATCTTATTTGGGCGATGCCGCCGCTATAGAGGCAAAAATGCAAAGCGTTGCAAACCAAGGCAAAGCAAAATAACCCCTTTTAGCAAAACCAAAGCCGCAAATTTATTTTGCGGCTTTTTTGCGCCTATTTTATTGCATATTTACAGGTGATAAAGCGGCGCAAAAGCATTTTTAAAGGTGTGGCCTTTTACACAGTCTGCCGCCCAAACCAGCAATGCACACCGTTTTTAATTCGTTTTGCAAGTTTAAAGCCAATTTATTATATTACCGTTTTTTCTTATTAAAACGCCCCGTATATTGACAAACTTTTTACGCTGTGCTAGCTTTAATTTTGTAAAGCGATTATGTCCTTATTATTACCCGGGCAAGGAGTTGTTTTTTTGAAACGTACTTTTTTAGATAATACCCGCGAGCCAAGAGGGCTTGGGGGTTTTATAATGCTTAAAATGATGAACTTTGGCCATAAAGACCTTGCCCTGTGGGGCCTGCGTCACCTAGAAATAGCCCCAAATGCCTGCATTTTAGACATTGGCTGCGGCGGCGGACAATCGGTTGCCACCCTGCTGGAAAGAGCCCCCGAGGGAAATGTATATGGCATAGACCCAACCCCCCTTTGCGTTGCCACCTCTGTGCGTGCAAATGCCGACGCCATTGAGGAGGGACGCTGCGATATTTTGCAGGCCTCTGCCGAGGCACTGCCGTTTTCTGCTTCTACCATGGATATTATTACCGCGTTTGAAACCATATATTTTTGGGAGGACGCCCCCACCGCCTGCAAAGAGATTTTACGGGTGCTAAAACCCGGCGGCATATTTTTCATTTGTGTAGAGCTTGCCAATTTGGATACCGAATACCCTGCACAGGCAAAATGGAAAAAGCGGGCCGAAACCCTTAAAATGAAGATATATTCCCCCGAAGATTTTTCTGCCCTGCTTCGCACTGCCGGTTTTGCGCGTGCAGATATGTATGTATCGCAAAAACGCGGGCGCATTTGCGTGGTTGCGCGCAAACCGCAAACTATCGAAGAAACCGTATAAAAACCCTGCCTCTGTTTTTGCCTAACCTTATATACAAAAACCCCATTGACTATAAGATAGCCAATGGGGTTTATTGATTGTACTGCCCTTATTGGGGTGAGGCAGAAACTTTTTTAGACTTTTTTTCGTACCGCACAATACAGCTTAGCGCAAAGTTAACCACAAAGTAAGTAGCCGCTATACTGCCATACATTACAAATACCTCTGCCGAAGTGGTAAACCGCCCCATAATAACCTGGCTGGTACGGGTAAACTCGGCAATGGCCACCTGCGCCAAAAAGCTGGAGTCTTTAATGGCGGTTATTACCTGAGAAAGCAGGCTGGGTACAATGTTTTTAAAGCATTGCGGTATTACAATATACAGCAGTGTTTGCATAAAGCTAAACCCTTGGCTTTTGGCTGCCTCAAACTGGCCCTGCGGTACAGAGTTAAGCCCGCCACGTATAATTTCGGCCATAATGGCCGAGGTAAAAAGTGACATGGAGGTAACCCCAGACCATATGCCCGGAATCCTTGTCATAAAGCGAATCATTAATATCCAAAGCAAAAGCGGCGTATTGCGAAATATCTCTATATATACCGCCGCCAGTTTGCCCGCAATAAACTTATCGTAATTTCGCATCAAAGCCAAAATTGTGCCAAAAACAATGCTAATGGCTATAACACAAACCGAAATGATGACGGTATTTTGTAACCCGCCCAAAAGATAGCGGATATTGTCTGGCGTAAAAACCTTTGCAAATACTTCTGCCATGCTTTACACCTCCTTTTGCGCTGGCTGCACAGCCGACGCTCTAAGCAAACCCGAAAGGGTAATGTCTTCTTCGGTAGATTCTCGGCTTTGGATGGGTTTGGCAACGGTGGGCGCTTCGGGGCGCTGGTCGTTCCCTTTAAGCTTTTCTTCTGTATGGCGCGCCCAGCTGGAAAGCGGGAAACAGATTAAAAAGTACAGTACACCCGCGCATATGTACGCTGGCCCATATGTAAGCGATGAGTTTGCCCAACTGTCTGCACGGTACATTAAATCTCCCCCCGCTATAATGGCAAGCACCGAGGTATTTTTTATAAGATTAACCGCTTGGTTTGTAAGCGGCGGCAAAATAATTTTAATGGTTTGGGGCAATATAATAAGGCTCATGCTTTGGGTATAGGTAAAGCCCTGGCTTTGGGCAGCTTCCATTTGCCCTTTGGGTATACTTAGTACCCCGGTACGCACTACCTCGCTAATATAGGCCCCAGTATAAATGCCTATACCCACAATGCCAATGGTTTTGGCCGAAAGCATAATGCCTATATAGGGCAGCGCATTATAATAAAAAAACATTTGAATAACCAGCGGTGTATTTTGAAAAAACTCGACATACACACGTACCAGTGCCTTTAGCGCCTTATTTTTACCGGAGGACAGCACCCCAGCACAATGCCAATGCAAAGCGCCAAAAGCAGGGCAAGTGCCGCCACCTGCAAGGTTACCAAAAAGCCCTCTCCAAAAATAGACAGGTTTTCAAACAGGCGTTTCCACTTTGCCGCTGCAAATAAACTAGACCACATATACCTCTCCCCTTTTCTCTTTTTTGCCGGCGGCCTGTGCCCGGCACAAAGCTGCCGCAATGGCCTTCTGCAATATTTTGAGGGTAATTCTCCAAAATACGCAGATGCTACAAAAAGAGCAAAGTGCTTACCGCAAACCGCTAAGCACTTTGCTCTTTTCCCGCACACAGGTGCGGAAAAAGAAAAGTTTTATTACTTACAGCCCTGCATCCGAAATAAACGCTGCAATGCTGCCATCGGCAAGGCCTGCCACAACATATGCATCTACATATTCGGCTAGATCTTTTTTGCTTAGCGCGCTTGCAACACCATACTCTTGCGGGCTAAATTTATCATCCAATATTACGGTGGTATCATCCACATACCCAAGCAGGATGGAACCATCCACACTAAAGCAATCCACACGGCCAGAATCCAGCGCCGCTTTAATTTCGGGATAGGTGGCAAACTCGCTAAATGTAATGCTTACACCGGCTTCATCCGCCGCTGCCTGAATGGCCTCCATAGAAGTAGCCGCCTGTGCCACGCCAATGGTTGCGCCGTCCATATCTGCCAAAGCGGTAAAGCCAGAATCCTTTTTAACCATTAAGCGTACGGCATCCTCGTAGTAAGGGGTGCTAAAGTTATAGGTTTCTTTGCGTTCTTCGGTAATGGTAAAGGTGGCAATTACCAAATCCAGCTCGCCTGTTTCTAGCAAAGGGCCACGGGTTTTAGCGGTAACGGGGGTAAAAGCAACCTCTACACCAAGGCTTTCGGCTATGGCTTTTGCCAGTTCAATTTCCAAACCTTCAAATTCGCCGGTGGCGGTATCTTTAAGGCCAAACTTGGGCACATCTTCTTTAACGCCCACTTTTAAAACACCGGCCGCTTTAATGGCATCGATATTTTCGCCGGTAATAGCGCCTAACCCACTGGCAGCAGAGGAAGCAAGTGCCGAACTGGCAGGGGTGCTGGAGGTGGCAGGTGCAGAGCTTGCGGCCGAGGAGCAGCCTGCAAGCAACAGCATGAGAACGCCGAGCGAAGCAGCCAGAGCTTTTTTCAACTTTTTCATGATATTTCTCCTTATCAGCTATATGTGTGCACAGGGCGGGCCTTCTTCTAAAATAGTGCCCTCATCTATAAAAATAATGCGATCTGCCACTTGGCGTGCAAAACCCATTTCGTGGGTTACCACCACCATGGTAATATTCTCTTTCGAAAGCTGTATCATTACATCCAGTACTTCCTGCACGGTTTCGGGGTCTAGCGCACTGGTGGGCTCATCAAACAAAATAATTTTATGGTGGGTGGCAAGAGCGCGTGCTATGGCAACCCGCTGCTGCTGCCCGCCCGAAAGTGTGGCCGGGTATACATTTGCCTTTTCCCACAGGCCCACAATATCCAAATATTTATAAGCTTCTTCTTCGGCCTGCTTTTTAGGTACATGCTGCAATTTAATGGGTGCCAATGTTATGTTTTGCAAAACCGTTTTGTGCGGGTAAAGGTTAAACTGCTGAAAAACCATAGAGGAAGATTTTCTTACCACGGCGGTGCGGTTTTTTGCGGTAAGTTCTTCCCCGTCAATATACACTTTGCCGCTGGTGGGCAGCTCTAAAAAATTGATGCAGCGAGCCAGGGTGCTTTTGCCGGAGCCGCTGGGGCCAATAATAACCAGCTTTTCTCCTCCGCTACTTCCAGGCAAATATCCTTCAGCACTTCCAGCTGGCCAAAAGACTTGCACACATGTTCCATCCTTATCATGCCTTTTCTCTCCTCCTGTACAACGCAAAACGGCACCTGCGCAGGCCGAAGCCTGGCAAGCGCCGTTGCTTGTTTAAAGCGTATTATATCTTGTATTAAAAACAATTGCAAGCGTGTGGCGGTCACTTTATGTGCATTTTAACCTATAAACGAAATTTATTTTGTATTTTTAGCTAAAATGATGCCTTAAACCAGCTAAGGTTTACATCTGGTAGTTTTGCAGCACACTCTTGTAAAAATCTACCGCACGCGCAAGAGCCTCAACGCCCAGGTTTTCGTCTAGGCCATGCATACTGGCCAATTGCTGCGGTGTAAGGATGGTGGGCGCAAAGCGCACCGTACAGGGGCAATAACTTGCAAAGTGGCGTGCGTCTGTACCCCCCAGCATGATGTATGGCGCAACCCCAACCTCCGGAAAATTAGCCTTTACACATTCCAGCAGATACTTAAAGTGGGGCGTTTCCATGTCTACAAAGGGAGAACAATCGTGGGCGTATTCCACATCCATGGCAAGGTTGTACTTTTTTGCCACCTGTTCTATGGCCTGCAAAGACTGCTGCATGGGCTGGTGCATAATAAAACGCAGGTTTGCGGTAACACTGGCTTCTTCGGGTATTACATTGGGTGCGCTGCTGCCCTGTGCCATGGTAAATGCACAGGTGGTGCGCAGCAAAGCGCCCGCTTGTGCGCTTATTTTGGGCAGGGCAACCTTTAAAAGTGGTGCAAACAGCCATAGGTTGCCGGTTACCAACCGCAGAGGAAAGGTCATATACGGGGCTAGTGCCGCAAACATTTGTTTTACCGGTTGGGTAAATTTGCTTGCAAATGGCGGATGATCTTCCACCTCATTTACAAAGTCTGCCAGCCGCGCAATGGGTGTATTTTTAGGCGGTGTGCTGGCATGCCCCCCGGCAGATTTAGCCGTAAACTTTACGTTTGCATAGCCTTTTTCTACAATGCCCAGCATGGCATAGCTTCCATTTAGACCCGGCAGCGGTTTTTCTACCACAGCCCCGCCCTCATCTATGGCAAGCGCAAGTTCTATATTGTTTTGCTGCAAATACGCAACAACATTTTTTGCACCATCGCCCATTGTTTCTTCGTTATAAGAGCTAGAAAGGTATATATCACAGGGGGGCTCAAACCCATCTGCCAACAACCCCTCTACCGCTGCAAAAATAGCGCAAAGCGAGCCTTTATTGTCCATAGCACCGCGGCCCCACACGCTGCCGTCGGCTATTTCTCCCCCAAAAGACGGGTGCTTCCAATTGCCTGTGGCGGGCACAACATCGCTGTGGGCCATAAGCACAATGGCAGGGCTATCTGCCGCTTTCCCCTTCCAGTGGTACAGCATGGCATTTTTAAGCAAAATTTGCTTTAAGACCTTGTGCACCAGTGGAAACTGCGCCTGCATTATGTCTCTAAAATCGGCAAACTTTTTTCGGTTTTTTCGGCACTGTCATCCACTTCGTTCACCGTCTCGCAGCGTATTAGCGCCGCAAGGTTTTGGGCATACTGCTGCGCCCGGGTAGCATCTGCCTGTGGGGCTTGTTTAGGCTTTTGCCTGTTTTTTATGGCTACTGCGCGTAAAACCGCCACCAGTAAAAGCACCAGCACAACTGCCAATACTGCAAGCAATGCATACAAAATCCAACTCATTTTGGGCAATCCCCTCTCGTAACCTCTTTATTATTCTCTTGTTTTAAAACAAATAGAACCCTATTTAGGGTGCAGCTTTTTGCCACAGCAACTGCCGGGCAAGGCTATTTTCACTGCATTTTAAACGCATTACCCTGTTTTATACGTAAATTTTAATTTTGCCTTTTTGCTATTGCAGTACAGCCGTAACAGCAAATCAATCTCTTTTACAATTTACCCTTATTGTACAGCAGGCGTGCCGCAACAATAGAAATAACTGCCGATACCGGCACCAAAATAGCCACCTGCCCCGCTGCCGCAGGCACAAAAAGGCAAAGCAGGGTCATGCATACAAAGGGGGTAACCGCCACCAATGGCGTTTTAGAAAAATATTTGTACCCAAGTGCGCCAAACAGGGCAGGCACCACCATGTTAAAGGCTGGCCGCAAAACCGGAGAGGACAATACCGGGGTAAGCGGCACCAATAGCAAAACACCCACAAACAGCACCACGCAGGTAACCAAAGAGGATACCGCCACCGAAAGTGTAGACACAATTTCGTTTTCTTTGGTGCCAAACTCAGCCCCTGTAATTTCGCGCGCGTTCATGGCGCAGGGTATTTTTAGGCTGGTAAGGTTGCCGGTAATAAAGGCAAGGTAGGTAGCGCCTGTACCCAGCATGGGCGCGTAGGTAATAACCTCTACTATGCTGGAGGGCAGGTAGATGATACAGATGCTGATAGAACCCCAAATAAGCCCCTGCATGTTGGGCGTTGTTTGAAAGTACAGTGCCACAAAAACCGGCACCAACAGCATAAGCACCACCGCAATGGCAGACCATATCCGCCCATAGGTGTGCATGGTATCGTTAAAGCTTTTTTCTGGCTTTGCCGCGCTTAATTTTTTATCTTCCATTATTGCACCCCCACTAAATTGCCAACTACGGCTGCTGCCATGCCCAATGTCATGGCAAACGAAACCGAAAAGCTCTCTAACCATTTTTGCTTTTTCTTTTCTATCAGCCAGGTAAACAGGGCCATAAATAGGGCCGATACCGATATAACCAGCAAACTGATATAACTGCCGCTGCGCAGGCCCGCAAAGCCTGCGCCAACAAAGACACACACCATGCCTATAAACATGGCATTAAACAAAATACCACCCCAGCGGCTGTCTTTACTGCCCACCTTATTAATAACCTTTTTTTGGTATTTTTTAAGGCCAAAAATGCAAAACAGGCTGCCCCATATAATACCAATGGTCATTACAAAAATAATAGAAACAAACACGCTGCCATTCATAAACTCGGCCGATAAAGAGGGCAGCCCGGCCGCTTTGGCGGCCACATCGGCGGCCATGGTCTCGTAATGCAGGGCCCCAATTACAGATTCTCGCAGCCATGGGATTGGCACCCCAAGCGAGCCAGAAAGCGCGATAACCCCAATTAGTACACCAACCGAGGGGATAAAAGTAAATGCTGCGCTGGACGTAATGGCTTTGCGCAGCTTCTTTTTATCCATTCCTATCTTAATTCCCTCTTTGTAAGCTTTTACCATAAATACCACAGACATAAGCGTAACAAACAAAATAACCACGCCCACAATAAGGTACATGGTGCCGGAATTGGCCATAGACAAAAAATCGTTCATTCTGCATCCTCCCCTTTTATTGGCAAAGGCCTGCCCCTAAACATTTAGTTTGGGGGCAGGCCTCTTTACCTTACGCACCTATTCTAATCCATTTACCCCGCAAAAACAATATATTTGTACAAAGCGTTTTACAAACTATAGCCGCGTGCATTTGGTAAATAAAATGCATTAAGAATAATAGCCAAATAAACCGCGCTGCCTGCCGTGGGTATCAAACAGTCCATTATACTCCATAAGGTCGTATGTTTTAAGCAGAGGCAAATTACACATTTCCCGCAAATCCTCGTAATAGTTGCCCTTTGCATCCAACACGCCCCGCGCGCTGATGACAGGATATTCCTCTCTGCATTGCAGCACCGCTGTATCAAACGAGGTAAGGGGTAAATTGGCCGCCTGCTTAATGGTGGGCATTAGGTAGTTGGCACTTATCAAATCTGGTATGCCAGAAAAATCGACATCGTAATTGGCCCACATAATAAGAGGTGTTTGGTACATCATCATATTTTCTTCGGGCGTTAGCTCTTCCATTGGCTTTTGGTACAGGCTCTCGATATATTTGGTATCCACAGAGGGCCAGTGGTCTCCGTACATTACTACTATCACAGGTTCGTTTACTGTTTGGTAGTACGCAATCAGTTCCTCAAATGCTTTATCAGACATTTCTGCAAGGGTAAGGTACTGCTCCACATCGGGGTAAATGCCCTCGGCATTGTTAATGGTTATTCTATCTTTAAAAATCTCCGGCCATTCTTCGCCCTCTTCGGGTTTCCAATCGTACCAACCGTGGTTTTGCATAGTAAGCCCAAACTGAAAGACAGGCCCCTGACTCCGCTCTTCTTCAAACAGGCTTATCATAAACTTATACATGTCTAAATCGCTGATGTAGTTGCGCACGCATTCGGTTGCCGGGTAATCCTGTATAAAACACATGTTCTTAAATCCCATTTTGGGGTAGGCACTGTTGCGGTTCCAGTTGTCTGCTTCGTTTGGATGGGTGCCCAGCGTGGAATATCCCAGTTGAGAAAGTTGCCCCGGCAAGGCCGGAATACTGCTAAAAACATACTGAGAAAGCGGTGCCACGGTGCGGTTTTCAAACCCTACCGAGAAGCCGGTAAGGGTTTCAAACTCGGTGGTGCTTGTATTGCCCCCGTGTATCGAAACTTGCATTCCGCCCACATAAACATTGGGCTTATCTTCCTCTTTTAGGCTGTGGATAAAAGAAAGAGGGTCCCTGCTGGCATGGGTACTGCCTACCGTAGAGAAATCGGCCAGAGACTCGTTCATAATCATAATGATATGGGGTTTTACATCCGTTTGCGCCTCTTGCGCCTGCGGCGCTAGGTTTTTAACGGTAGATACCGAGTACCCGCTGGGCTTTACGATATTTAAAGAGGGCAAGTTTACAAGAAAATTGGCAAAAAAGCCGTTTTTAATACTTGCAAAATTTTGGCTATAGTTGCCGCTGCCTATTTGCTTAGAGGCCAATATGGCCGGGTTAAGGGCAAAAAACACCACGCTGCCTGTACAAAGCATTGCCATTGCGGCCGATACAACACGAAAACGCAGCCCCCTAAACACCACTCTGTCCCGCAGGGATAAAAACACTATGGTAAGCAGCAAGGCCACCGCCATTAACAAAACGCCCGAAAAGGATAGCTTGTAGTTGGAAGAAACCTGTGTTGCCGTACCAATGCCGTATATATCTGTAGGTACAATAACGCTTTTTCTAAATTGCAGCACAAAATAATTTACGGTAGAGGCCGCAATTAAAGCAGCCGCACCGGTTATGGTTGCAACCGCAAACCGGTTGCAAAACGCATACAAAATTAAAACAATGGTAACCATTATAAAATAGTTAAGCAGCAGCGCCCAAAACGATAACCCTGCCAAACTGCCGCCATTCATCCATTCGGTAACATACAGCACAGGCAAGGGCGCTGTAAACATTAAAATGCAATGGTAAATTATCTTAGAGCGGTGGCTGCGCAGCGGCGGCACAAAAACAGCCGCTGCTGTAAGCAAAACACAAACAATATATGCAATGGTAAACATCCAGTTGATGCGGGGATAAATAAACTGCATATCTGCCGTATACCCCTGCAGCTTATCCCCTATCTGCCACTGTGTAATGTCGCTGTGGGTGGCGTGCCCCATTGCAATGCGGTACCCCTGCTTGTTGTTGCCCGCATTGCTGGTAAGTGTAAAACTATACTCCTTGCCTTTTGCAAGGCCCGCCTCCAGCGGAATTTGCAGGTACAGCTTTGTTTTTTCAAAAATAGTTTGGGGCAGTTGCTGCTGTTGCAGTACAGCCCCCTCTTCATCATACAGGGTAAATGTAATGGGAAACTGTGCCGCCAGCTCGCTTTGTGCCACAAACCTAAGGCCAATGTATTTTAAATTGCCTTCCTGCGGAGTAAAATATACCCGTGCAGGCTTGTTTCTTTGTATGCTGTCGGAGTAGGTTGTTGCATGGAACCCGGCGGTAGAATTGCCCTCCTCCAGGCTATAAAAAAAATACCTGTTATACACCAGCCCCAATACAATCAGGGCCAGTACAGGTATAGTTAAAAGTATATAGTGCAGAAGTTTTTTACAGTGCAGCCGCTTGCCCAGCGCCAAATTTCCCATTACAACAGGTCCCCTTTAAAATTTACGAGCCCGCATTGTTCTGTTTAACAAAAATTTTGCACATTCGTTCGATATTTTACAGCAATAAACATTATATCAAATTATTTTTATAAAACCAAGCTATACTTTACCATTTTTAGTATTATTTTAACAAAACTTTCACATTGCACATATGTCATAATGCTATACTATTATGGTGGAATAGTATTGGCTTTTATCGTATAAACAGCAAAAGCCATTGGAGGATAATAGATGGAGCAATATATACAATTTAAGGATGTTTCTAAGGTTTATAAAATAGGAGAAGTAGAAACCCATGCGCTGCAAACAGTAAATTTTACTGTGCAAAAAGGCGAGTTTTGCGTGGTGGTAGGCCCTTCGGGCGCTGGCAAAACCACTATTTTAAATATGCTTGGCGGTATGGACTCCTGCACAAGCGGTACCATTTGTATTGATGGAAACGATATTTCGGCTTACAGCCAGCGGCAGCTTACCACCTACCGGCGGTATGATGTGGGGTTTATTTTTCAGTTTTACAACCTTGTACAAAACCTTACCGCACGAGAAAATGTGGAGCTTGCCAGCGAAATATGCAAAGACCCCCTAAATGCAGACGATGTTTTGGAGCAAGTAGGTCTTGCGCCGCGCGCCAATAACTTTCCGGCGCAGCTTTCTGGCGGCGAGCAACAGCGGGTAGCCATTGCACGTGCACTGGCAAAAAATCCAAAGCTGCTGCTTTGCGATGAGCCCACCGGCGCACTGGACGATAATACCGGCCGGCAGATTTTAAAGCTTTTACAGCAAACCAGCCAGCAATCAGGCATGACGGTTGTTTTAATCACCCATAACTCTGCCATTACCCAGATGGCGCAGCGGGTGATAAAGGTTAAAAACGGGCAGGTATCTAGCATTATATTAAACGAAAACCCCAAACAGGTAGACGAGATAGAGTGGTAAGAGATTGAAAAAGAACTTGCGGAAAAGTATTTTTAGAGAAATTAAATCTACCTTTAGCCGTTTTATTGCCATTTTTGCCATTAGCGCACTGGGGGCCGGTTTTTTTGCCGGGCTGCGTGCAACCGCACCCAATATGCGCGCTACGGCAGAGGATTATTACGCACAGCAGCAATTAATGGATTTTAGGCTGCTTTCTACCATGGGTTTTGCAGAGGATGACATCACCGCGCTGCGCTCTTTAGACAGCGTTGATGTTGTAATGCCCTCTTATGGGTTAGATCTGCTTACCATTAGCGAAGAAACCAGCACCGATGAAGGATTTTCTTCTAAAGGCTATGTGGGCAAAACCAAATCCTCCTCGGTAAGTGCCGCCCATTTTTTTGCCCTGCCCCAAAATACCGAGGCGGATAACCCCGAATATTTAAACCAGATTGTGTTGCAGGAGGGGCGTCTGCCCCAAAATGCTGCCGAGTGTGTTGTAGATGCAGCCTCCTCCTACTCTGTAGGAGACAGCATTACACTTTCAGACCAAAATAATCCCAATACTATGGACTTGATGGCGGTACATACCTTTACGGTGGTGGGCCGGGCCGACTCTCCCTATTACATTGCTTTTCAGCGGGGAAACACCAACATTGGCAGCGGCACCATTTCTTTTTTTGTGGTTACTACCCCTGCCGCATTTAACAGCGATTACTATACCGAAGTGTTTTTAACCATGAAGGGCACCCAAAATATTTCCCCCTTTTCGGATGAATACAAAACACTGCAAACCTCGGCAGACGATGCCCTTACCGCCAAAGGAGAAGAACAGGCTCAACTGCGATACCAAGATTTATACACCGAAGGTGCAGAAAAACTGGAAGAAGCGCGTGCCGAACTTGCAAAGGCCGAAGCGGAAGCAGATGAAAAATTAAGCGATGCAAAAAAAGCCATTGAGACCGGAGAGGCAGAAATTGCCAAAGCAAAAAAAGAAATTACCGATAACGAAAAAAAACTAACCGATGCACAGCAAGAGGTAACCACCGGCGCCGCCCAAGTGGCAGACGCCCGCGCCACCCTGCAACAGGGGCAGGCCGAATATAATGCTGGCCTTGCCACATATAACACCAGTAAACAGCAGTACGATACCGCCAAGGCAAGCTTGGACACACTAGAGACAAGTGTAAACAACCTAGCAGCAATTATAGATGCCCTAAATACCGCTACTGCAAACGGAACAGTAGAACCGACGGATATTCCTGCATTTATTGCCAATGCACAAAACGCCATAGGCATATTACAGGGGCTTGCCCAACTGGCGCAAACCGCTCCCGATCCGTCTGCCGTGGCATTGGCCGCCCAGCTTACTTCTATTGCTTCTAACGCCACCGCCGCACTGCAAAGCGGCGCGCCGTATCTTAACACATACAACGCATTAAATATTCCTCTGCTCACCGCTTCTTATCCTGTTTTTTTAAGCATAGTATCGGCCGCACGCACCCAGCTAAACGCCGCAGGGGCAGAATTGGAGCAGGCATGGGCCAAGCTTGCCGCTGCCAAAACCACACTGGATGGTGGCTGGGGGCAGCTTGCCTCTGCCGAAGCATCTCTTGCAGAGGCTCAAGCGCTTATCAATACCGGGCGTACCGAGCTTGAAAGCGGAAAACAAAAGCTGGCAACTGCCGAAAAAGAGTTGGACGAGGGCCGGGCCGAATACAATGCAAAAAAGGCAGAAGCCGACGAAAAACTGGCAGATGCCCGGGCCGAAATAGAGGATGGGCAAAAACAACTGGATGAACTGGAACCGCCCGATTGGTATATTTTTGATAGGGAATCTAACCCCGGCTATTCGGGCTTTGACTCTGACGCCACACGCATCAATGCCATTGCGCAGGTAATACCCCTGTTTTTCTTTTTGGTGGCTATTTTAGTTTGCCTTACCACCATGACCCGTATGGTAGAAGACCACCGCACCCAAATTGGCACCCTTAAAGCGCTGGGTTTTGGCAAATTTTCCATCGCATTTAAATATTTGTTTTATGCCGGGTTTGCCAGCGCCACCGGCGCCCTTGCTGGGGTGTTTGTTGGCCTTTCGGTATTTCCATCCTCTATATGGCATGCTTACCAAATTATGTATATAATGCCCAACATGCACTTTTATGCCCAGCCGGCACTCTCGCTGCTCAGTGTACTCTCTATGGTGCTGTGCACCACACTGGCGGCGCTGGCTGCCTGCTTCAGCTCGCTTGCGGTGGCGCCTGCAAACCTGATGCGCCCCAAAGCGCCAAAGCCCGGAAAACGTGTTTTACTGGAGCGTATCCCCTTTGTATGGAAGCACCTTGGTTTTAGCAAAAAGGTAACGGTGCGCAACCTGTTTAGAGATAAAAAAAGCTTTATTATGACTGTTATTGGCGTTGCCGGATGCAGTGCTCTTCTTCTTACCGGGTTTGGCCTTAAAGACTCTATCTCGGGCATTGCGGGGCTGCAATTTGGAAATATTTATCAGTACAACGCTGGTGTTGCGTTGCAGCATCCTGGCAGTGCAGAGGATGACAATGAGCTAAACACCACCCTAAGCCAATATGGAGAATTTTTGTATAAACAAGAAATTTCTGTAGACGCTTCCTCCGCCGAGGGGAACAATAACGGAATGACCACCTATCTTTTAATTTCCGAACAGCCCGAAAACACAAGCAAATTTATCAATTTTCATCAGCGGCAAGATGGTTCCCCCATCGCCTTTCCGCAGGGGGATGCTGTAATCATCACCGAAAAACTGGCTTCCCGCTTAAAAGTAGAAGTTGGTGACACCATACAGGTAGCCCGCGGAAGCGAAAAGAGCGTTGCCCTTACGGTTGGCGGTATAATGGAAAATTACATTGTAAACTTTATCTACATTACACCCCAAACATACACTTCGCTATTTGGCAGCCAACCCGCCTACAACACCATTCTTTTAAACATGAACGAAACCGGCCAGGCCAATCCTTCTGCCGCACTCGAAAAAATCATCTCTACCGATGGTGTTGCGGGCGCCGTGGATATTTCCAGCATGGAAAGCCAAGTAAACGACATGCTGCAAAGTATGAACTCTGTTGTGTGGCTTATTATTCTTTCGGCCGCTTTGCTTGCTTTTGTTGTGCTGTACAACCTTACCAACATTAACATAACCGAGCGCGCCCGCGAAATTGCAACCCTAAAAGTGCTTGGCTTTTACGATAAAGAGGTATCTTCTTATGTATACCGAGAAAACATTTTGCTTACGCTTGCGGGCATTGCAGTGGGCCTTGTGGGGGGCGTAATACTGCACCGCTTTGTAATTACCACAGTTGAAATAGACGAGGTTATGTTCCGCCGCAGTATTGAGGTTGCCAGCTATTTTTGGAGTATATTGTTTACACTTCTTTCTTCTTTGTTTGTTAACATTGTAATGCTTGGCCGCCTTAAAAAAATAGATATGGTAGAATCTCTCAAATCGGCCGAATAACCGCTTGGTGGTTGCTTTATGCCCTCCACTGGTGGATGCAAAAATATTGCTGCCATGCTATAATAAACAATATTACTTATATTTTTATCTCTTTGGTTTTCTTCCTATAGCATGCCATGCTTATCCGGCACATAAAACGAGAGGAAAATACATGAATACAACACACAAAAAAGAAAAGGATGCTCCCCCGTTATCCGGCGAGAAAGCGCTCGATTCTGTCCATGGCTCTTCTCAGGATGAATCGGCCTTGTCTGAGGGAATTGCGTGGATTGCCGAAAAAATAGAGGAACCCGCAAAACCGCGCAAATACTTTTTTAAACACAAAAATGTAAATGACGGGCAAAAAAGCTTTGCGGACGGTTTAAATCTATACAAAATTTTGTGGGTTTTTATTATTGGCTGCGTGCTGGGTGTTATTATAGAAACCCTGTATGTTTATGCCACCACCGGTGTTTGGATGCGCCGCAGCGGCATGTTGTACGGCCCCTTTAACCAAATATACGGGTTTGGTGCCGTGCTTTTTACCGTGCTGTTGTACCGTTACCGCAACCGCAATTCTATGGTTATTTTTTTGGCGGGCGGAACCATTGGGCTTGTATTTGAATATTTGTGCAGTTTGATACAAGAGCTGGTTTTTGGCAGCGTATCTTGGGAGTATAGCGAGATGTCTACCAACATTGGTGGGCGCACCAACTTGATGTACGGGGTTGGCTGGGGTATTTTGGGCTTGTTGTTTATCACCCAGTTTTGGCCCTTTATGTCCGAAATAATAGAGCGCATCCCAAACAAGATTGGCAAAACACTTACCATTGTGGTTAGTGTAGTACTGGCATTAAACCTTGCGCTTTCGGGCGCTGCCGTACTGCGCCAGCGCCTGCGTACAGAGGGCCACGCCCCCCTAACATTTATTGGTGCATGGCTGGACGCCACCTACCCCGATGAGGTAATGGCCGAAAAATACCCAAGTATGGAATTTGTTTCTTCTAACAAAAGTACCTCTCAGTAGGCCATCATATTTTTTATACAAATACAAACAAAAACCTTCGTCCAAGCCGCAAAGCTGGACGAAGGTTTTTATATACTGTGCTTTAAAACGTAAACCGTGCTTAGCTAAATACCACAGTTTTTTCGCTTTTAATATGCATTTGAGCCTGCTACTGCTGGCGCTTATCTAAATGCAACAGGTTGGTAAATTCTTTGGGAGACAGGGGCGAAGAAAACCAAAAGCCCTGTACCAAATCACATCCTGCATCCCGTGCAAAGCAGGCTTCCCAGTTGCTTTCTACTCCCTCTATAAGGGTAAGCATGCCCATGTTTTTCGCCATCTTTATAACATCTTTTAAAAAGTGCTGCAAGCGGATGTCCTCTTGTATCCCATCCAAAAAGCATTTGTCCAGCTTTACTGTATCAAGCGGCAGCATCCTTAAAAGATTAAGCGAAGAAAACCCGGTGCCAAAATCATCCATCGAAAGTAAAAAACCACCCTCACGCAGCTTTTGCATGGTTTGTACCAACTCTTCGGGGGTTGCGGGCAGTGCACTTTCTGTCAATTCCAGTTCAATTTTTTTGTTGCCTATTTCGTAGCCATTTACCAGCGCAATTAAATTTTCGGCAAGGCGAACATTGGACATGTTGGCTCCCGAAAGGTTTACCGAAATTGCGGGCGGCTCTAACCCTATTTTTTGCCATTCGTTAATATGCTCCAACACACTTTGCATAACATAATAGTCCATTATTTCTATCATGCCATCTTCTTCAAACACCGATACAAAGTCTACCGGCATCATAAGCCCGCGCTCTGGATGCTGCCAACGCACCAAAGCCTCGGCCCCGGCAAGGGCTCCATCCGCCAAAAAGTATTTTGGCTGAAATTCAAGAACCAACTCGCCCTGCAATGCCGCTTTATGCAACTCGCCTGAAAGTGCCCGGTGCGATATATGAATGTTTTTTTCTTTTTCGCTAAAAAATATAATTTTTGTTTGGGCCGAATGTTTTGCCTGCCCATGTGCAAAACCTACATTGTCCAGCAAAATATTGGCGTCTTTTGCAAAACTCTCGTCTAGCATTAAAACACCACAGGCAAAATGCAGGCTCATTCCTTTGCCCGCCGTAAGAAACTGCAGGGAGGCAAACAGCTCGTGCATATATTCCTCAATTGCCCCGCGGTTTTCTGGTTTTGAAAAAAGGAGCGCAAAGCTGTCTCCCTGTAAATGAAACGCTTTTACAAAACGCCCGCTGGACTGTATGCGCCTTGCAACGCCCAACAAAATATCGTCTCCGCACAAATAACCGTATGTCTCGTTAAAAACGCATAACCCTTTTATATCAAAATACACAAGGGCACTAAACATTCCCGTAAACTTTTTCTTTTGCAGTAGGGTTTTTAAAACCGTGGCCTTGGGCAGGCCTGTAAATTTATCAAAAAAAACAACTTTTTCCATTTTTTTGCGCAAAGACCATCCATAGATATGCATGCACAAAAGGGCAACGGATAACACAAGCACCAAAGAGATTAAAACCAAAAGCACCGGCCATGCGTCTGCTACTGAGTACCACGCCTGACCCGCCGCTTCTTTTTCTGCCTCGCTTATGGTTACTACTTTTATTGTTTTTTCAAGGTAAAAAAATATGCGCGCCAAACCCTGGGGGGTAAGCATTACACCCCGTAGCGCCATATGCAGTATCTGCATCACACAATCACCTCAAAGTCTACAAAAACAATATAGAATATCTTTTTTGATTTTCTTGGCTTAAATACTTTAATTATACCACGTTAATTTTCTTTTGCAATTTTATAAACCTACTATAAACTTTTGTTTTCTTGATTTTCTCAAGTTTTAACCAGAAAAAAGTATTTTTTTGTAAAAAGTGCTATTTTTCCCTTTACATTTTCTTTTTTTGATGATACACTGAATCCAGTGTTTTGAATGTACGACCTGATTTCACACGTTGCTGTAAATCATGAGTTCGTTTCATGGATTGCGCTGCGGGTGATTTTTTTATGTGCGACAGGAGAAATACAATATTTTTTGGAGGCAATTCTTTTATGAAACACGGCACAGTAAAATGGTTCAACGAGAGCAAAGGCTACGGCTTTATTTCCGACGACGAGGGCGGCGAGGACGTTTTCGTACATTTCTCCAGCATCATGGTTGATGGCTTCAAAACACTTGCTGAGGGCCAGCATGTAAGCTATGACGTAGAACAAGACCCGAAAAACGCCGACAAGCTGCGTGCTATCAACGTTCAGCCTGTTTAATTCACTCAAAACATCAGCAACCCCCGGCCAATGGCCGGGGGTTGCTCATTTTTTGCGTTTTTTTAGCCTAGCCTTCATCCTTGCTTTTTTCTGTCTCTAAAAAACCGTCCTCCGGTTCTTTTTCTTCAAAACTTCGGGGTATCGCCTTTTCGGCCACATAAGTGGTGCCGTAGGGGCCTATCCAGTAAAAGCACACCTTTTCTCCGGCGGCTTCTTTAAAAAATCGAAAAGAATCATCCGATTTTTTGCCCGGAACCATATAGTAAAACTTTTTTTGGGCCGCACTTGCAAATACCATTTTTTCGGGCAGGGTAAAGCAAACCGTTGTACGGGAGCTTTTTTCGGTTTCACCTTCCGACGGAAAAAGCACCTCGCCCTTATACAACAGGCGTACTCCATTGCTTTCAGTTTTAAGTTCTGCCATCAGGCGGGTTGGCTTTGCGCTACCCGCATATTTTGATCCTTTGCGCAAAACAATGCACAAACCCATGTAAATTTCTTTAAATTTACTTAGCGCAATTTTACGCTCCACTTCATCGTTTTGGTGCGCCATTGGGTCGTTTACCACCACCCAATCTTCGTTTTCTTCACGCAAAAATCCACGTAAAACAACAAAATGGCCCTCACTGTCTACCACTGCCTGGTCCAGCACAGGCAGCGGGCTGCTTTCGGCCTCTTCGTTTTCTAAAAAATTGGTGCGGTAACGCACAAGCACGGCCACAGCATATCCGTGCCGCAACTCTTTGCGCAAAAACCCAACGCTGGCATAACGCAGGTAGCACTCGTATCCAAAACCGCCTATGCCCGCAGTAAGAAAAGACATATTGCCAAAGCGCCCTGTACCGTAATCGTACAAAGACCTTGCAACCTCTTCGGGCAGAGCATCTTCACCCCAGCGGTTCATCATCATGGTAAGGCTGGTGGCACTGGATATACGGGCGGCAATGGCCGGGTCTCGCACAAGGCAGGAATAACGCGGTACTTCCAGTAAGCAATCGCCGTCACCGTCTTTATTGTCTTCTGCCTGTCTTAACACGCCCGAAACGCCCAAAAGCCGCACCTGCGGAGAAACGGCAGAATCATCCGAGTATAAAAAAATACGTGCCTGCACCATATCTGCGGGGATAACCCCCTCGTTTAAAACAATGGCTTCGCCCTCTGTGTGGGCCAGTTCATCCTGCTGCATAGGCGGGGTGGCACGCTCTATAAAGGGGCTCCATTTTCCAAAACTAAACCACTTGCTCCATTGGCCCCTGCAAGCAACACGCACCTGCGTTTCTACAGCGGTGCCTTGGGGGGTATCTGCATTCCAGCAGGGTATTACCTTTAATACGCCCGAAAAAGAAAACGGCGGGCTGGTATAACAACCGCTGGGCAAATAGCTTATGCCACTACGCCCCAGCAACAGCGCCTCTTCCTCCATTGCGGTGTTCTCAAAAGCGCCGGGCGCAAAGTCAGCTATGCTTTTTAGTACAAAATACGTTCTGCTCATCTTGCACCTTCCCTATGTGTCTGCTATCATTCCAGTAAAGCTTCTGTTCAATTCTTTCTAAAAACAGAAAATCTTCTGCAATAAGCAATTATTTTGTCTTTTATTAAGTCTAAAACAGCTGTGTTTTTCTGTCAACTGCAATCTCCTGCCAGGGATAAGGGGTTTGCAAAATACGGCCATTTGCCGTATTCTTTATATCGAATTTGCCATGGGTATATTTTGCAGCGCACATTGCCAAAATTAACACCTGCGGTGCTGCAAATATAGTGGTTTTGCAGCCGTAAATGTGGCCGCTTGCTGCCCAAATGGCTTTGGGAGGTTTTTATTAATGGAATTTTTGTCTACCCTTTCGCCTGTTGCGATGGCTGCCATTGGCACCGGTTTTACTTTTTTGATGACAACCTTGGGGGCCGCTGTTGTTTTTTTTATACGCGGCGAAGTTAACCCATCTTTACAGCGTTCTTTTTTAGGCTTTGCTGCCGGCGTTATGATTGCCGCCAGCGTGTGGAGCCTTTTAATCCCGGCTATAGAAACTGCCGAAGAGCAGGGCACCATTGGCTGGCTGCCCGCAGCCGGCGGCTTTTTAATTGGGGTTTTGTTTTTGTATTTGCTGGATAAAATCATCCCCCACCTGCATCCCGGCAGCTCTGAAAGTGAGGGCCCAAAAACAAAGCTGCCCAGCTCTACCCTGCTGGTGCTTGCCGTTACCCTGCACAACATCCCCGAAGGCATGGCGGTAGGCCTTGCCTGCGCTATGGCGGTAACCGGCGGCGGCTCTGCGGCGGCGGCTTTGGCATTGGCACTTGGCATTGGCCTGCAAAACTTTCCCGAGGGTGCCGCCGTGTCTTTGCCCCTTAAACAAGACGGGTTTTCAAACTCGAAAGCCTTTGTGTACGGCAGCCTTTCGGGCCTTGTAGAGCCCATTGGAGGCGTTATTGCCGTATTAATTGCGGGAGGCATTGCACCTTTAATGCCCTGGTTTTTATCCTTTGCCGCCGGTGCCATGATGTATGTAGTGGTAGAAGAACTTATTCCAGAAGCCAACGCCGGCAAACATTCTAACGCGGGTACACTTGGCGCTATGATTGGTTTTGTTATTATGATGATTATGGACGTGGCATTGGGCTAATCACCCGCCCCTAACACCTTTTTGCCTGTTTTATTTTAAAAAGAAACAGCTTTTATTAAGGTTACTTTATGGGCAGTTGTTACTACCATAACAAAGCCATGTGTAAAATATAAGAAAAGAGGATCTCTTTTGTGAAAAAAATCCCTCTGGATTACTTTTCCCTTCATAAATTCCCCGGCAGGCTGCGCACCAGCCCTGGCGGCATCCCCGCCTGTATTGTGCGCACCGCCAACATGGAAGAAAACAAATATAATGCCGATATTTGGCTGATGGGCACTAGCGGGTTTTATCCGCTTACGAATTGTGGCACGGTAAGTGCCTTTTGGTGGATGGACGAAACTACTATTTTGTTTACCACCCTGCGGGAAGAAAAGGATAAAAAAACCGTGCAGCAGGGCACCCCTCTTACTGTTTTTTATACCATCTCTACCTCTGCCCCCGGCGAAGCGCGCGAATACCTGCGCTTAGACGCAAGCGTTGAGGATATTTTACTCTTGCCAAACAATCATTTGCTTGTTTGCGCCCTTTACGATGCCCAGCGGGAAGCGATTATACTTGGCTGCGAAACCCCTGCAGAAGCAGCACAGGCATTGGCAGAAGAAAAGGACAACGACGTGTATACCGAACTGCCCTTTTGGAGCAATGGGGAGGGCACTACCAGCGGCAAGCGCCTGCGCCTATACCATTATAATGGCTCCATGCTTTCTGCCATTACAGACGAAACCACCAGCGTGCAAATTTTGCATGCCGGGGTAAACCAGCGTTTTGCCTATTACACAGCCAGTTCTTACACCAGCGTTGCTCCGCTTTATACAACCCTGTATGAACTAGACACACAAACCCTTACCATTCGCAATCTTTCTCAAGCCGGCAACTGGGACTACCGCGATATTATAGCGGTAGATGAAAACACCCTGCTAGTAACAGCAAGTGATGGCAAGGCGAGCGGGCTAAACCAAAACCCCGATTTTTTTGCTTTGGATATTCCTACTGCCACTTGGACAGCGCTGTACACCCAAAAAGAATATGATGTAGAAAATGTTGTAAATACAGACCTTACCTTGGGTTCTTCTCCCGAATTGTGTGGTATAGACGGCCACGCCCTTTGGATAGGTACAAAAGGTGCCGACAGCCACCTGATGTCTATCGATGCAGCCTCTGGGGAAATACGCCAAATTAGCCTGCAGCCCGGCGCCGTGTGTGAGTTTGCCCCGGCAGGTAACAGCATTTACATTGCCGCATTACGCGGCCTGGCAGGAGAAGAAATTTACCGTCTTGCACCCGACGGCACCGAAACGCTGGTTAGCTCTTTTAATACGGCGCTTGCAAAAGAATATAGCCTATCTTCTTTGCGGGAGATTTCTTTTGTAAACAGCCAGGGCAGCACCATTACTGGCTGGCTGCTTGAACCCGCCGATAAAAAAGAGGGACAGCAATACCCCGCTATTTTAAACATACACGGCGGGCCCAAAACAGTTTATGGCACTGTGCTTTTTCACGAAATGCAGTATTGGGCGGGCCTTGGCTATGCCGTGTTTTTCTGCAATCCCACCGGCTCTGCCGGTGGCGGCGATGTTTTTGGAGATATTCGGGGAAAGTATGGCAGCATTGATTATGAAGATATTATGCAGTTTACCAATATTGTGCTAGAGCAAAACCCCTGGATAGACACACGGCGAGTGGGGGTTACGGGCGGCTCTTACGGCGGCTTTATGACCAACTGGATTATTGGGCACACCAGCCGTTTTGCCGCCGCTGCCAGCCAGCGCAGTATCTCCAATTGGATATCGATGGCGGGCACTTCGGACATTGGGCATCTTTTTGCGCCGGACCAAACCGCGGGCGACATATGGAAAAACCCACAAAAAATGTGGGAACATTCCCCTTTGTGCTATGCCGATAAGGTTACTACCCCCACCCTTTTTGTACACAGTGACGAGGACTACCGATGCTTTGAAATAGAGGCCATGCAAATGTACTCTGCTTTACAACTGCACGGTGTACCCACAAGGTTGTGCCTTTTTCATGGAGAAAACCATAACCTAAGCCGAAGCGGAAAACCCCGCCACCGGATACGCCGCCTGCGCGAAATTACCGATTGGTTTGCCAAATACCTTACAATATAAATAAAAAGCCGCCGGTATAACCGGCGACCAAAATTAAATATTGATTGTTACTAAAGACACCATCTTTTACACCAGGTACCTACACAAAGCGGGCAAGCCTGTATAATGCTTTTACCAATGGCCTATTTACACAACCGCTGTTCATATACCGGTTACTGTCTCTGCGCGTTCCATAACCTGCTGGGCGGTGGGGTAATCTTCTAAAGATTCAATTCGGCTTTCCAGCAAAATAAGCGCGGCAATTGCAATTTTATCCTCTTGCTTTAACCAGCTTTGCTTTATAAAGGTTTTGCTCATCTGCGCAAGTCCGTCCTCTTCAGTTTCGGCCTTTGCAAAGCGGTCTTTGGCAGATATAAAGGCAAACAATTTTTGGTCGTCCGGCAGTTTTTTTGTGGTTACCTCACGCAAAACAGCCAATGCTACCTCCCGCTGTTCCATCCCCAGCGGAAACACATTTTTTTCAAAATCCTGCTGTTCTTTTTGCATTTGTTCCCGGCTTTTAAAAGGAAATCCGTCAAACCATCCCATTGTGTTCCTCCAATTTAAACCGGTTATTTGCCTGCACAAATCCAAGCGGCCGGTTTTTACCTCTCCCGGTATTGGCCTTATGCCAAAATGCTGCCTATGCGGCACCGGGTTATATTTAATAGTATAACAAAAATATTGGTATCATCCAAGAGGTGCAGCATGCAACAACAATTGTCTTTACAGTGGGTGCGCAGCCAACTGCCCACCCGTGCAAAACAAAGCCACAAGGGCACTTACGGTACGCTTTCGGTGGTTGGCGGATGCCGCAATTATCGCGGCGCAGCCATTTTGGCGGTAGAGGGCGCTTTGCGCGCCGGTACCGGCATTGTGCGGCTGTGCGCCACCGAGCCCGTTTGTGCCGCAGCGGCAGCCCGGCTTTCTTGCTGTACTTTTTTAACTTTAAACCAAAGTGCCGATGGCGGAATAGACGCAGCCTCGGCCGATGATATTTTAAACGCCTCCTGCAAAACAATGCTTATAGGCCCCGGCCTTGGCAATACAGAAGAAAGCTTTTACCTTGTTTTACGGCTTGTGCAGGGGGCGACTGTTCCCCTTGTACTAGATGCCGACGCATTGAATGTACTGGCTGGTTCACTTGCCGAAGGTGCCTCCGAAACACACCGTGTTACAGGGCTTGCGGCTATAAGCAATGCGGCGCACACACCCGTGCTTACCCCACACATTGCCGAGCTTGCCCGTTTGTGCGGCCTTACCAACCAACAGGTGCTTAAAGACCAGCAGGGTGCTGCCGCCAGCTTGGCTGCGCAACTTAAAGCGGTGGTTGTGGCAAAAAGTGATATTACCATTGTTGCTTCGCCCTCTGGCAATATTTATATAAACGATACAGCCGGTAACCCCGGTATGGCAAAGGGCGGCAGCGGTGACGTACTGGCCGGCATAATAGCCGCCCTTATGGCACAGGGCATTTCGGCCGAAATATCTGCCGCCTGCGGAGTTTGGCTGCACGCTAGTGCCGGAGACGAGGCCGCCGCACTTTATGGGCAGGCTGGGATGTCTCCCGCCGACCTGCCCGCCTGCCTTACGGCTGTGTGGCAACGCCTAGGCCTCTAACTATATTTAGCCAAAGAAAGGATGCTGATGATGCAACAGGAGCAGATAGCATACCGCCGCCTGCCTTTACAGGGCGCGCCCAACACAAGAGACCTTGGTGGCTACCCCTGCCCAGCCGGTATTACACGCTGGCGGCAGTTTGTACGTTCTTCCTCTACCCACAGCATTACCGCCCCCGATATTGCATTTTTAGAGGAATACGGCATTACAACTGTAATAGACCTGCGCGGCCCGCGGGAGTGTGAAGCCCATCCCTCTGCCCTTGCCGCACATGGCAACTTTGCGCTACACAATATCCCACTGCTGGGGCAAATGGATGCCTCCGGCTTTGAGGGAGATGTCCCCGGCAGTATGGCCGGCCTGTATATAGAACTGCTGGATAATCGCCAAGCCGCCCTTTTAAGTGTTTTTAAAACCATTTTAGCCGCATCTGGCGGCATATTGTTTCATTGTACCGCCGGTAAAGACCGCACCGGCATAGTGGCCATGCTGCTTTTAAAACTGGCCGGGGTACGGGATGACGACATTGTTGCTGATTATTCTATTACAGATATCCACATGGGCGCCGTTTTTATGGGGCCAAACCCCGATTTTAAAGAGGACGAAATCCCCAGCTTTGTATTTCACAGCAAACCCCGCAGCATGTGGCGCACACTGTCACATCTGTCGTCTCAGTATGGCTCTGCCAAAAAATTTTTGCTGCAAGCGGGCCTTACCTCTGACGAAATTAAGCTGCTGGAACAAAAAATTGTTTATCCTATTTTTGCAAAGCAATAAATTTTGCCAAAGCTTACAGGTCTATTTCCAATGCTACCGGGCAATGGTCGCTGCCCATAACATCTGCGCAAATAATACTGTCTTTTACCTTGGGCAGCAGGCGGTTAGACACCACAAAGTAATCTATACGCCACCCCGCATTGTTTGCGCGCGCATTAAAACGGTAGCTCCACCAACTGTAAGCACCTGTTTTATCGGGATACAAAGACCGGAATGTGTCTGAAAAGCCGGAGGCCAGCAATTCTGTCATTTTGCTTCGCTCTTCGTCCGAAAAGCCCGCCTGTCCGCGGTTGGGGCCGGGGTTTTTAAGGTCTATCTCGTTGTGTGCCACATTTAAATCCCCACAATAAACTACTGGTTTTTTTGTGTCCAGTTCCATCAAATAGCTTCTTAAATCATCTTCCCATTGCATGCGGTATCCAATGCGTTTTAGCTCGGGTTGGGCATTGGGTGTGTACACGTTTACAAGGTAAAAATCGGGGTATTCTACCGTAATGGCACGGCCCTCTGTGCCGTGTTCTTCTTTTCCTATACCAAATGTAACCGCAAGCGGCTCTGTTCTGCTAAACACCGCCGTGCCCGAATAGCCCTTTTTCTCGGCACTGTACCAATACTGGTGGTAGCCCTGCGGCTCAAAAACTGCCTGCCCGGGCTGCATTTTTGTTTCTTGCAGGCACACCACATCGGCATTCATTTCTGCAAAAATTTCCGCAAATCCTTTGCCAAGCACTGCTCTAAACCCGTTTACGTTCCAGCTTACCAATTTCATTTTTATTTCCTCCAGTCTATCTGGTATTTTTTTACAGAATACCATATAAAACCCTGCTCTGGCTATATCATCGCTATTTATTCCTTTTTTGTCTACCTGTACCACGCGTTTTGCCCTTAAATATAGTTTTAAAAATTGCCCTATTTGCTTTTGTACGAAAGACGGTAATTTATGGCAAATTTTAATTTTTTCGCATAAAATCGCCTTATCTTTTGGGCTTTGTTGTGGTTTTTGCATCAAAAACAAAAACCGTGCGTAAAGAAAAGACATATTTTCAATATATACAATAAACACGCACCCAAATTCGGCAAAACTGTTGCAAAAGTCAATCCAATTGTGTAAAATGGATGATAATAAGCTGCCAGATTTGTCAACCTTTACAAAGATACAGGCAGCGATTTACAATATGGACACCTATTTACAGCAAATTTTATACACTATGAATAAAGAATGAAATTGCAGGGAGGAACGGCCCAGATGTCTAATCGAGTTTTTCAAGGCGTTGTGTCACAAATGAAAGAGGTTGTTGGCAGAACGGCAGGCGTAATAGACGAATATGGTGTTGTAACAGCCTGCACCAACGCATCCCGCGTGGATGAAAAGTTTGACGGTTTCAGCGACGACTTTTTTGCTGTGCCGCACGAGCAGTTTGTGCGTTACGGGTACACCTTTCACCTGTTTGCTTCCGGCACCCAAAACGACCATGCCGTTTTTGTAGAGGGCGAAGACATGCAGGCAGAGCACGATGCTGCCCTGATGGCCATCGCGCTTAAAAATGTGCTGCAGTATCACGATAAAAAATACGATAAAGCAAATTTTATAAAAAACATCGTGCTCGAAAACATCCTGCCCGGAGACATTTACTCCCGCGCACGCGATTTGCATTTTGCCACCGATGTTACCCGTGTTGTATTATTGGTGCGCGTGGTTAGTTCCACCGAGGTTTCGGCCTACGATGTAGTAAGCGGGCTTTTCCCCGATAAGCAAAAAGACTTTGTGTTTAATGTAAGCGAAACCGACACCGCCCTTGTAAAAGAGGTTGGCCGCGGCATTGACGAAAAAGACATTGCCAACCTGGCCGCTTCTATTATAGATACGCTGAACAGCGAGCACTATATTAAAGCTGTTGCGGGCATCGGCAACCCGGTACCCAGCATCAAAGATCTTGCCGGCAGCTTTAAAGAAGCACAAATTGCCCTTGAAGTTGGCAAGGTGTTCGATTCTGAGCAAAGTATCATTAGCTATAACCACTTGGGAATTGCGCGCCTTATTTACCAGTTGCCCACCACCCTGTGCGAAATGTTTTTAAAAGAAGTATTTAATCAGGGCAGCATCGACTCTTTAGACGAAGAAACCCTGTTTACCATCCAGCGCTTTTTCGAGAACAACCTCAATGTTTCCGAAACTTCGCGCGGGCTGTTTGTACACCGCAACACCTTGGTGTACAGGCTGGAAAAAATAAAGAAGCTTACCGGATTAGATTTACGAGAATTTGACGATGCCATAGTATTTAAGGTGGCGCTTATGGTTAAAAAGTACCTTAGCTCCAACCCTGCAAAATATTGAACCCGCACGTAAAACGTGTTACGATGGGACTGCCTCTTTTTAAAGTGGCAGTCCCATATGCCTTGTAAATGGCACATATTTAAATTAGCATGTTTTTATTTTGTCTATATTTTTGCCGTGTTTCATTCATAGTTTTTTGTTACAATTGGCAAGCTTTTGCTATTTTACCTGTTGTTTTTCGCATATAAGCATGCACAAAAATTGACGACGGAGGATCCTACACATTATGGCCAAAAAGCCTATTGTTTCCGACAGTCCCGTGATGATCAGTTTTTCCAACGTAAAAAAAGTGTATCCCGGCGGCAACAAAGCGCTGCAAAATGTTAACCTCGAAATTAAACGGGGTGATTTTGTGTTTGTGCTGGGGCATTCGGGTGCAGGCAAAAGTACCTTTTTAAAACTTATACTAAGGGAAGAAACAGCCACTGCCGGACGTGTTATGGTTAACGGGCGCGATTTGTCACGCATCCGTCAGCGAGAAATCCCCTATTTGCGCCGCGGCCTTGGCGTTGTTTTTCAGGATTTCCGCCTGATTCCTACCATGACCGCCTACGAAAACGTGGCCTTTGCCATGCGCGTAACCAATATCCCCGAGCGGGAGATAAAAAAAAGGGTACCTTACGTTTTAAACCTTGTAGGCCTTACGGGCAAAGCCCGCAGCCTGCCGGCAGAGATGAGCGGTGGTGAGCAGCAGCGTGTTGCCTTAGCCCGCGCCCTTGTGCATTCTCCCCCCATTATTATTGCCGACGAGCCCACTGGCAACATAGACCCCGAGCTTTCGGTAGAAATTATGGAATTGCTGCGTGCCATTAACATTGTAGGCACCACGGTTGTTGTGGTTACCCACGAGCATGAATTGGCCGAGCGGTTCTCTAAGCGCATTATCACCATAGACCATGGTGAGGTTGTACACGATGCCGTGCGCAAAGGGGGGCATTTGTAATGAATTTTGGAAGCTTTAAATACCTTGTAAAGCAGGGCTGGCGCAGTATGGCCGCCAACCGGTTTATGACCCTGGCCAGCATTGGCGTACTAACCGTTTGCCTGGTTATTACAGGGCTTGCATCCCTTGTTTCCATCAATGTTAGGCAGGTGGTGCAGTATCTTAACGACCAAAATGAGATACGCGTTTATATTGTAGAGGGCACCACCGAAGAAGACCAGACCAGCCTTGGCACCACCATTGTAGCCATGGATAATGTTGAGGGCGTTGTTTATGTATCTAAAGAGGACGCTTTTAACGAAATGACCGGCATGATGGGCGAAGAATACGGCACCCTGTTGCAGGGCTATAACGATGTATTCCCCTCCTCTTACCGCGTTGCAGTAACAGATCTTTCGCGCGTGCGCGAAACAGCCGCTGCCCTGCGCGCCCTGCCCAATGTAGACGAAGTAAATACATCTATAGAGCTTGCCGATGTAATGGTAACACTTAACAACGCCGTTACCTACGGCGGCCTTGCCATTATTGTTTTACTAGCACTTGTTTCTATTATTATCATCAGTAATACCATACGCCTTACCGTATTTGCCCGCCGCCGCGAAATTTCGATTATGAAATACGTGGGCGCAACCAACGCCTTTATACGCCTGCCTTTTTTTGTAGAGGGTATGACGGTGGGGGCCATTGCGGGCATTTTGGGCAGTGGCATTGTTTGCCTGGTTTACTATTTTGCCATGGAGTACCTTACAGGCATGTCGGCTTTATGGCTGTCCAGCATCACGGCCAACCTTTTGCCCCTATCCTCTATTTGGTATTACCTGCTTGGCGCTTTTGTTTTGTTTGGCGTACTGGTAGGCGGTATTGGTACCGTAAACAGTATGCGAAAACACCTTAAAGTATAACCCTGTTGGCTTCATTCTTATCCGCACGCAATCATTTCTTTACAATGTAACGGAGGTTCCATCATGCTTCAAAAAAAGGCATACTTACGTTTTCTTAGCTTGTGTATGGTGCTTTTTATTGGTACCCTTGTCCTTTTTAACCCCTATTCTTTTCAGGCAACCGGAGGGGCGTCTTCCTCTTCGCGCGATACCTCTGCAGACAGGGATAAGTACGATGAACTAAACCAAAAGTTGAAAGAGAAACGCGAGGAAATTGCCGCGCTGGATAAAAAAATAAAAAGCAGCAAAAGCACTGCCGCCGACGCGCAAAAGCGCCAGAAATATTACGAGCAGGAAGCTGCTATTTTAGCCGAACAAATTGTGGTGCAGCAAGCTGTTATTACCCAGCAAGAGGCCGATATAACGCTGAAACAAGAGGAAATATTTCAAAAGCAAAAAGAGTTGGATGAAAACGACCGCCTTTTCCGCCAGCGGCTGGTAGCCATTTATAAAATGAACGATACCTCCGCTTTGGCCTTGCTTTTAAATGTAGACAGCTTTGCAGACTTTTTAACCATTAGCAAAAACCTGCAAACTGTTTCTAAACATGATACAGACCTGCTGGAACTGCTGGAAACCCAGCGTGCCGCGTTGCAAACTGCCGAAGATGAAATGCAGGCAATGCTGGCCCAGCTGGAAACCGAAAAAGCCGAAATGGATGCTACTCTTACCGCTTACCAAAACAGCATTCAGCAGGCAAAAGTAGAGTACAATACCGCTGTAAACACCATTGCCGCAAGCGAAGCTGAATTGGAAGCAAAGCAGAAGGAATACGACGCTGCCCTTTCAGAGTTGGAAGAGGTGTGGAAAAACCTGGGCAGCAGCCGCCCTCAGTATATTGGCGGGGCACTACAGTGGCCCACACAGGGCTATAACGGCGACAGCTACATCACCTCCCATTTTGGATGGCGCACCCTGTTTGGCAAGCAGAACTTCCACGGCGGTATGGATATCTCGGGCGGTGGAATTTACGGCAAGCCTGTTTTGGCCTCTAACGGCGGTGACGTTGTACAGGTGGTATCTGGCAGCAACGTTGGGTACGGCAACTATGTTATTATAGACCATGGCAACGGTATTAAAACTCTGTATGGACATTGCAGTTCTGTTGCTGTTTCTAAGGGGCAGTATGTGGCTCAAGGGCAGGTTATAGCCTATGTTGGCAGTACCGGTAACTCTACCGGCCCCCACCTGCATTTTGAGCTGCGTGTAAACAATGTTAAAACCAATCCTTATCCCTACCTCACCGGTCAAAAAAGTTTTGATTGATTTTGCGGGCCCATTTTTCGCTTTGGAGGTTCTATGAATAAGAAAATATCTGCAAGCGCCGCGCTTGCTATTACCCTTATTGCCATGACGGTTACCTTTTCTATCACCATGATTTTGGCGATGCGTATTTTTGATGCAGCTGTACCTGCTGTAATGCAAAAACAGGTTCTAAATAATAAGCTATACGAAATTGACAAGTATGTACGCGGCAACTACTTTGGCGATATTGATGATACCGCCCTTGGCGATGGCGCTGCCAATGGTTACTTTGCGGGCCTTGGAGACCAAAACGCAGTTTACTACACCGCCGCACAGTATACCGAAATACAGGGCCTTGAAAGTGAAAAGATTTTAAGCATTGGCCTTGTGGTAAACCGCGATGCCAACGGTTATCTTCGTGTTGTAAAGGTACATGCTTCCTCCCCTGCGGCCGAGGTTGGCATTGAAGCCGATAATATCATCGAAACCATCAACGATATTGATGCCCGTACCCTTACCATTGGCGAGGTATACACCCTGCTGCGTGGAGAAGAAGGCACCACCGTTGTTTTACAGGTACGTCAGGGCAGTTCTACCGTAAATACCTATTCTATCCAGCGCCGCAACAGCTTTGTTGCCCCCACTATGTACTACGAAATGCAGGGCAACGTGGCTTATGTACGTATAGAATCTTTGGGCGCCCGCAGCTATGCCGAGTTTAGCAATATTGTGCGCGAGGCCACCGATGCCGGGGCACAGGGCTTTATCTTTGATGTACGCGGCTTTGCCTCTCAAGACCTTCAACTGCCCCAAAGCCTGCAGTACGAGCAGGTATACAGCATGATAGACCTTGCCTGCCCGGTGGGCACCATTGCCACGGCAGAATACAAAAATAACACCATCCGTGTGCTGCGCAGCTCCGACCAGGAAAACCAGATTACCCTGCCCATGGTGGTAGTGGTAAACGGGGCTACCTCCGGCCCGTTGGAACTGTTTGCCTGCAGCCTGCGCCATCTTTCGGGCGCACAGCTCATCGGCACCCAAACCGCAGGCAACGGCATGCTGCAATCTACTCCCCAGCGCATGAGCGATGGCTCGGCTGTGGCCATTACCATTGCCCGCATTTACACCAGTGACAGCACCAGCTTTGATGGCACCGGCCTTACGCCAGACTCTGAGTGGACTGTTTCTGAGGGCGAAGTAAACCTGCAAAACATCAGCTTTGCCTCCGATAAGCAGGTGCAGCGCGCACTGCAAATACTGCAAAACATGGGTTCTCGTCTTGGCATTACCATAGATGCCCCCTCTACCGGTACCCTACCCGAGAGCCAGCCCGACACCAGTACAGAGGGTACGGATGATTCTTCTGCAGTTGAAGGCACAGATTCTTCCGTTGCTTCCGGCACTGATGATTCCTCTGCTTCCGTATCGGCCTAAGCAATTTTTAAAAGCAACTATCTTTACGGAAGGGGTGCCCTATGCGCCTTGTCAGTGCGTCTATTGTAATGTATGGCGGTGCGCCCGAGGTAAAGGCCTGTTTGCAAAGCGCGCAAAAAGTGCCCTTGCCTGCTAATTTTAAGCTTTTTTTAATCGACAATCACTCTCCGGATCATGCCCTTTCTACCTTACAGCAGGGGGGGCTTCCGGATTTTGTAGTACCTGTACAAAAAACCGAAAATAGCGGTTTTGGCGGCGGACATAATTCGGTCTTATCTCAGTTAGACAGCCGTTATCATGCAGTTGTAAATCCCGATATTGTTTTTGTAGAAGACCCCTTTGGCCCCATGGCCGACTATATGGATGCCCACCCCGATGTAGCCATTCTTGTTCCTCGGCTTATCTACCCGGATGGACGCCCCCAATATGTAGCCAAACGGCGGCCGGCCCTGTTGCCACTGCTAGCACGTCAGTTTCATTTTTCTTTTTTAAAAAAGTACGAAGACCATTATCTTATGTTGGACGAAGACCTTACTAAACCAACAGATGTAGAGTTTTGCAGCGGTTCTTTCTTTATGATTCGCACCGATGTTTTTAAAGAGATAAGTGGCTTTGACGAAAAATACTTTATGTATGTAGAGGATGCCGACATTACCCAAAAAGCCCTTTTACACGGGCGCGCTGTATACCTGCCGGATGTAACGGTTGCACATGCTTGGCATAGGGCCGCACACCGGCAAGTAAGGCAGTTTTTTTGGCAATTAAAAAGTATGTTTCTCTATTTCAAAAAATGGGGATTTCGTTTAAAATAAACTTGTATATTTCATCTTTTTAGGAGGCACCATGAAAGGGATCGTTTTAGCTGGCGGCGCGGGCACACGCCTGTACCCCTCCACCATTGCTGTATCTAAACAAATGCTTACCGTGTACGATAAGCCTATGATTTATTATCCCATTTCTACCTTAATGCTGGCTGGCATTCGGGATATCTTAATCATCTCTACCCCTACAGACCTGCCGGGATTTGAGCGGCTTTTGGGCACCGGGGAAGATTTGGGCGTGCGTTTTAGCTATATTGTGCAAGACCAGCCCCGCGGCCTTGCCGACGCTTTTATTTTGGGTGCGGATTTTATCGGCAACGATTCTGTATGTCTTGTTTTGGGCGATAATATTTTTTATGGCTACGGCTTCTCTCAGCGGCTAAACACCGCCGCCACCCGCGAAAGCGGCGCCACCATTTTTGGCTATCATGTGGCAGACCCCACCGAGTTTGGCGTGGTAGACTTTGATGCCGATGGCAAGGTACTTTCCATCGAAGAAAAACCCGCACATCCTAAAAGCAGTTATGCCGTACCCGGGCTGTATTTTTACGATAACCGCGTTGTAGAAATTGCCCGTACCGTAAAACCCTCGGCCCGTGGTGAAATTGAAATCACATCGGTTAACAATGCTTATCTTGAAATGGGCGAATTGCGTGTAGAGCTGTTTGGCCGCGGCATGGCCTGGTTGGATACCGGCAACCACCGCGCCCTTTTGGCTGCTTCTAACTTTGTAGAGGCTGTGCAAACCCGGCAGGGACTGTACATAGCCTGTTTAGAAGAAATTGCTTATCGCCAAGGCTTTATCAACAAAGAGCGATTGATTGCCACCGCCAAAAAACTGGATAAAACCGAGTACGGCCAGTATTTACTCCATATCTCCGAAACTGTAAAACCCAAATAATTTTGCGGTAAATCCGTTTTGTTTTTTCACCTCTACAAACAAAGGAGTATGCCGATGAAAATTTTAATTACAGGTGCAAAAGGGCAACTGGGTACCGAGCTACAGCGCCAACTGCGCGAGGGCGGCAGCGCCCTTGGCCCTCTGCCCCAAAGGCTGCATTTGGCCAGCATCATCCCAGTGGATATTGAGGACGGCGATTTAACCGACCGCCACGAAACCGCGGGTATACTGCGCCGTTATGCACCCGATGCGGTTATACATTGTGCCGCCTATACCAATGTAGATGCCTGCGAAGACCATTTTGATGATGCCTTTGCCGTAAACGCCATAGCTGCGCGCAACGTAGCAATGGGCTGCGAAGAAATTGGCGCCAAAATGCTGCATGTATCTACAGACTATGTTTTTTCAGGTCAAGGGGATTCTCCTGTTTCCGAGGCCTCTTCTACCGCCCCTCAATCGGCCTACGGGCGTACCAAGCTATTGGGAGAAGAATATGTAAAATCCCTGTGCAGCCGCTGGTTTATTGTGCGTACATCATGGCTGTATGGGCGCACCGGCAATAACTTTGTGCGCACCATTGTGCGTGTTGCCAAAGAAAAGGGAGCCCTTAAAGTGGTAAACGACCAGCTTGGCAACCCTACCAATGCCGAAGACCTTGCCCACCACATACTCTCTTTGGCCACCACCAAAGAATTTGGCCTGTACCACTGCACTGGAAACGGCATTTGCTCTTGGTACGATTTTGCGGCAGAGATTGTGCGGCTGTGGGGCATAAACGCCACCGTAACCCCCTGTACCACTGAGGAATATGCCTCCCCCACCAAGCGGCCTGCCTACTCTGCCTTAGACCATACCATGCTGCGCACCACCATTGGAGACAATATGCGCCCCTGGCAAGAAGCCCTTGCGCATTTTCATGCCGAAATGAAAAATGAGCTGTAAACTAATAGCTAAAAACAGATGGTGCAGCTTTAATGCCACCACATTATATGGGAGGACTTCTTTTGAAAACTTTACTGGTTACCGGCGGCGCCGGCTTTATTGGTTCTAACTATGTTTTATACATGCTAAAAAAGCATGATGATATTCACATCGTCAACTTAGACAAGCTTACCTATGCCGGCAACCTTAAAAACCTAAAAGAAATTGAGGGCGATGCCCGCCATACCTTTGTGCAGGGCGATATTTGTGATAATGCCCTTGTAGAAAGCCTTTTTGCCCAGCATTCGATTGACGCGGTTATCAACTTTGCGGCAGAAAGCCACGTTGACCGCTCTATAGAAGACCCCGCTATTTTTGCAAAAACAAATGTTATGGGTACCATTAACCTGCTTACTGCTGCCCGCAATGCATGGGAGCAAAAAGATGGTTCTTACAAGCCCGGCGTTAAATTTTTACAGGTATCTACGGATGAAGTATATGGCTCTTTGGGTGATACCGGCTTTTTTACCGAAGAAACCCCACTAGCCCCCCACTCTCCTTACTCTGCTAGCAAGGCCAGTTCTGATATGTTTGTTTTGGCTTGGCACGATACCTTTGGCCTGCCAGTAAACATTACCCGCTGCTCTAATAACTACGGGCCGTTCCAATTCCCCGAAAAGCTTATTCCTCTTATGATTCACAACGCTTGTGGCAAAAAAAACCTGCCCGTGTATGGTGATGGATTAAACGTACGCGACTGGCTGTATGTAGAAGACCACTGCAAAGCCATAGACCGTGTTTGGGAAGACGGCGCTGTTGGAGAGGTTTACAACGTTGGCGGCCACAACGAGCGCACCAACATTGCCATTGTGCAGCGTGTTATTTCTTTGGTGGGCCAAAAGGTAGACCCCGCCATCAACGAAACCCTTATTCAGTATGTTACAGACCGTAAAGGGCACGACCGCCGCTACGGCATTGACCCCGAAAAAATCAAAAACCAGCTTGGTTGGCTGCCAGAAGTGGCCTTTGACGACGGCATTGAACTGACAATAGATTGGTACTTAAACAACAGTGAATGGCTGGAAGACGTAACCTCCGGCGCTTACCGCGATTATTACAGCAAAATGTACAGCAACCGCTAAATTTGCCATTTTGCTTCTTATTTTACACTTTTTACATAGTTACGCTTTATAATCTTGATATTATACTAGTAACCGGGAGGACTGACCCATATGCGGGTGGTTATTAAAATTGGCACATCAACACTCACTCATCCCACAGGCCACCTCAGCATCCAGCGGGTAGAGCATCTTTGTAAGGTTCTTGCCGATATTAAAAACGCAGGCCACGAAGTATTGCTTGTTTCTTCCGGGGCCATTGCCATGGGCGTGGGCAAGCTGCACCTACCCCGCCGCCCAGACGATATCCCCTCCCGACAGGCAGCCGCAGCGGTTGGCCAAACTGAACTGATGTACATTTACGACCGTTTGTTTGGCCAATATAACCACACTGTGGGGCAAATACTGCTTAGCTCAGAGGATATTTTGCACCCCACACGGCGTAGCAACCTGCACAACACTTTATCTCGCTTATTTGAGTTTGGCGTTATCCCCATCCTCAACGAAAACGACTCGGTTGCAACGGCCGAGCTGGAGGGCGGTGTTATTGGCGATAACGACACCCTTTCCGCAGAGGTTGCGCTAATGGCCGAAGCCTCTCTTTTAATTTTGCTCACCGATATTCCGGGGTTGTTTACAGCAGACCCCCGCAAGGATAAAGAAGCAAAGCTTATCCCCTTAGTAACCGAAATAAACGATGACATTTTGGCTTTGGCAGGTGATGCAGGCAGCAGCCTTGCAACCGGCGGCATGCGCACCAAATTACAGGCCGCCCAAATATTGCAGCCAAAAGGGATTGATATGGTAATTACCGATGGGCAGCATCCCGCCGCTTTGTATGATATAATACAGGGCAAACCCGTAGGCACGCGCTTTTCTTTTTGCAAGGAGGCATAAACATGAGTTTGCAAACCATTTTGCAGCAGGCACGCCAGGCAAAGTATGAGGTTGCCCAGCTGACAGAAGACCAGCGCAATACCCTGCTGGAGACAATGGCGCACGTCCTTTTACAGCAAACCAATGCCATACTGGCCGCCAACGCAAAAGATATTGAAAACGCCCGCGGCAAAATTGCCAATGTTATGCTGGACCGTTTGCGGTTGGATACCGCCCGCATACAGGCCGTGGCAGACGGCATACGTGCCGTAGCAGCCCTAAAAAGCCCCTTGGGCGAAGTTGAAAAAGAAACCCAGCGCCCCAATGGGCTGCAAATACGCAAGGTGCGGGTACCCATTGGGGTTATAGCCATTATTTACGAAAGCCGCCCCAATGTTACCACCGATGCCGCTGCCCTTTGCATTAAAAGCGGAAATGCCTGTATACTGCGCGGCAGCAGCGATGCTATATACACCAATACCGCCATTGCAGCGGCGCTGCACACCGCCCTTGTAGAGGCGAATGCACCTGTGTACGCAGTACAGCTTTTAGAAGATACCTCCCACGAAACTGCGCGCCAGCTAATGGCGGCACGCGGATGGGTCGATTTATTGATTCCTCGCGGGGGCAAAAACCTGATAGCAGCCGTAGTAGAGGGCGCACAGGGGGTTCCTGTTATCGAAACCGGAACCGGCATTTGCCACGTGTATGTGGATAAATCCGCAAACCTGCAAATGGCGGCTGATATTTTAGACAATGCCAAAACCACCCGCCCCAGTGTTTGCAACTCTGCCGAGGTTTGCCTTGTGCATAAGGATGTCGCCTCCCAGTTTTTACCAATAGCAAAACAAAAACTGGCGCATGCTGGCGTAGAGTTTCGTTTAGACCCTGCTTCGGCCTCTATTATCGAGGGAACCCCCGCCGGGCCCGAAGATTTTGATACCGAATTTTTAGATTATGTACTTGCTGTACATGTAGTAAACAGCACACAAGAGGCCATTGAACATATCAACGCGCACTCTACCGGCCACAGCGAGGCCATTGTAACAGAGGATGGGCAGGCCGCCGCCAGTTTTTGTGCCGGGGTAGACAGCGCTGCCGTATATGTAAATGCCTCTACACGGTTTACCGATGGCGGAGAATTTGGCCTTGGATGTGAAATGGGCATTTCTACCCAAAAAATAGGCGCTCGTGGGCCTATGGGCCTGTACGAGCTTACCAGCTACAAATACATTATTGAGGGCAACGGACAAATACGGTAATGTAATACCTTGTACCGGTAAAGAAAGGGAACAGCATGGCAGAAAGAAAACAAAGGACGCAGGCCGAAACCGAACAAGTTAAAGTTCGGAAAGAAGAGCAGGCACGCCGCTCACGCCGTCGTGGGCGCCAGTGGTTGGGCGTTGCTGTAAGCATACTAATTCTAGTGGGTATTTTTACCATTGTGCGCAGCGGCATTGATATGGTAACAAACCTTACCGATAACACTGCCGAAAAAACACTTTACGAAGAACGCATACAGTTTGTGGTATGGCTTAACCTGCCTGCTTTTGATGATATTTCTCAGGTAGACCAAAACCAAATTAGGCAAATTTGTATTTGGGGTGCCATACGCCAGGTTGGGTACGACGGATTGGAAAAAGATGAGAACGAATCTGTTATTTTGCCTGCCTTAGAGGTAGAGCGTTACGCAGCCGAGCTTTTTGGCCCCAACTTTAGCTTTACCGAACACGCCACCTTTACCGATGTTTTGCAGGGTCTTACCTACGAATACCTGCCCGAGCGCGATGTATTTTTAGTGCCTCCCACCAGTTTGGATCCTTCTTACGTACCTACTGTTAAAAGCATTACCAACGAAGCCGGTGGTGTACGCAGGGTTTTGGTTGGGTATGCCCCCACCCGCAGTGGTGACGGTACCCCGCTTTTAAACCCCGATACCGAACACCCCGCGCGGTACTACGATTATATGTTCCAGCGTGACGGCAATGATTACTACCTTTATGCCATAAAAGACCCCAACACGCAGGATGCTTCGGGCGGAGTGGTCGACTCACTGCCTGCCTCTGAGGTAGAATCTGCTGTTGTTGATTCTTCTGCTCTGCCAGACAGTGGTGCCGACAGCAATACAGACAGCAGCCTTGCTTCTCAGCCAGAGGATAGTTCTGTTGCTTCCGGAGCCGATTCGGCCAGTTCTGCATAGCTTTTTCACTTTCCCTTTTTGAGTATGCTTTTATATTTTAGGGAGGGTTATTATGCAAGTTTTAATTATTGGTGTTGTTATTGTTTTGGCCACGGTCCTGCTTAGTTTTATTTTATACGCCGCCAAAACCGCCCAAAAACAAAAAGGGAAAAACAGCCTT
Source organism: Oscillospiraceae bacterium (assembly GCA_047972265.1). Lineage (GTDB taxonomy): Bacteria > Bacillota > Clostridia > Oscillospirales > Ruminococcaceae > JAAYCI01. The sequence continues at coordinate 7,996 of JBKEAM010000053.1, read as the reverse complement.
AGCCATATGCAAAACTTTCCTGCCACTGCGGTGGATAAACAAATTACCTCCGGCATAGAGCCCACCTACCGCATTACGTTTTTGCTTAGCGATGGCGTTACAAAAACCTTTTCGGTGCCTAAATCGTTTTACGAAAGCATCGATTTGCACGAGCATGCTCTATTACTTGTTCAAAACGGCGAGTTTATCGATTTTGGAAATCGATGGGGAGACTATTTTTTACAGTAACCTCTTTTCAACCAAATATTCGTCCTTTGTTTAAAACTATATTTGTTTTAAAGCACCCCTTATTTTTAAGGGGTGCTTTTTATTCACCGCATTTATCTCTGCCAACCTATATGTAAGGGTAGCTCATTATATCGTTTACTCTATCTCTGTTTGTCACCGGTCTGCCAAAACTCTGATTTATATATTACTATATTTACAGGCGCAAATAACACAAAGCCAACTTACTGCATGCCCTTTAACTGGCCTCAATCACAAATAAAAAAGTGTGGTTTTGCATGAAGAATGAGAAATACAGGCCCGGCGGCCCACGGCCCAATGAAAAAAAGCGGAAAACGCCGGAAAGTGGCTTTAAACTGCGGTTTTTTGGCGTTAGAAATATGCGAATTTTTGAAAAAACTTGTGCCGCTGTGCAAACGCCGGTGCAATTTTTTTTGCGGGTTTTCCGGCGCAAAGCGGCGGGCGCTGCTGCGCACGGTTAACCTGTGTTTAACCAGCCGTTAAACCGGCATTAATACACACAAAAAAAGAGCCCACAAACCCTTATTTAATCGGGGTTTGTGGGCTTTTAAACATTTTTAGGGGTATGCGTTTAACCAAGGGGGCAAAGCGGGCCACAAGAGGCCAAAAAAGGGGCCAAAACCGGGCAAATGCAGCCACAAGCGGCCCGAAACGGCACTTTTACGGTTAAACGGCGTTTAACCAATTTACCATCGTTAAAAACAGCGACAATCACTTTGAATAGTTTAATCGGAAGTGCGGAAGTGAATTGCAGTTTTAATGGGAACTACTTCCGATTAAAAATAAATACGTAAATACGATATTTATTTACAAGCCGAAAATAGCCTGTCTCATTTGGGCAAAAAGAAAGCCGCAAAATTGATTTTTTATAATTATACATTTGTTTTGCATAAATATAACCAATATACAGAACCGCGCCAACATAACAGGAATTGATATTTTCTATCAAAAGCAAGACAAGGTTTTGGCGTTGGCGATACCCTACCCATATAGCTTACTTGCCCGGCGGGCAGGATAAGTTTGGCAGGGCTTCTTCCAGGGCGGCGCGGTAGCGAAGCGCACTATCGGCAAGAGTTGAAACATTACGGGCTGTATCGCTGGCGGCGGTATTGTTGCAGGTATCAATAAAGCGGGTAGTGATAACAAAGGATTCTTGCAGCAGGAGCGCCGCCGCTTGTTTTTGCTCGGCCTCTGTTCTTTCAGAGGTAAGCACATGGCGCAGTTCTATAAGGATATCAAAGACCATTTTTTGTTCCAGTGCGCTGCTGGCACGTACTGCCGCTAAAAGGGTTGTAAACAAATGGTCGAAGCTTTGGGAAACTGCATCCATAAGCTCTGCATCTTCCCATTTATATATAGGTGCAGTGCGCTCCTCTGTCTCGCCGCGCAGGTATTCGCCGCTTACACCAAAAAAGCGTTCTAAAGCGACTAAATTCTTTGCATTTGGCTCGCGCCTAGCGTTCTCGTAGTCAACTATTGACCCATAGCTGATGCCTAATTCTTTAGCAAGCTCCACCTGTGTTAATTTTTTGCTCATTCGTAAGTTCTTTATATTAGCCGCAATGACCTCCTTGGTGCTCTTATTCATGCGACATCACCTCGCTAATTTGTTGTAAAAGAGACCCCGCCCTGTTTTGGGGCCCACCTGTTTAGACGACATTTATAGAGAAATTGTATCACACATTTGTGCAAATGCAAAAGAGAAAAGGATTCAAGTATTGACTTGTGCGTTCTCACAAGTCATAATGCAACTATAACTTGTGAGAACGCACAAAAAAGGAGGAAAACAATGTATTTACTACCTAAACGAGAAGAAATAATGAAAAGAAGAATTAGTAAAAAGTTATCACAACATCAGCTTTCTCTTCTTGCTGGACTTAGCGGCTGTGCAGTTTCACGAATAGAGAGTGGGGCAACAAGGCAGACACATCCCCTTAGAGCAAAAGAAATTGCCCGCGCTTTAAACTGCAAGGTCGGCGATATTTTCACCGTGCCCAATAAAGAAAAAGGAGCTTAGCTATGGAACAATTGACAGTATTTTCTAATGAGCAGTTTGGCCAGGTACGAACGATTGAAGAGGATGGTAAGGTTTTGTTTTGTGCAAATGATGTAGCGAAAGCCCTTGGATATTCCAAACCGCGCAATGCAGTTGCGCAACATTGCAAGGGGGTTCTAAAACGGAACGGGGTCTCATATACCACGAACCAGCACGGAAAAGAGACTGCGCAGATAACGGAAATGAATTTCATTCCTGAAGGGGATGTATACCGATTGATTGCCCGCAGTAAGTTGCCCGCCGCCGAGAAGTTTGAAAGCTGGGTTTTTGATGAGGTACTGCCCAGCATCCGTAAAATCGGTGGATATGGCGAAGCGACCATTATTATGCAGCAGCTAGAGGCCACAACGAATATGCTTGCCGGGATAGCACAGGCAATCGCTACAGTTGCCCGCGATTTATCCAAGGCGCGATACAGCACATCTGAAAACATGGTTCTTGATGAGGAAATACCAAGGAGAATAAAAAGTCACAGCATCATTTCCCATTTAGATGCGGAACTGCGGCAAGAAGTCGAACAGATGATTTGTTCCCGCAAGTTCACATATTCGGACATTGTTGAACATCTTGACGAAGTTGGAGTAAAAATATCGGCGGCTTCGGTGCACCGATATGCCAAATACATAGGTGTGATATGAAGCACCGCCGTAAGTTTTACCGCCGCCTGCGCAGCTTTAGGGGCTGGCTGCCAAAGAAAACCCTGAAGGCGCTGAAGCAGCAGGCAAAGGATGGCGATATTAAAGGGGCATACGCCGCCCTGAAAAGGGCAGCGGAGAGAATATACATGCCGAAACGGGGTTAGAGGCCCCGTCTACCGTGGAACGGCCTCCCGGTACTGAGGATGGCAGGCCAAGATTATCTGAATTTGAAAGTGAGTGATATGCATGGCATTTGAAAAGGTAGACCGCACCGCACCTATGGTGGGGGCAATTATCATTACCGGCTACGAAGTGCTGGCTAATTACCGTAACCAGTATGTGTTGGCTAAAAGCCAGAATGGTAAGACACCTGAGCCATATGTTGTGTGGGCATTGGATGAGGATGGAGACCCCCACACCGGAAACTACTGTACTACGCTGGAAACCGCTAAAAAGGTGTTTTTTGAACGATGCTGCCCGGAACTGATTGAGGTTGAGATAGATCCCAAAATGATTACACGGTATGGTGCCGCTCCGAAATTAATTACAGAAGCAATGGGAATGGTTGCGGCGGCGAAAAAACGCACAACCAAGAAGATGCAAAAAGTAACAATGCGCGGTGTAGTTGTCGGGGGTGAAGATGTAATGCCCTTACATCTTATTACCCACCACTATAACCGGAAAGTTTTTGTGAATGAGGATACCGGAGAGATATTTGACGAAGGTGGTCAGTATCTTTGCACTATAAATGATTAGACTTTTGCAGCTTCTACCCGGTCTTTTTCTTCTCTAATCATATTTTCAATATCATGTGAAATGATCGTATCCAATTCATTCAAAATTGAGGAATAGTGTTTGCGGTCAAGGCTGCCAAGGTATAGAGCAATTGCCCGCGCAAAAGGTTCCCGCCTACAAATTTCTTCTGCGAGACCTTCTTTGAAAAACTCCATATCAGTTTCGGGTGCTTTACGCATTTTAGACCTCCAGTTTTTATTTTTAGTATACCATACAGCCGAAACGGGGTTAGAGGCCCCGTCTACCGTGGAACGGCCTCCCGGTACCGAGGATGGCAGGCCAACAAACAGGAAAGGCAGGTGACGGCATGGGAGCCGCACAGGCTTTACAGCAAACAACAGAATTGACGGTGGCCCAGGTAGCCGGGCTAAAAGGTTGCAGCACACGCTATATCCGGCAGCTTTTGGACAATGGCGAGCTGAATGGTGAAAAGCGCCTGAACGAGCGAAACCGGCCCACCTACTATATACCTCTGTCGGCGCTGGACGCAAAGCTGCAAAAGCGATATTTAAAAGACCGTGGGCAGGCGCTGCCGGGGGCAACGAACCCGGCTGATGCCGAGACCAAAGCAGTAAAGCCGCTGGAGAGCTTTACCATTTATGAGCGGGCACAGATTAACTTTTGGTGCCGGGTGCTTGCCGATTGGCAGGAGCGCCGGAGTGAAAGTGGAATGCCGCTGGGCCGGGCCGATGAGCAGTTTGTGGAATACGCCCTGGTGCAATTCCGCGCAGAATATCGCAAGCTGACGGGCCGCCCGCTGCGCCTGTCGAAACCCACCTTGTACCGGTACCAGCGGGCACTGGAGGAAAACGACTTTGAAGGGCTGGTAGACAAGCGCGGACAGGCTACCAAGGGAACCAGCAGTATACCGCCCCCGCTGTGGGATGCTTTTTTGTACTACTACCTGGACGAGGCACGGCACGCCGTGCGGCAGTGCTACAAAAAAGCGCAGGATTGGGCCTACGAGGTAAACCCCTAGCTGCTGGAAGAGCTACCTTCTGAAGACAGCTTCCGGCGCAAGCTGGTGCGTGATGTGCCCGAGTCTTTAAAGGTGCTGGGCCGCGATGGCGAGAAAAAATTTAATGACCGGTTTGCCCCGTATATTCGAAGGATTTATGACGGCATGGAGAGCAACGAATATTGGGTGGCCGACACCCATACGCTGGATGTTATATCCTCGGGCGAGGGCGGAAAGGAGCACAGGCTTTACCTGGTTGCGTTTTTTGACGCGAGAAGTGGAGTTTTTACCGGCTGCCACATTACCGAGCAGCCCAGCAGCCAGGCAACCCTGTACGCCCTGCGCAAAGGAATATTGCGGTACGGCATACCGGCGTACATCTACGTGGACAACGGGCGTGAGTTTTTAACCTATGACGTGGGCGGGCTTGGCCACCGGGCACATAAAAAGAATGAGGAAGAGTTTACCCCGCCACCGGTGTTTGAGCGGCTGGGCATTACGATGGTAAACGCGCTTGTGCGCAATGCCAAGGCCAAAATTATTGAACGCCGGTTCCGCGATGTGAAGGAACATTTATCCCGGCTGTTTCCCACTTACACCGGCGGCAACATTTTGGAACGCCCGGAGCAGCTGAAATACAACCTGAAGGCCGGGAAGATTGTGGCCGACCGGGAATTGACTGAAACAGTAGAACTGCTGCTGTACCACTATTTCAATGAACAGGCTTATGGCGGCGCTGTGGTGAAGGACAGAGGAAAGCCGCGCATGCGGGTATACCACGAAAACCTGCACACAAAGCGGCTACCGAAATGCGAGGAAGACCTGAACCTGCTTATGATGCGCAGTAGCCGCCCGCAAAAGGTAGGCCGCCGAGGCATTAACTTTACGGTTGGAGACATACAGCTGGATTACTGGACGCCTGAATTTTTGGCTGCTATGGAGGGCGAAAAGGTTTATTACCGGTATGACCCCGAAAACCTGAGCACCGTTAGGGTTTACAGTTGCCCCGATGACAGGTACCTGGCCACAGTGCCTACAGACAATGTGGCGGTGCTGAAGTACGGCAGCGGCGTAGATGAGCTGAAGGAGGCGCAGCGGAAGGTACACAGCTTTGCCCGGATGCAGAAAAAGGCACTGGAGGAGCTGCGCGGTGCGGTTGAAGACCCGATTAGCCACCTGGAGCTGGCAAAACGCAAAGCGCAGCGCAACCAAAACCTTGATTACCTTCCCAATTCCGACCTGGTTACAGAGTATGTGAGCATTGATGAAACCCCGTTGCTGGGGCAGGCAGTAGGCTATGACCTGGATACGATGATACGCAGTTCTGAAGAACGGCAACGCATACAAACGACTGGAGGTTATGACGATGAGTAGTGTGTACAATACCAAGCTGCAGGAACGCCTGCGAGCGTATGTTGCTGAGGTGGGCAACCAGAGCAAGGCTGCCGCCAACATTGGCATCAACAAAACGATTATCAGCCTGTACATTAACAGCAACTACGGCCCGGCCAGCGATTTTGGAAAGGGTGACCTTGTTGGCACCGAAGCTAAGCTGGCAGAATATTTCTTAATTCAGGACGCGCGCGCGCAGCACCCCACGCGCACTTCCCCCTCCCGCATTGAGGACGGGCGGTATGTGCCCACCACCATATCGGAGCAGGTATACAAGGCAATCCGCTACTGCCAGCTGGAAAAGGGCATTATGATGCTGCACGGAGACTCTGGCATTGGTAAAACCATGGGCGCGGGCCAATATGTACGGGACAACCCCAGCACCGCCATTTACATTTCTGTAACGCCCACTACAGGCGCGCTGAGCCGGTTTATCCGGGCACTGGCGCAGAAGCTGCGCATTGCCGAAAGCCGTAACCAGTGGGCCATGGTGGAGGAAATACAGGCCAAGCTGCGGGGCAGCAACAAGGTTTTGATTATTGACGAGGCGCAAAACCTGAAGTACACCACCATGGAGGAGATACGGGACTGGACAACGCCCGACCCGATTGATTTTACACCCGGTATCGGCATTGTGTTGATTGGCAACCCGGAAATGCACCGGCGCATGAGCCGGGGGCGCTATTCTGACCGGTATGACCAGCAGGAGAACCGCTGCAGGCCGATGCCTTTGAGCCGCCGGCAGATTACCAAGGATGATGTAAAGAAGATTTTCCCCGGCCTGGACAACCCCGAGCATGATGCCGAGGCCAGCTACCTGCTGGCGGTATGCCGGAGCAAGTGCGGCATACGGAATGCCACCCATATTTGGAATGACGCTGTGAACGCCAAGGATATCAGCAGCAAGCGCCTGCAGGGCATTGCCCAGGGCATGGGCATTGTGGTTGCTTAAACGCTGTTTAAAGAAGAGGCAGGCATGAAAAATTTTGAAAAGCTTACAACGAGCCCGGAAGCCCTGGCAGATGCAGTTGCCAAGCTGATTGTGCACAACGTGCGCAGCACGGTGGAAAGCAATTATGGTGTTACCGGCAATGATGTAATGTGGGCGCGCTACCTAAAGGAGCAGCGCAGGGCTGTACAAACTTTTTTACAGAAGGAGGCAGAGCTTTGAAAAAGTGGATTTGGGGCATTGTTTTTACCGGTGGCGCTTTATGCGGCGCGATGATCGCCATAGGGGTTGGTGTTTATGGTTCCCGCGAGGGCGGCGCGCCCGGCGGCGAGATACTGCTGCCCCTGCTGATTGCGGCAATGTTTTACATGGGATATACCTTCCGCGAGATGGTAGAGCCTGTGCGAAGGAAAAAGGCGGACTATACCGCACGCATTAGCTACAGGCCCAACGCCGGGACGAATTCAGCCCCGCAGGCACGGAGGAGACGCCCATGATGTTGTTTTCGATTATTGGAGTTATTTGCGTAACCATAATGGTTGTGGCCGTTTTGATGTTTGGCGAGCCGGAGCAGAAACCGGCACCCGAGGACACCGGCTCACAACCGCGCCGAAGGAGGTAAGCCCTATGTGGGGAGCGATTGTGTTTTGTACCGTGACCGTATGTTTTACTGTTTTAATGGTTGCGTACATGAAGTACGGCAATCGGAACGGGAGGTAAGTATGGAAATATTGGTTGAAGGGCAAAGGGACAAGAGCCTGCGCCGTTACAAATTTACCTGCGAGGAGTGCGACTGTGTTTTTGTGGCTGACCGGAAGGAGTATACTGTTCGGCCAGACGGGCGCAAGGCCCTGCGGGAAGGACGGGTAAAAAATGGTTGATTTGCTGGAGCAGGTGGCAATAAACGATTTGCGCGGCGAGAGCCGTTACCTGGCCGAAGTAATTGGGCTGGACGGCTTTAA